>JBAVKA010000279.1:0-19268 GCA_049688075.1 Gammaproteobacteria bacterium
TCGCGTTTCAGATCCTGGCGTTTGCTGCGGGTCGAGATAATGGTTTTCAGGGCGACTTCGAGCAGATAGTCATAACCGCGTTTTTTCAGTTCCCAGCGAAAATCGGCCTCGCTGCCGGCCGGCGCGCCAAAGCGGTGATCGAAGAAGCTGACAGCCACCTGCTTGACATCGCGGCGCACTATTTCGCCATGCTGTTCCGTGCCCAGCACCGTGCGCTCCTTCCAGGCCAGGCTGAGCAGACCGAAGATCGCATCGGGCAAGGGGCCGGAGATCCCCTGCAGGTAGTCCCTCACGGTCTTCATACCCCCCAGGACTTCCTGCAGGTGCTCGGCGGAAACGAAAAAGGCGCGCAGGCGCGGGTCGGTGCCGTAGCTACGCCGGGAGATTTCCATCGCTGCCGGCTGGCTGTCGACAAGGGCGATGATATGGCGCGCCGCCTGTTCGACCGGCTCGCGCAGCCGCTTGCGGTAATTGCCGAGCGCGCGCAGGCGCGGGTCGGTAGCGTCGATGGCGCGTTCGGTCGCTGCCTCGATCAGGGCCTTGTCCAGGTCGCCGACCTCGCCCGCGGCAGGTCTGAACAATGAACTGAGTAAATGCAGCATGTGCCTGTCCGGGTCCTTATAAAGGGCAGATCAATTTACTTGAAGCGCGTTCGCACTGCCAATCAACATTGTGAAGGGAGCCGTTTCTGCTATGCTCAGGCAGCTGGCAGGAGCCTGACGGTCAGGATGCCTGGGTTCCTGCCAGCAGACACCGGACGGCTTTACATACTAGCTAGAGAGGTGGGCAATGGCACGAAAATCAAAGAAAGACAAGAAAGACAAGAAAGACAATAAGGAGACAAGTCTGGCGCAGGGCGACCAGCTGGAAACGCCCACCGATGAGAAACCGCAGAAGCTCTCCAACAAGGTATTCAACAAGGAACTGGAGCGGCTGCAGGGCGAGCTGGTCAAGCTCCAGTACTGGGTGAAGGAGAAAGGTCTGCGGGTCATCGTCGTGTTCGAAGGCCGCGATGCGGCCGGCAAGGGCGGCATCATCAAGCGCATCACCGAACGGGTCAGCCACCGTGTCTTCCAGGTCGTTGCGTTGCCGACGCCCTCCGAGCGCGAGAAATCCCAGATGTATCTACAACGCTACATCGCCCACTTTCCGGCAGCCGGCGAGATCGTGCTGTTCGACCGCAGCTGGTACAACCGCGCCGGTGTGGAACGGGTGATGGGCTTCTGCACCGAGGAGCAGTACCTGGGATTTCTGCACTATGTCCCCATCATTGAGAAGGCTATCACCGATGGCGGCATCCTGCTGGTCAAGTACTGGATCGATGTCGGCATGAAAGAGCAGGAACGCCGCTTCAGGGACCGCATCCATGATACGCGCAAGACCTGGAAACTGAGTCCGATGGACACCGAGTCGTACAAGCGCTGGTATGAGTATTCCCGCGCGCGGGACGCCATGTTGGCGGCCACCGACACGGAGTATGCACCGTGGTACATCGTGCAATCGGACGACAAGAAACGCGCCCGCCTGAACTGCATTTCCCACCTGCTCAGCCTGATACCCTACAAGGACCCGCAGCTCGAGGAGGTAAAACTGGGCCGGCGCAATTCAAAGGACAAGTATGACGACGAGGCAGCGCTCAAGGGACGACGTTTTATCCCGGCTAACTACTGAGCTTCGCTGGCGACGGTCGCCGCTCCTCCCGCCGCAGGGAATCCCTTCTCCCTCCGGGAGAAGGCCAGGATGAGGGGATTTGAAATATGGCAGTTATCTTGTTTTGATCCCCTCACCCTAACCCTTTTATGCCCTCTGTTTGGGTACTCCCGGTGGGAGAGGGAATTTATGGGACAGCAGTGATGTGACGTTAATCGAGCATTACGCTTTTGGGGTCATTCCTATATACTGGGCGACGGCCAGCTGTCTGGCCGCGAGTCGACGTCATTACCAGTTAAATAACGAAAAACCGAGACTGCCCAGTGACACAACGCCTGGTTTTTACCCCCCGACGCTTACGTGAAGCACTGCAGGGTGCTGGAATTCTGGCCACTCTTGCCCTGCTCCTTGCCGGCTGCGGCAAACCGGAAACGCCGGCGCCTCCACCGCCCGAGGTGAGCGTCATCGAGGTCCAGCCGGGCGACACGCCCGTCACCTTCGAGTTCGTCGGCAGCACCGCCAGTTCCCAGCAGGTGGAGGTGCGGGCCCGCGTAGACGGTTTCCTGAACGAACGGCTGTACACCGAGGGCAGCCTCGTCAAGCTGGGTCAGGTCATGTTCCAGATGGACCCCAAGCCCTTCGAGGCGCAGCTCGCCGCGGCGAAGGGCGCGCTGGCGGAACAGCAGGCCAGGCTGTGGACTGCGCAGGCCAACCTGAAGCGGATCAAGCCGCTCGCGGAAGCCAATGCCGTGAGCAAGAAGGACCTGGATGACGCGCTGGGCCGGGTGAACTCCGCGGCCGCCTCCGTGGAGATGGCCAAAGCGGAGGTTGACACGGCGCAGCTCAACCTGGGCTACACGACGATCAACGCGCCGGTGACCGGCGTCTCCAGCTATACGCGCATTCAGAACGGCGCCTACATCAACCAGCTAAGCGGCCCGCTCACCTACGTCGCCCAGCTCGACCCCATGTGGGTGGATTTCAGTATCTCCGAGGACGAAATGCTGAAGTTACAGGAACAGCGCAAGAGTGGGCGGCTGCTGTTCCCGGAGAACGACGCGTTCGTGGTTGACATCGTGCTCGCCGACGGTTCGATCTATCCGGAGAACGGCAGGATCTTTTTCCGGGACGCGAACTACAGCTCCGAGACCGGCACCTTCCTGATTCGCGCGACCTTCGATAACCCTGATGGCATGCTGCGACCTGGGCAATTCGTGCGCGTGCAAGTGAAAGGCGCGATCCGTCCCGATGCGATCCTGGTGCCGCAAACCGCCGTGCTGCAGGGCGCTGCGGGATTCTTCGTCTGGGTCGTGGACAAGGACGGCAAGGCGCAGACGCGACCTGTCGAGGTCGGCGACTGGCAGGGTGACAACTGGTTCATCTTCAAGGGACTCTCGGCCGGCGACCGGGTGATCACCGACGGCATCATTCGTCTGGCAAAAGGGGTGCCGGTCAGGATCGCCGCAAGCGGCGCCGGCGAGAACGGCAACGTTCCGCCAGAAAGCGCGCCAGCCGGTCAGGACTAGCCGCGGAATCACCGCCGATGTTCTCCCATTTTTTCATCGACCGACCGATTTTCGCGATAGTCGTGTCGTTGATCATCGTCATCGCCGGCGCGGCCGCGATGTTCAGCCTGCCCATCTCCCAGTTTCCGAACATCACGCCGGTGCAGATCCAGGTGACAGGGACCTATCCGGGCGCCGATGCCCAGACGGTGGCGCAGAACGTCGGCGCGCCCATCGAGCAGCAGGTCAACGGCGCGGACCACATGATCTACATGCAGTCGACCAGCTCCTCGACCGGCAATTACACCCTCAACGTCTACTTCGACATCGGCACCGATCCACAGCTCGCGCAGGTGGATGTGCAGAACCGGGTACAGTGGGCCACGCCCCAGCTGCCCTCGGCGGTGACCTCCCAGGGCGTCATCGTCAAGAAAACCACCCAGAGCTTCATGCTCGTCATCGCGCTGTATTCGCCTGATGGTCGCTATGATCCGGACTACATCGCGAACTACGCAAACATCAACGTGCTGGACGCCATCAAGCGCATCAACGGTGCCAACCAGGCGTCGATCTTCGGGGTACCGGACTACGCCATGCGCCTCTGGCTGCGTCCGGATCGCATGGCACAGCTCGGCATTACGGCCACCGACGTGGCCAATGCCGTGCGCACGCAGAACCAGCAGTTCGCGGTGGGCCGCATCGGCCAGTCGCCGACGCCCGAACCGGTGCCGCAGACCTTCCCGGTGACCACGCCGGGGCTGCTCACCGAGCCCGGGCAGTTCGAGAACATCATCCTGCGCGCCGAACAGGAGGGCGCGGCCATTACCCGCATCAAGAATGTCGGGCGCGCCGACCTCGGCCGCAAGGACTACTCCATCCGCTCCCGCTACCAGGGGAAGAACGCGACCCTCATCGTGGTCTACCAGCAGCCCGGTGCCAACGCCCTGGAGGTCGCGAAGCAGGTCTACGCGACGCTCGACACACTGTCGAAAAGCTTCCCCGACGGAATCACCTATGATGTGGCGCTGGACACCACCAAGTTCGTCAAGTCATCCATCGAAGCAGTGGTGCATACCTTCTTCGAGGCCGTGGTGCTGGTGGTGCTGGTGGTGTTTGTGTTTCTGCAGAGTCTGCGGCTCACCATCATCCCGACGCTGGCCGTGCCGGTCTCCATCCTCGGCGCCATGATCGGCATGCTGGCCTTCGGTTTTTCCGTCAACATGCTGACCCTGTTCGGTATGATTCTCGCCATCGGCATCGTGGTGGACGACGCCATCGTGGTGATCGAGAACACCGAGCGCAACATGACCGAGTACGGCCTCTCCCCCAAGGAGGCCGCCAAGCGCGCCATGGAAGAGGTCAGCGGCCCGGTCATCGCCATCGTGCTGGTGCTCTGTGCGGTGTTCGTGCCGGTAGCCTTCCTCGGTGGCATGACCGGGCAGCTTTACAAGCAGTTTGCGGTGACCATCGCCATTTCCGTGGTGTTCTCCGGACTGGTGGCCCTCACCCTGTCGCCGGCGCTCGCCGCGATCCTGCTCAAACCCGGCCATGGCGAGAAGCATGGTTTCTTCAAGTGGTTCGAGAGCATACTGACGCGCGTCACCAACGCCTATGTCGCCGGTACCGAGTGGATCATGCGCCATACGGTGCTGGCCTTTGGCGCCTTCGCCGCCGTGATCGTCGCCGCTGGCTGGTTGTTCTCGGTCTGGCCGAGCGCCTTTGTGCCCCAGGAAGACCAGGGTTATTTGTTCGTGCCCTATTTCCTGCCCGATGCCGCCAGCCTGGATCGAACCGAAGCGGTGGGCAAACAGGCTGCACAGTTCATGATGCAAAGCCCGGCGGTGGCCAATGTGACCCAGGTCGACGGCTACAGCCTGATTGACCAGCAGAACAAGACCAACCGCGGATTGCTGTTCGTCTCCCTGAAGGATTTCGAGGAACGCACCGCGCCCGATCTGTCAGCGCCCGCCCTCATCGAAGCTGCCACAAAACACTTTACCGGCATCAAGGAGGGACTGGTGCTACCGCTCAACCCGCCGGCAATCCCGGGGCTGGGCGTCACGGCAGGCTTCGAGATGTGGGTCCAGCAGCGCGGCGGCGGTGACTATGCCCAGCTGGTCGACCATGTACAGCGTATCGTCGCGAAAGCAAAGCAGAACCCGCGGCTCGCGCGCGTCAGCGCAACGGTCAGCGCCGAAAACCGGCAACTCCTCACCGACCTCGATCGTGACAAGGCCGAGACCATGGGTGTGCCGGTGTCTGATGTGTACGACACCTTGCAGACCCTGTTCGGCTCGCTCTACGTCAACCAGTTCCCCAAGAACTCGCGCCTCTGGCAGGTCATCCTTCAGGCCGAGCCCGAGTACCGGCTGGAGCCGGGCGATATCGACCAGATCTACGTACGCAGCAAGTCAGACAGCATGGTGCCGCTGTCGGCCCTGGTGAAAACCCGCTGGGCGACGGGTCCGGACCTCGTGACCCGTTTCAACAACTTTCCGGCGGCCAAGATCACGGGCGGTCCGGCCGCCGGCGTGAGTTCGGGTCAGGCGCTGGATATCATACAACAGATCGCCGAGGAGGAGTTGCCGGGTGATTATGGCTTCGAATGGGCCGGTGAGGCGCGCGAGGAAAAGCTGGCCGGAGGTACCTCGTCGATTGCGTTCATCTTCGGGTTAATCTTCGTGTTCCTGATCCTCGCCGCCCAGTACGAGAGCTGGTCCCTGCCCTTCGGCGTCATTATGGCGGTGCCGTTCGCCCTGCTGGGCGCCCTGCTTGCCATCGTACTGCGCGGCATACCCAACGACGTATATTTCCAGATCGGGTTGCTCACCCTGATCGCACTGGCGGCCAAGAACGCCATTCTGATCGTGGAATTCGCCGTGGATCTGCACAAGCAGGGCAAGCCGCTGTACGAATCGGCAGTCGAGGCGGCGCGGCTGCGCTTCCGTCCGATCCTGATGACCTCCTTCGCCTTCATCCTCGGCGTCGTCCCGCTCGCCATCGCCACCGGGGCGTCGGCCAACAGCCGTCACTCCATCGGCACCGGCGTCATCGGGGGCATGCTCGGCGCCACCGCCATTGCCATCTTTTTCGTGCCGATGTTTTTCCTGGTGCTGGAGCGGCTGGGTAAGAAGTCGTCCGGGAATGAAACGGCAGCCGGCGCGGAACAGACCGGGAAGACGGCTGGCGGGGCTGTCACGCCAGACGCACTCCACGCCCCGGTGACCCGCCAGGGGGACGATTGAGATGCGTGGTGCCGGATGGATACTCGCGCTGTTGCTTGCACTGACCGGTTGTTCGCTGGCGCCGACCTACGAGCGCCCGCCGACCGACAACCCCGATGCCTGGCGCGTCGACTATAAGAACGCCGCGGACACGGCCAACACCCGCTGGTGGAAACTGTTCAACGACGCGGTGCTGAATCAACTGATCGATACCGCGCTGAAAGAGAACAAGGACGTGCGCATCGCGGCCGCCCGGGTGGAGGAGTTCGCCGCGCGCGTGGATATCTTCCGCGCCGGCTACTTCCCGCAGATCGGCTATGACGGCGAGGCCACCCGCAACCGCGTCTCGCGCGAAGTCTACGGCGGCGGGGCCGTCAACGAGCGCAAGTACAACAACTACACCGCCGGCGCGACCCTGGGCTGGGAACTCGATCTGTGGGGCCGTATCCGCAACGCCACCGAGGCGGCGCGCGCCGAGCTGCTGGCGCAGGAGGAGAACCGCCGCGCGGTGATCCTGTCGCTGGTGAGCGCGGTGGCGACCTCCTACGTCAACCTGCGTCAGTATGATCGCCAGCTTGAGATCGCAAAGGAAACGCTGGCCACGCGCGCCGAGGCCCTGCGGTTGTTCGAACTCAAGCGAAAAGGGGGCGTGGTCTCCGACCTCGAGGTGGCCATGGTGCGCACCGAGTATGAACAGGCGGCGGCGGCCATTCCGCCGATCGAACGCCAGATCGCGCTCACCGAAAACGCCTTATCGATATTGCTCGGCAGCAACCCCCGTTCCATCCCGCGCGGCAAGAGCATCGATGCGCTGGTCCTGCCGCCGGTCCCGGAGGGTGTGCCGTCTACCCTCCTCGATCGGCGACCCGATATCAGCGCCGCCGAGCAGAATCTGATCGCCGCCAATGCCCGCATCGGCGTGGCCCGGGCGCAGTATTTTCCCACCATCTCGCTGACGGGGCTGTTCGGTTATGCCAGCGAGTCGCTCTCCGACCTGCTGCAGAACTCGGCGAACGTGTGGAGCCTCGGTGGTTCCGCGGTCGGTCCGATCTTCAGCGGCGGCCGGATCTCGGCGGAACTGCGTGCCAGCGAGGCGGTGCAGCGCCAGACCCTGGTCGGCTATCTGCAGACGGTTCAGGGCGCTTTCCGCGATGTGGACGACGCGCTGGTGAGCGTGCAGAAATCGCGCGAACAGCTGGTCGTGGAGGGCCGACGTGTCGCCGCGCTCGCCGACTATGCGCGACTGGCAATTCTGCGTTACAACGAAGGCTACACCTCCTACATCGATGTGCTCGACGCGCAGCGCACCCTGTTCGATGCCCAGTTGCAGTACGTGAGCATACAGGGTGATGTCTACGGTTCGCTGGTCAACACCTACAAGGCCATGGGTGGCGGCTGGATCGTGCAGGCCGAGGACACCGCCAACACTGTTGATTTCCCGCCGGCGAAGCAGGACATCCAGACGCTGCTCGATTTTCCCAGGCCCACGCAGCCCGCCGCTGTGCAGACAACGCCCGGTCATCAGCCCGCCACACCGTAACCGGCGTGCCGGTGGACTCTAAATCGCTTCCATGAGTGCGTGTCATGACACTGCCCGGTCATAAAACCCGAATCGTCTGCACCATCGGACCGTCCTCCGAATCGCCGGCTATACTGCAGGATCTGATGCTCGGCGGGATGACTGTCGCACGTCTCAACTTTTCCCACGGCGACTTCGACTACCATAAGAAACTCATCGGGAATATCCGCAGCGCGGCCACCGCCACCGGCAGACGCGTCGCTATCATGGCAGACCTGCCGGGTCCCAAGATCCGCATCGGCGATCTCGCTGCGGAACCCGTCGAGTTGCTCCCGGGGGAGCGGTTCACACTGACCACGGAACAGATGGTCGGCGACGGACAACGGACATCGGTTACGTTCGAGCGCCTGCCCCAGTCGGTCAAGCCGGGCGACCGGTTATTCCTGAATGACGGATACATAGAGCTTCTTGTCGCCGAGGTACGGGATAGCGACGTGGTTTGCCGGGTTGTTGCCGGCGGCGAATTGCGCTCCAGGAAGGGTCTGAACCTGCCGGGAATCGACCTCGGTATGAGTGCATTCACCGAACGGGACCGTGACTGCCTGGTGTTCGCGCTCGCCCAGGGTGTCGATGCCGTGAGTCAGTCCTTCGTCCAGAATGCCGCCGATATTGTCGCCGTACGGCAGGCCGCCGCCGAGCTGGGCCATCAGCCATTTGTTATCGCCAAAATCGAGCGATCCAGCGCGATGGAGGTTATCGACGAGATTATCGAAGCGGCCGACGGCATCATGATCGCGCGTGGCGACCTGGGGGTGGAAGTCCCCATCGAACGGATCGCCGTGGTGCAGAAAGACCTGATACGGCGCGCAAACCGGCAGGCGAAACCGGTCATCACCGCCACGCAGATGCTCGAATCGATGACCAGCAACCGTCGTCCCACCCGCGCCGAGGCCACCGATGTCGCCAATGCCATACTCGATGGCACCGATTGCGTCATGCTGTCCGGCGAGTCGGCGATGGGCAAGTTCCCCGTGGAAGCCGTTGCGACCCTTGCCGGCATCGCTGCCGCTACAGAACCTCGTCGGCGCCAGCTCGGCGTTCGGGAGTTATTCCCCGACATCGATCTCAGGGAGCGCCTGCAGCCTGGCCATCTCATTGCGCTGGCGGTCGAGGCAAGCCTTCAGTACGTCACGCCGGCAGCGGTTTTCGTGCCGACCCGCAGCGGTGCGACCGCGCGCAGCATCGGGCGCTTCCGCCCGCCGGTGTGGATGATCGCACTCAGCCCGGAAGAAAGAACCTGTCAGAACCTTCAGTTTTCATCCGGCGTCCATGCGGTGAAGCTTGCCAGGGACGCGGATGACTGGGGTGCCTTCGTGAGGGATTATCATCGGCAGCACCCGCTCCATGGCGAGACGGCTTTGTTAACCTCGGGTCCCTCGAAAGAACACCCGAACACCAACCATCGCATGGAGATCATCGAGCTGCGCGCACGTCCCTGAAAGTTACCAGCAGGTTAATAGCTCGGAGGGCTCTTTAATGGCTGAGTCCCGAAAGAATGCGACGGGATCGACAGACTACATGTCCAGAGTTTTCCGCCTGCCGTTATTGCAGGGCATTCTGCCGATCACGCGAGTCCAGATCCCGGCCGAGATCATTGCCGGCATCACGCTGGCGGCGCTTGCCATCCCCGAAGTGATGGGCTACACCAGGATCTCCGGCACGCCGGTGATCACGGGCCTGTACACCATCCTCATTCCCATGGTGCTGTTTGCCGTATTCGGCTCCTCCCGGCACCTGGTGGTCGGCGCCGATTCGGCGACGGCGGCCATTCTCGCCGCCGCGCTTGCGGGCGTCGCAGCCACCGGTTCCGAGGAATACGTGGCGCTCGCTGCAGTGCTTGACTTCATGGCTGCGGGGTTTCTGGCGCTGGCGCACCATGCCGGTGACGAGCGGCGCCCAGGCCGCACCCGGACTGCTCATCTACCGGTTCACCCACAGCATGTACTATGCGAATGTTCAGTTACTCTCGGAGGAAGTCACCGAACTCGTTAACAGTGCGCAGCCGCCACTGCGCTGGTTCTGCATCGATGCCTCGGCGGTCGATGATGTCGACTATTCGGCGGCAGAGACGCTGCGGTCGATTTTCCCCGTGTTGAAGGAGAAAGGAGTACGGCTGGTCGTCGCGCAGGTCAAGGAGGATGTCAAAGCGCAGAGTCGTTACCAACTCGGCCAGCTTTTCGGTGAGGATGCCTTCTACGAAACCCTGGCGGATGTCGTGAACGATTACCGGCGGCAAACGGCTGTCCAGACCGGCTGACAGCCCACCCGGCATCCATCCTGTCTCTGATGGAGATCAATATTTATTGGAGAACGCGCGGCACCTGTTGCTACACGTGTCGATACGGGACCCGGAAAATGGAACCACCGTGATGCCGCCGATCAGACAGGACACGAACATACGTCAAAAAATATCGCCATAGAACAGGAAACAAGCCCCGTCGGGTCCGGGCTGCATGCCCGCTACCACTGCGGCGAATTGAGGACAGGCTGAGCCGTTCCCGTCTTTGGTGGCGCGGGCAGCTCTGACGGTGCGCCCGCGTCGAGCAGATGCCCCCAGTCGGTACGTTCGCTCATCTGCCGCTGGCGAGCCTCGGGGACAAACGGCTTGTCGGCACGGATTCCCCAGCCGCCGCCCAGCGCCTTGTACACCGCGATCAAACCATCGAGCGCCTCGCCGCGAACCGTGGTATAGCTATCCTGCAATCGCAACCTGGTCTGCTGGGTATCGAGCACCCGCTGGTAGTCAACCTTGCCCTCCCGGTATTGCAACAGCGCCAGATCAACAGAGCGCTGCGCAGCCTTGACGCTGTCCGCCAGGTACGCACTTTGCTTGCGGCTGCCGAAGTAGCTGCTGAGACCGTCTTCCACCTCGCGTGCGGCCTGCAGCACCGTGTTCTGGTAGTTGACGATCAATTCCTCCAGGCGGGCGTCCTGCACGCGCACCCGGTTCTTCAGCCGGCCGTAATTGAAAACATTCCAGGACGCCGAGGGACCGAAGTTGTACGCGATGCTGTCGGCGTCAAACAAATCACCGAGATCACTCTGGTTGGTGTCGGAGCTCACCACGCCAATGGAACCCACCAGGGCAAAACGCGGATACAGATCCGTTTTGGCCACCCCGATGAGCGCACTCTGCGCTGCGGCCTCCAGTTCGGCACGCCGGATATCAGGCCGTCGGCGCAGCAGGTCGGCGGGTACGCCGATCTGTAGAGCCTCCGGGGGCCGGGGAACGGTGCCGGTACCTTGCAGCACGTCCTGCAGGTTACCGGGCGGCATACCCAGCAGAATGCTGAGTGCGTGTTTGGACTGTCGTATCCGGCTTCCCAGCTTCGGGACCGTGGATTCCGTCGATTTGAGGAGGCTCAGGGCCTGTGACGGATCCAGTTCGCTGACAATGCCGTTCCTGTAGCGCACGTCAGCGATCTCGTAACTGCGCCTCTGCGTAGCCGCATTGTCCTTCGCAATTGCCAGCCGCTCCTCCAGCACCCGCAGCCCGACATAGGTCCGTGCCACTTCCGCCGTCAGCGATACCAGGGCATTATCATAGTCGGCAATCGACGCACCCAGGCTGGCACTGGCCGACTCGACACCGCGTCGGAAACGCCCCCAGAAATCCAGTTCCCAGGCAGCGTCCAGCCCGACACCTGCCTGGGCATAGCTGTCGTCGGTGAAGGCTTTGGAAAAATTGGGCGAATTTTCGCTCAGACCGACTCTGGTCAGATTGCCGTTGAGTTGCTGGTTCTGCGGATATTGCTCACCGATGGCGATGCCCAGCGCGGCACGCGCCTCGAAGATGCGCAGCCCGGCAATCTGCAGCGGCAGGTTTTGTTCAGTGGCCAGTTGCACCAGTCGGTCAAGTACCGGGTCATTGAACACCGACCACCAGTCGCCGGCCAGCTTGCCAGTGCTGAGCGCATGCGTCTTTTCGCCCCAGGTCGCTTCCAGGTCGGCGGGCGGGGTCCGGAAGTCGGGCCCCAGGGTGGTACAGGCGGACAACATCGCCATGCTGGCGGGCAGCACAATGCGGATAAACAACTTTGCTAATGACACATCTGGCCCCTTCTCGACAAGCGGAATCCTCGAAAATGTAACGGACGCCGAATATACACCACGCTCAATCAGGCACTGATTTCGACCTGGCGACGCTCCCGGTCGGCCCCGTGTTTCCTCAGGATGTCGTTGTCTCGCCTGGGCCGGGGTTGGACACCCGAAAGAAAATCGCGTACAGCACCGGAACCACCACCATGGTGAGCACGGTGGCGACCATCAGGCCGAAAATGATGGTCACCGCCATGGACACGAAAAACGCGTCCAGCAACAGCGGGATCAGACCCAGGGCCGTGGTCAGCGCCGCCATGCTGACCGGGCGCAAGCGACTGACGCCGGAATCGATAATGGCGTCGAACAGTCGCTTGTCGCTTTTCTTCTGCAACTCGATTTCATCGATCAGCACCACTGCATTCTTGATCAGCATGCCCGAAAGGCTCATGAAGCCGAGCAGTGCCATGAAGCCGAAGGGTTGCCTGGTGATCAGCAAACCGGCGGTGACACCTATCAGCGCCAGCGGCACGGTCAGCCAGATGATCAACGGCTGGCGCAGTGCATTGAACAGGGCAATAACGATCAGCACCATGGAGACGAAGAAAAACGGCACGCTGGCGGCAATCCCCTGCTGGCCTTCCCGGGAACTCTTGTACTCACCCCACCACTGCAGATCATAATCGGGATCACGATGTAATGCCTCCACCTGTGGTCGAATACGCTCCAGCAGTGTACTGGCCTGGCCCGCGACGGGATCGGCATGCACAGTGATGGTCAGTTTGCGGTTCAGGCGCTGCAGAATGGCATCCTGGAACACCGTATCGAAGTCCGATACCACCTGGCGCAACGGGACATACTGGCTCGCCGCCGGCGCCCAGACCTGCAGGTTCTGAATACTGCCTATATCACTGCGTTCCGCCTCCGCGGCGCGCACAACGATCGGCAGCAACTCGTCGCCTTCCCGGTACACACCCGTGGTTTCCCCCTCGAAGCCGGCGCGAATGGTTTCAGCGATATCCTGGCGGGTGATGCCGGCCAGGTTGGCCTCGGCATCGGCCAGCACCGGCTCGATGACTTTCACCGGTTCGCGCCAGTCGGTGCGGATGGCTTTGGCATCGCCGTCAGCGCGCAGTATGGTTGCCGCCTGCGCGGCGAGTTCCCGCAGTACACTGCGATCCGGCCCGCTGAAACGAATCTGGATCTTGCCGCCTTCGCCGGGCCCCAGCAGGAACGTCTTGCCGTAAGCCAGCGCATTCGGATAGTTGTCCGCCAGGTGCTGCTCGATACGCGGAATCAACGCGTCGATGCTGCGGTAATCATCCACATCCACCAGAAACTGGACATAGGCACTGTTGACCTTCTCCGGCGCATACGTCAGCAAAAAGCGCAGGCCGCCCGCGCCGGTCAGGGTGGTGACGTGGCTGACACCGTCGACACCGAGCAGGTACTGCTCCACGGATTCGGCTGCCTGCAGCGTTGTGTCGATGTCGGTGCCCTGCGGCATCCAGAAATCGACCATGAACTGGGGGCGCGTGGAGTTGGGGAAGAAACTCTGATCGACGTAGCGGAAACCCCACAGAGAGACGCCAAAGGCCACCAGCACCATTGCCACAGTGACCCATCGCATACGGATGGCACCGTGCAGCAGGCCGCGATAGACGCGGTACAGGCCGCCGGCATAGGGGTCGGCAGGTTCCTGCCCCGGCGTCTGTTGCGGTGGCTTCAGGAACATGACGCAGAGCAACGGCGTTACCGTCACCGCTGTGACCCAACTCAATGACAGCGAAATCAGCACCACCTGGAACAGCGACTTGCAGAACTCACCGGTGGAGTCGTCGGAAAGGCCGATGGCGCCGAACGCCATGATGGCAACCGCGGTGGCGCCGAGCAGCGGCAAGGCGGTCTGGGCGACCACGCTTTGTGCCGCGTCCTCGGGCTTGTCGCCCTGGGAGATGCGCACCAGCATACCGTCCACCACCACGATGGCGTTGTCCACCAGCATGCCCAGTGCGATGATCAGCGCCCCCAGGGAAATGCGTTCCAGGGCCACATTCCAGGCGCCCATGAAAATGAAGGTACCGATAATGGTGAGCGCCAGAATGAAGCCGATGATCAGACCGCTGCGCAGCCCCATGAAAATCAGCAGCACCACCACCACGATGACCACAGCCTGCATCAGGCTGTTGAGGAAGCCGTCGATGGCGGTAACGACCGCCTGCGACTGTACCGAGATCAGGCCGAACTCGATGCCGAGCGGAATCTCCGTCTCAAGCTCGTGCATGCGTGCGGCAATGGCCTCGCCCATGGTCACGACGTTGCCGCCACTGACGTTGGAGACGCCGAGGCCGATCGCCAGGTTGCCGTCGTAGCGCAATATCCGGTCCTGGGGGTCGATATAGCCGCGCTCGACGCGCGCCACGTCACGCAGGTAGATCTGTCGATCGCTACCCTCGCCGCTGATCAGCAGGTTTTCGAAATCCTGCACCGAGCGGAAGGTGCCGGTGGGGCTGATGGCGATAAACTCGGAACCGACCTCGGCGCGCCCGGCATCCACTACGATATTCTTGTCCCGCAGATTGCGGCTGATCTGCGCGGGTTGTACGCCCAGCTGCGACATACGGTCGCGGTCGGGTACCACGTAAACCGCCTCGGTACGCTGGCCCCACAGTTCCACCTTGGCCACATCCTTGACCAGCGACAGTTCGCGGCGTATCAGCTTGGCGGTTTCCTTGAGCTCGGCATAACTGTACTCCGGGCCGTACAGGGCCACGAACAGGCCCCAGACGTCGCCATAGTCATCGTTGACCACGGAGGGTCCCGCGCCGGGCGGCAGCTGGTTCTGCACATCCCCCACCTTGCGGCGCAATTCGTCCCAGATCTGCGGCAGCTGCTCGCGGCGGTACTTTTTCTTGATGCGCACCGTGACCGTGGACAAGCCCCGCACCGAGCGCGACTCGACTTCCATCAGCTGGCCGAGCTGCTGTACCGCCAGTTCGATCTTGTCGCTGACTTCCGTCTCCACCTCGGTGGCGGACGCGCCCGGGTAGGGCGTGACAACCAGCGCTTCCTTGATGGTGAATTCCGGGTCCTCGAGCCGAGACAGGTGGTTATAGGCATTGATCCCGCCAATCACCAGCATGACGGTCAGAACCAGGGTTGTGACGCGATTGCGGAGGGCGAATGCCGCGATGTTCATGTCGAAGCTCCCGCTCTCCTCAGTCGCCGAAACGCCGCACCTGCATACCGTCCTGCAAATAATCCAGGCCGGACACGGCGATCATGTCGCCGTTCTGCAGGCCACCACTGATTTCCACCTCGTTACCCTGCATGTCGCCCATTTCGACACGGACCGGCGTGACCGTCATGGTGGCCGGGTCGACTTTCCACACGATGGCCTGATACTGCGTATTGGAGACGACCGCGGACACCGGGACGCGAATACCCTCGCCGTTCGCTACCCGTACGCGCACCCGCGCGGTCATACCCGGAAGAATCGACATGTCGTCAGGCGGATCGAATATCAGCGAAACCTGAAACGTGCGCGTATCGGGATCTGCAGTGGTGGCGAATTCCTTGATCCGCGCCGGGAAACTGCGCCCCGGAATCGAGGTGATGCTGACTTCGGGTTTCAACCTGGCGGTCAGTGCGTCCAGATCATTCGTGCGCTCACGCCCGACCATATCACGCTCGGGCACGCTCACCTCGACCTCGAGCTCTGATATATCCTGCAGGATCAGTACCGGCTCCTTGGCCTGCACGTTGGCGAAATCCTCCACCAGCTTGCGTGCCACGTAGCCGTCAAAGGGTGCCCGCAGCAGGGTGTCCTCGACGGCTTTTTCCGCCTGTTGCACAGCGGCGTCAGTCACTTCTTTGGCGCGCCGGTCGCTGTCTATGGCACCCCTGGATATGGCGCCCTTGTCCTGTCTGTAGATCGACAGGCTGCGGTTGAGGTCGGCCAGCGCCTTGCGCTGGTTGGCGCGGGCCTTTTCCAGGTCGTACTGGTAGTCGCGGTCATCGAGAAGCGCCAGCAGGTCGCCCTTCTTGACCAGCTGGCCTTCATTGACCAGAAATTCCTCCATCCGCCCCGCTACCTCGAAACCCATGTCGGCATGCTGGGTGGCCTTGATGGTGGCCGGATATTCACGCTGCCCGGTTGATCCACCTGCCTGAATGGTGAGAATTTTGACCGGACGTACCACGGCCGGCTGTTCGGCCGGTGGCTTCTCGCAGCCGCCGGCAAACAACCCCATGCAGATCACGACCAGACCTGGCAGCAGCGAGCGCCGTGAAAGAGAGAGCCTGGAATGTTGCCTGCGCATGGATGGTAACCCTCTGTCTTGCCTGCCTTATATTCCGTTTATGTTACCTGACTGCCGGACGGATGGCACACAATAAATCCCGCGTGCAGTCGTTGAGCGGGATCGCTGTCGCAGTGCGCTGTCCAGTCAGGACAAACAAACTTTTCGTCCAGACGCATCCCCCCCTCGGGTTAACCAGCGGCTGCGGTTGACCGTCGTTCTGACCGGCAAAATGCCTTCTTCGTGGCCATGGCGGTCACATCATGGCCGGTCTTATGTTCGCCACCCTGCTGACCTGGTGGTGGTGCCGCTGTTGTACACCACAAGAAGGCTGCTGCCTGAAGCCCGGCAGGGCTGTATCGCAAGGCAGGTTGCACAGGGCGTATACAACCCGTAGAAACGGCCTTGCCCGCGAAGCCGTAGGCTGTGCAAAATCCGCTTCGCGGCAACCGTAACACCACCGGGCACAAGCTAGCCCGCTCCCGCAGGGGATCAACATCGACACTTTGAGGATCATCGTATGAAACGGTTCAGACTGCTATTTACGCGGAACGCCAGCGGCACCGGCTTGCTGGTAACGGCCGTCCTCATGGTGCTTGCCGCGCTTCCGTCCCTTGCCGCGACTGACGATACACTGTCGATCGACTGGCTCACCCTGCTGATGGGTCTGTTTGGCGGCCTGGCCATGTTCCTGTACGGGATGGAGCAGATGTCGGAAGGGCTGAAGGCGGCTGCCGGCGAGACCCTGAAGGATGTGCTGGCGCGGCTGACCAGGAACCGCTTCATGGGCGCGCTCACCGGCGCGTTAGTCACCGCGGTGCTCAACTCCTCCTCGGTAACCACCGTGCTGGTGGTCGGCTTCATCTCGGCCGGGTTCATGACGCTCTCGCAGTCCGTCGGCATCATCATGGGGTCCAATATCGGCAGCACCTTCACGGCGCAGATCGTTGCGTTCAACGTGACCCAGTATGCCCTCATCATGGTGGCTGCCGGGTTCTTTATGCTGTTCGCCGGCAAGCAGGAAAAGGTCCGTCACTACGGGGCGATGATCATGGGACTGGGGCTGGTGTTTTACGGCATGGGCGTGATGGGGCAAGGCATGGCGCCGTTGCGAACCTATCAGCCGTTCATCGACCTGATGGCGCGTATGGAGAACCCGCTGCTGGGTATCCTCGTGGGGGCTGTGTTCACCGGACTGGTACAGTCCTCCGCTGCCACCACGGGTATTGCCATCGTCATGGCGGCCGGCGGCCTGATCACCCTGCCCGCCGGCATTGCGCTGGCCTTCGGTGCCAACATCGGCACCTGCGTCACGGCCCTGCTGGCGGCGATCGGCAAGCCCACCGACGCGGTGCGCGCGGCCGTGGTGCATATCGTGTTCAATGTTGCCGGTGTGCTGATCTGGGTCCTGTTCATACCGCAGCTTGCGGATTTCGTCGCTGCCATCTCGCCCGCAGCGCCCGAACTCACCGGCAAGGCGCGCATGGCGGCCGAGGTACCACGCCAGATCGCCAATGCACATACCGTGTTCAACGTCGCCAATACGCTGCTGTTTCTCGGCTTCACCAATGTTTTCGCGCGCCTGGTCGAGCGGCTGGTACCCGACAAGCCCGAGGCTGAAGAAAAAGTCATCGTACGGCCCAAATACCTGGATGTCGAAATGATCACGGTTCCGACCATGGCGCTGGAGCGGGTTCGCTTTGAAATCGGTCATATGGGCGAGGCCATCTCCGAGATGATCTCCCGCCTCGACGAGGGCTTCATCGAGCAGAACAAGCACAAGTTCGACGAAGTGGTGATGCTGGATGACAAGGTCGATGTCCTCAACGACGCGATCCTCGCCTACCTCAGCGAGGTGCGCCAGCAGCCATTGACCGACCAACAGAGTGATGAGTTCCAGCGGCTGATGAGCGCCACCATCAACCTGGAAAGTCTGGCCGATGTCATCGAGGACGAGCTGGTCAGCACCGGCAGGGAATTCCTCGACCAGAAGCTTCACCCGAGCGATACGACCCGTCTGTTATTACGCGAGTTTGCCAGCCAGGTCATCCTGGCGGTCAACGGAGTCATCAAGGCGATCTGTGAAACTGACGAAACCGCGGCAGCCGGGGTCATGGCCCAGAAAGACGAGATCCGGCGCCTGGCCGATGAGGCACTGCGGCACCAGTCGGAGCGCATTGGGGTGCAGGAACCACAGCACCTGAAACTGGTCCAGCTGGAGATGGAACTGCTGGAGCATCTGCGGCGCATCTACACGCTGGCCAAGCGGGTGGCCAGGGATTTCGTGCCGAAGGAAGTCGCAAGCAATGCCTGAGCAACGCGGCCCGATTTCCCCGTGTCCGCGAGCAGCCTGCCGGGGCATCTGACTGGCCACGGAAGCAGCCGGGTAACCTCGGGCCATACACTGGCGCAACCGTGTCTTTCGTATGTTTTCCTGTTATGCAGGAATAGATCTCACGCAAGCGCCATTCGTTTCAGGCCGGGTTCTCCATGTGATCGAGCGCCTGCCTGATTTCGTCCAGTATCAATCGCCGCGCCCTGCCCTCGTCGGCTTCCGGGATATCCCATTCCATCGCCTTCAGGTACTTATCAACCAGCGACGCAACGTCCCGGTCCAGCGCCTTGCGAAGCTTCTGCAATTCAATCTCTTCCATGTTCGCCATCATCGTATCCTCGACTGAAGTTTAGAGCCCCTCGAATTATTCGATTTCACTGTCCCATTAATTCCCTCTCCCTCCGGGAGAGGGTTAGGGTGAGGGGATAAAAACAAGATAACTGCATGATTTCATATCCCCTCATCCTGGCCTTCTCCCGGAGGGAGAAGGGACGCTCTGTGTATTCGCGGCACATAGCATTCATGTCCAGCGGGTATCAATCTCTCGAATAACAACTTATATTCATGGCCTTACAGACAACTCAATCAGTGTTAACAAACAGCAGTGATTCGATTTGAATATAGCGTAGGAGCGGG
>JBAVKA010000280.1:0-5295 GCA_049688075.1 Gammaproteobacteria bacterium
TATCTCTCGACGGCGACGACGGTCACGCCGACCGTGACGGATCCTGCCGCCACGGTGAGTGTGAACGGCGTTGCCGTCACATCGGGCAGCGCCAGCGCACCGATTCTGCTGGCCGTCGGTGAGAACACCCTTACGGTCATCGTGACCGCGGAAGACGGGGTGACTACAAGCACCTATACCGTTACCGTCACCCGGGAATCTCCGAGCGCTGTCGCCACGCTTGCCGATCTCGACCTCTCGGCCGGCGCTCTTGACCAGGTGTTCAAGTCTGGCCAGTTTGTCTATTCCGCAACGGTCGGGTATCTCTCGATGGCGACGACGGTCACGCCGACCGCGACGGATCCTGCCGCCACGGTGAGTGTGAACGGCGTTGCCGTCACATCGGGCAGCGCCAGCGTACCGATTCTGCTGGCCGTCGGTGAGAACACCCTTACGGTCATCGTGACCGCGGAAGACGGGGTGACTACAAGCACCTATACCGTTACCGTGACACGGGAATCTCCGAGCGCTGTCGCCACGCTTGCCGATCTCGACCTCTCGGCCGGCGCTCTGGACCAGATGTTTCAGTCCGACCAGTTTGTTTATACCGCAACGGCGGGTTTT
Organism: Gammaproteobacteria bacterium; assembly: GCA_049688075.1. GTDB lineage: Bacteria > Pseudomonadota > Gammaproteobacteria > UBA9214 > UBA9214 > CAVQCA01. The sequence continues at coordinate 604 of JBAVKA010000280.1, forward strand.
CTCACGATGGCGACAACAGTCACGCCGACCGCGACGGTTCCTGTCGCCACGGTGAGTGTAAACGGAGTGGATGTCGGATCGGGCAGCGCCAGCGCACCGATTCTGCTGGCCGTCGGTGAGAACACCCTTACGGTCATGGTGACCGCGGAAGACGGGGTGACCACAAGCACCTATACCGTTACCGTGACACGGGAGTCCGCCAGTGAATTTGCCCAGCAGGCCTATATCAAGGCCTCCAATACCGGGGATGCTGATCAATTCGGAAACAGTGTCGCCCTCTCCGGCGATACGCTGGCCGTGGGGGCCTACCGGGAAGACAGCAACGCGACCGGCATCGACGGCGACGAGAACGACAACAGCATGGTCGATAGCGGCGCCGTGTATGTGTTCATCCGCAATGGCACGGTGTGGTCACAGCAGGCCTATATAAAGGCTTCCAATACCGGCAGCGGCGACCGCTTCGGTTACAGTCTCGCCCTGTCCGGCGATACACTCGCCGTAGGGGCCTATCGGGAAGAGAGCAACGCGACCGGCATCGACGCTGACAAGAGCGACAACAGCCTGACCGAGGCCGGCGCCGTCTATGTATTCACCCGCAGCGGCGCGGTGTGGTCGCAGCAGGCCTATATCAAAGCCTCCAATACCGGGAGTGGTGACGCATTCGGCTGGAGCGTCGCCCTTTCCGGCGATACGCTCGCGGTGGGGGCGACGGGGGAGGCCAGCGACGGGAGCAGTCAGACCAACAACAGCCTGTCCAACGCCGGTGCAGCCTATGTATTCACCCGCAGCGGTACGATGTGGACGCAGCAGGCGTATTTCAAGGCCTCCAATCCTGACAGCGACGACAGCTTCGGTTATTCCGTCGCGCTCTCCGGCGACACGCTTGCCGTGGGCGCCGACCGGGAAGCAAGCAATGCAACCGGCGTCGACGGCGACCAGGACGACAACACTCTGGTCAATGCCGGCGCCGTGTACATGTTCACCCGCAGCGGCGCGGCATGGACACAGCAGGCGTATATCAAGGCCTCGAATACCGGCAGCAACGATGTCTTCGGCTGGAGTCTCGCCCTTTTCGGCGAGACCCTGGCGGTTGGGGCCGCGGGCGAAGCCAGCAGCGCCAGCGGCATCAACGGCAACCAGAACGATGACAGCGCCCCGTTTACCGGCGCCGTGTACGTGTTCACCCGCAGCGGCACGGCGTGGTCGCAGCAGGCCTACATCAAGGCGTCCAATGCCGGCGAAGCCGATCAGTTCGGCTGGGGCCTCGCCCTGACCGGCGATATCCTGGCCGTGGGAGCTCCCCGGGAAGACAGCAGCGCCACCGGTGTTGGCGGCGATCCGGGCAACGACGGGCTCACGGACAGCGGAGCCGTCTACCTCTTTACCCGCAGCGGCACGGTGTGGTCGCAGCAGGACTACATCAAGGCGGCCGTCACCGATAAGGGGGACTTTTTCGGTTACAGCGTCGCCCTGTCCGGTGACACGCTGGCCGCAGGAGCGCCGGGGGAAGACAGCAAGGCAAGCGGCGTCGATGGCGATGCCCTCGACAACAGCCAGAGCGGCTCCGGCGCCGCCTACGTCTTTCAGTAAACAGCCGTCCGTCGCCGTTATTCCGCTTCCATAGCCCGGGCGGCGTTCCCTTGTCCGCTCTTACCTTGTATATTACCCGGCCTTGTTTCCGCCAGTTTCCCGTGCCGGGGCCGGTTTCGCGGGAGACGTTCAGAACCGGCAGGTCGGCATTGCCTGGCTGCCGACATCGGCGTTAAACTACGCGCTTATCTATATACACTAACTTCCCGTTTTAATAAGGGTTTCTTGTAAAGCAGACAGACAGACGGAGTGTTGCATGGCAATCGAACGGACCTTGTCCATAATCAAACCGGACGCAGTGGCAAAGAATATCATCGGCGAAATCTACAGCCGTTTCGAGAAGAACGGCCTGCGCATCATCGCCGCGCGCATGATGCAGCTGGGCAAGGAACAGGCCGAGGGGTTCTATGCCGTGCATCGGGAACGTCCGTTCTACAAGGACCTGGTGGAATTCATGACCTCCGGACCGGTGATCGTGCAGGTGCTCGAGGGCGAGAATGCGATCAACAAAAACCGCGAGCTGATGGGTGCGACCAATCCCAGCGAAGCCGCCCCGGGCACGATCCGCGCGGACTTTGCCATCACCGTGGATGAAAATGCCGTGCACGGGTCCGACGGACCCGATACCGCGAAACAGGAAATCGCGTACTTCTTCGGCGATGGCGGCCTCTGTCCGAGGACCCGCTAGGCTGCGCCCGCGGATAACCCTCCCGCCATGAACCCTCTCATGCCGCATGGGCAGAAAATCAATCTTCTGGATCTGAATCGCCAGGAACTGGAAGCGTTCTTCATCGCTCAGGGCGAGAAAGGTTTCCGCGCCGGGCAGCTCATGAAATGGATCCATGGCCGCTGCGTGGCCGACTTCGAGGCCATGACCGACCTCGGCAAGGGGCTGCGCGCCGGCCTGCGTGATGTTGCGGAAATCCGTCTGCCGGAGATCGTCGCTGACCAGTGTTCCGATGACGGTTCCCGCAAATGGCTGCTGCGCCTGGCGGACGGCAACTGCATCGAAACCGTTTTCATCCCGGAAGACGGTCGGGGCACCCTGTGCGTCTCCTCGCAGGTCGGTTGCATGCTCAATTGCAGCTTCTGCTCCACCGCGCAGCAGGGTTTCAACCGCAATCTGAGCAGCGGCGAAATCATCGCACAGGTATGGCAGGCGGCGAATGCCCTCGGAAACCGGCCCGACGGTCTCCGCCGGATCTCCAACGTGGTCATGATGGGTATGGGTGAACCGCTGCTCAATTACGAAAATGTGGTGCGCGCCATGCAGGTGATGCTGGACGATTTCGGCTACGGCCTGTCGAAGCGCCGCGTTACCCTCAGCACCGCCGGTATCGTTCCGGCCATCCGCCGGCTGCGCCAGGACTGCAATGTCAGCCTGGCCGTCTCCCTGCACGCGCCGGATGACCTGCTGCGCAACGAACTGGTGCCCCTGAATCGTAAATACCCGATCGGTGAACTTCTGGCCGCCTGCCGTGAGTATGTAGGGGAGGACAGCCGCCGCCGCGTCACCTTCGAATACGTGCTGCTCGCCGGGATCAATGACTCCGATGCCCATGCGCGCCGGCTGGTGCGTCTGCTGGAGGGGGTGCCGGCGAAGATCAATCTGATACCTTTCAATCCCTTTCCGAATACCCGCTACCGGTGCAGCCCGCCGGCGACCATGGAACGGTTTTTCGCCCTGCTCAACCGGGCGGGAATCGTCACGATTACCCGCAAGACGCGTGGTGACGACATTGACGCGGCCTGCGGCCAGCTGGCCGGACGCTTTCAGGACCGGACGCAGCGTCGTGCCCGCACAATGGCAACGCAGCCGAGGACACAGGCATGAAACGTTATTTCTACAGGGCGTCAGCGGCAATCCTGGTGTTGGCCCTCGCCGCCTGCAGCACCTTTCCGACCGGCAGTGAGAATCAGCAGGACAGACGCATCGCAGACACCAACATACAACTGGGCATCGCCTACATGCGCCAGGGCGACTATGAAACGGCGCTCGTGAAATTACACAAAGCGCTGGAAGCGGACCCGAATTCGGCCACTGCCAATGGCACGCTTGCGCTGCTTTATGAAAACATCGGGGAAAATGATCTCGCGGAAAAGCATTTCAAGACAGCACTGCGATTGTCACCGAAGGATCCGCAGACGCATAACAACTATGGCCAGTACCTGTGCCGTCACGGTGAATATACCCAGGCGCTGGAGCAGTTTAAAATTGCGGCCAGCGATCCGCTCTATACCGGCCTCGCGGCATCCCTCACGAATGCCGGCATCTGTGCCGGCAAAATCCCTGATGCCAAACAGGCGGAGGACTATTTCCGCAAGGCCCTGGAACACGACAAGAATTTCCCCTACGCCTTGCTGCAGATGGCCGACCTCATGTTCAAGCAGGGCAAATACCTGGCTGCGCGCGCCTATATCCAGCGTTTCGATGGCGTGTCAGCCCCCGGTGCGGAGAGCCTGTGGCTCGGCGTGCGCATCGAGAGCGCACTCGGGGATTCAAGCGCGGCGGGTAACTACGCACTGAAACTCAAGAATAATTTCCCCAATACCGTGGAGGCGGCGAACCTGCGGGAGTGGGAGAATGAACATCGTGGCCAGCAGTGACGCGGACATCAGCCGGGCATCGGAAGGCGGGGGCTCGCCAGGCTCCATGTTGCGTACGGCGCGCATTCAGCACAACCTCAAGATCGAGCAGGTGGCGAAGGAATTGCATCTCGATACGCGTATCGTCACCGCCATGGAAAACGACGACCAGGCGGCATTGCCGGAACCGATCTTCGTACAGGGTTACCTGCGCAGTTACGCGCGTCTGCTGGGATTGCCGGCGGACGATATCGTAAGCCGCTACAGTGCGCAGGGACGACCGAATCCGCCGCCCCTGTCGGTGATAGGACCGCGCCGCAAGGCGCCAATGTTGCCACTGCCCTCGGCAAGAATGACACGCAACGTCATCCTGGTGCTGCTGGCGGGCATACTGGTGTGGCTCGCCTATCCCCTCGTCGAGCGTCTGGTGCTTTCGAGCAGCGGCGAGACCGAAGTGCAGCAGCCTGGACGTCTTGATCTGCCACCGGTCTTTGAAGAAGAACCCCGTTCCGACGC
>JBAVKA010000281.1:0-31075 GCA_049688075.1 Gammaproteobacteria bacterium
GCCGCCTTCGGTCCCCAGCACGGCCTGCGCGGTGACAAGCAGGACAACATGATGGAGTCGCCGGACTTCATTGACCCGCTGCTCGGCATTCCGGTGTTCAGCCTGTACGGCACGGTGCGCCGGCCGACGCCGGCGATGATGGACAGTTTCGACGTGCTGCTGGTGGATCTGCAGGATCTGGGTTGCCGCATCTACACCTTCATGACCACGCTGCGCTATGTGCTGGAGGCGGCGGCGCAGTTCGGGAAGCGCGTGGTGGTGCTGGATCGGCCGAACCCGGTGGGCCGCCCGGTGGAGGGCCTGGTCCTGCGCCCGGGCTGGGAGAGCTTCGTGGGTGCGGGTCCGCTGCCCATGCGCCACGGCCTGACCCTGGGCGAACTGGCCATGTGGTTCGTGCACACCCTGAACCTGAATGTGGACTGCGAGGTGGTCACCCTCGATGGCTGGTTGCCCGGGGCCGGGCCGGGCTACGGCTGGCCCCTGGACGAGCGCTGCTGGGTCAACCCCAGTCCCAACGCGTCCGGTCTCTGGATGGCGCGCTGCTATGCCGGCACGGTCATGCTGGAGGGCACCACCCTGTCCGAGGGACGCGGCACCACCCGGCCGCTGGAACTGTTCGGGGCCCCGGACCTGGAACCCCGCAAGCTGCTCTCGGAGATGCAGCGCATCGCGCCTCACTGGCTCAAGGGCTGCCGGCTGCGGGAATGCTGGTTCGAACCCACTTTCCACAAGCACGCGGGCGCGCTGTGCGCCGGGGTGCAGATCCACGTGGAGGATGGCGCCTATGACCACGGGGCTTTCCGTCCCTGGCGGCTGATGGCCCTGGCTTTCAAGTCACTGCGCCGGCAGCGCCCGGACTATGAACTCTGGCGGGACTTCCCCTACGAGTACGAACTCGACCGCCTGGCCATCGACCTGATCAATGGCAGCGAGCTGCTGCGCCAGTGGGTGGACGACTCCGAGGCCATGCCGGGCGACCTGGAGACGCTGGCCGCAACGGACGAGGCAGCCTGGCTGGCGGAACGGGAAGCGGTGCTGCTGTATCGGTGAGGCGGTTGCGGCACTGTTGCATCATGCCAAGTTCGGGTCAGATCTTATAGTAGACAAGGCGCAGACGATTTCCCGCGAAAAAATCGGGCAGGCGACTGGTCGACTAAATGATGAGAATCTGGTGGCGGTTAATCGTGCATTGGCGGTGTTTCCGGGCTTCGCCCGAATCTGCGCAGGCTTTGCCATCCCCGATCAACTGTATGGCTACCCTCCCGTGGTGCGCTCCCTGTTGATGGACCGTGTCACCCTGCAGGCGTTCAAGGCTCAGTGGGGTGTGGAGGGAAAACCGACGTGACGCTGTTTGATTCGTTTGAACATGGTTGAATGCGTCTTACGGGATTAGCCATCCGTGTCAGCTTCGGGATTGCGGGGCCGCGGTTCGCACTGCCGGCCAGTAGTATGCCTTCTCGAACGCAATGTACAGCTCGCCGCGTGTTCCGTCGGCGTTTTTTGCTATAGTCCTGCGGTCTTGATCAGAGGCCGCGTTATGGACATCGTTCTTTTGCTGAAAGCACTGGTTCTCGGTATTGTCGAGGGCATCACGGAATTCCTGCCGATCTCCAGTACCGGTCACCTGATCCTGGTGGGCGATCTGCTGAACTTCAATGACGAAACCGGCAAGGTGTTCGAGATCGTTATCCAACTGGGCGCCATCCTCGCGGTGTGCTGGGTGTATCGCAACAAGCTGTTCGACGTGGTGCGCAACCTGCCACGGCAGCGGGACGCCCAGCGTTTCACGGTGAACCTGATCGTTGCCTTCCTCCCGGCAGCGATCCTCGGCATGCTGTTCATCAAGACGATCAAGGAACACCTGTTCAAACCGGTGCCGGTGGCGCTGGCGTTCATCATCGGCGGCCTGCTGATCCTGTGGGCCGAGCGACGCGAACATCGCATCGTGGTGGAACGGGTGGACGATATGAGATTACGCGATGCGTTCAAGGTTGGCTGCGCGCAGGCCCTGGCGCTGATCCCCGGAACGTCGCGTTCCGGCGCGACTATCATCGGCGGCCTGTTATTCGGCCTCTCACGCAAGGCGGCGACCGAGTTTTCCTTCTTCCTGGCCATACCGACCATGTTCGCCGCCACCATCTATGACGTCTACAAGCACCGCGACCTGCTGCAATTCCATGACCTGTGGGTGTTCGCCATCGGCTTCGTGGCGGCCTTCATCAGCGCCCTGTTCGCGGTGCGCGGCCTGCTGCACTACATCTCGCGTCACGACTTTACCGTCTTCGCCTGGTACCGGATAGCGTTCGGGCTGGTGGTGCTGGGCACGGCTTATTTCGGACTGGTCGACTGGGCTTGACGTTGACACGCTCACCGCCGGGCCATCGCCTGAACAATGGAAGCAAGCTGCTGTGCCAGTGGGCGGACGACTCCCCGGCCACGCCGGATGAGCTGGAACTCCTGGCCGGTACGGACGAGGCGGCCTGGCTGGCGGAACGGGAAGCGGTGCTGCTGTATCGGTGATTCGGTCGTGACCGCCGGTTCTCCCGTGCCGCACTCGATAATCAACCATGGCGTTCGCGGGCAAACCCGCTTCTACGAAAAATCATAATTTTTCGGACTTCACTTGAATCTCGGTAATGGCAGTTCACTTTCCAGTTGGTAACTGATACCAACACTTTTGTTTCCGGTTCGTACTTTCCTCAAAACAGTCCCCTGGCCTAACTGGCTAATAACCAAGGATTCTTGCGAATGGCACGGCCATTGCAAAGGTGCTTGGCAAGATGTGATGAAACGCATCGGCCAAGAAACTGGAGGAGTCCGGACATGATTGAAACCTTCTATGATGTGATGCGCCGCCAGGGTATTACGCGCCGCAGCTTTCTGAAATTCTGCAGCCTGACGGCCGCCGCGATGGGGCTGGGGCCGAGCTTCGCGCCGAAGATCGCGCATGCCATGGAAAACAAACCGCGCATTCCGGTGCTCTGGCTGCATGGACTGGAGTGCACCTGTTGCTCGGAGTCCTTTATCCGCTCGGCGCATCCGCTGGCCAAGGATGTCATCCTGTCGATGATCTCGCTGGACTACGATGACACCATCATGGCGGCGGCGGGACATCAGGCCGAGCAGATCGTCGACGAGGTGATCGAGCAGCACAAGGGGCAGTACATTCTCGCTTGCGAGGGCAATCCCGGTCTGGACGAGGGCAAGACCGGCGGCATGTCCTGCATCATCGCCGGCAAGCCCTACACCGAACAGTTGAGAAAGGCCGCGAAAGACGCCATGGCCATTATCTCCTGGGGGTCATGTGCGTCCTGGGGCTGCGTCCAGGCGGCAAAACCCAACCCGACCCAGGCCACCCCGATCCACAAGGTCCCGGATATCGGCAACGCACCGATCATCAAGGTGCCCGGCTGCCCGCCCATCGCGGAGGTCATGACCGGGGTGGTGACCTACATCCTGACCTTCGGCAGGTTGCCGTCGCTGGATCGCCAGGGGCGGCCGCTGATGTTCTACAGCCAGCGCATTCACGACAAGTGCTACCGCCGGCCGCATTTCGATGCCGGACAGTTCGTCGAGGCCTTCGACGACGAATCCGCTCGCAAGGGCTACTGCCTCTACAAGATGGGTTGCAAGGGACCGACGACCTATAACGCCTGCTCGACGATCCGCTGGAACGGCGGACTGTCGTTCCCGATCCAGGCTGGCCATCCCTGCATTGGCTGCTCCGAGGACGGTTTCTGGGACAAGGGTGGTTTCTACAACCGCCTCACCAGCATCAATCAATTCGGTATCGAGGCGAACGCCGACAAGATAGGCGGCACCGTGGCGGCGGTCGTCGGTGTGGCTGCGGCGGCGCATGCGGGCGTATCCGCCATCAAACGCGCACAGCATAAAGGAGACCAGAACAAATGAGCATCACGACGACACCCAACGGTTTCACCCTGAACGATGCCGGTCAGCGCGTGGTGGTTGACCCGGTCACCCGCATCGAGGGTCATATGCGCGCCGAGGTCAACATCGACGAGAACAACGTCATTACCAACGCGGTGTCCAGCGGCACTATCTGGCGCGGGCTCGAGGTCATCCTCAAGGGGCGTGACCCGCGCGATGCCTGGGCCTTCGTGCAGCGCATCTGCGGCGTCTGCACCGGCACTCATGCCCTGACCTCGGTGCGCTGCGTCGAGGACGCGCTCGGCATCAACATCCCGGAGAACGCCAACTGCATCCGCAATATCATGCAGCTGTCGCTGCAGTGCCATGACCATCTGGTGCATTTCTACCACCTGCATGCACTCGACTGGGTCAATCCGGTCACTGCGCTGAAGGCCGATCCCAAGGCGACCTCAGCGCTGCAGCAGCAGGTCTCCCCGCATCATCCGCATTCCTCGCCGGGCTATTTCCGCGACGTGCAGAACCGGTTGAAGAAATTCGTGGAGTCCGGTCAGCTGGGACCGTTCAGGAACGGTTACTGGACCAACCCGGCCTACCTGCTACCGCCGGAAGCGGACCTGATGGCGGTGACCCACTATCTGGAGGCGCTCGATTTCCAGAAGGAGATGATGAAGACGCGCACCATCTTCGGCGGCAAGGACACGCATCCCAACTGGACGGTGGGCGGCACGCCCTCGCCGATTAACGTGGACGGGGTCGGCGGGGTCGGCGGCCTGAACATGGTGAATCTGAACCAGGTGCACCAGATTCTCAAGGATTCGAAAACCTTCATCAACGACGTCTATATCCCGGATATCCTCGCGATCGCGCAGTTCTACAAGGGCTGGCTCTACGGCGGCGGCCTGTCCGGCCAGAACATGCTGGCCTATGGCGATATTCCCGACAAGGCCAACGACTATTCACCGGAAAATCTGCTGATGCCGCGCGGCGCGATCATCAACGGCAACCTCAGCGAGATCCACGAGGTCGACCTGCGCGACCCGGAACAGATTCAGGAGTTCGTGCCGCACTCCTGGTACCGCTACCCGGATGGCGACAAGGGCCTGCATCCCTGGGACGGCGTCACCGACCCGGATTTCGATGTCAGTACCGCGAAGGGCAGCAAGCACAACATCGAGCAACTGGACGAGAACGCCAGTTACTCCTGGATCAAGGCGCCACGCTGGCGTGGTCATGCCATGGAGGTGGGCCCGCTGTCCCGCTACGTGATCGGCTATGCACAGGGGCATGAGTATTTCTCCGAACAGATCAACACCGTGTTGGCGGCACTGGATGTTCCGGTTTCGGCGCTGTTCTCGACGCTGGGGCGTACGGCGGCGCGCGCCCTGGAAGCCCAGTGGGCGGCGGATCAGCAACTCTATTTCTTCGACAAGCTGATGACCAATATCAAGAACGGCGATATCGCGACCCACGGCGGCGAGATGTGGGATCCCGCCGACTGGCCGAAGGAAGCCAGGGGCGTCGGCTTCTCCGAGGCGCCGCGCGGGGCGCTGGCGCACTGGATCCGCATCAAGGATACGAAAATCGAGAACTACCAGTGCGTGGTGCCGACGACCTGGAACGGTTCGCCGCGCGACGAGGCCGGCAACATCGGCGCCTTCGAGGCCTCGATGATGAACACCAAGGTCGCGGTGGCGGAGGAGCCGGTGGAAATCCTGCGCAACCTGCACAGTTTCGATCCCTGCCTGGCCTGTTCGACCCATGTCATGAGCGAGGACGGCAGCGAACTGGCCCGCGTCACGACCGGTCCCATTGGCTCATAAGATTCTGGAGGAGACTGAAAAATGAAACGCAATCTGATTCGACTTGTCACCCTGCCATGCGCCTTGTTGTTTTCCGGAATGGTCATGGCGCACACCGGTCACCACGACGTCTCGGGCTTCCTCAGTGGCCTGAGTCATCCCTTCACGGGGCCGGATCACCTCGCCGCCATGCTGGCGGTGGGGCTCTGGGCGGGAATTAACACCCGCGGACAGGCCTGGTTGCCCGTCACGGCCTTCCTGGTCTTCATGAGCTGCGGTGCGGTACTGGGCATGAGCGGCATCGCCATGTCCGGCGTCGAGGCGGGAATCGCCGCCTCGGTGCTGGTCACGGGGCTGCTGGTGGCGACACTGGCGCGTTTGCCGACCGGTGCCGTCATCGCGCTGGTGGGTGTGTTCGCGCTGTTCCACGGCAGTGCGCACGGCGCTGAGATGCCATCCGCGGTGACGCCCGTGCTGTACGGGCTCGGCTTCCTTGTATCCACGGTGGCCTTGCACCTCGGCGGTATCGGGCTGGGACGTCTCGCACAGCGGACCCGGGTGGAGTGGCTGGTGCGAGGCGCCGGCGTGATCACCGGCGGTTTTGGCGCCTGGCTGTTGCTGGCGACCTGATCGGCCGCACTGATATGGAGGATGCCCCATGATAAGCAAAGCGATAGCCGCACATTCACAACCCGCCGTTTATGTCTATGAGGCGCCACTCAGGCTGTGGCACTGGACCAATGCCTTGAGTATCACGGCGCTGGCCATCACCGGCTGGCTGATCGGCAGCCCGTTACCCACCCTGCCGGGTGAAGCCAGCGCCAACTTCCTCATGGGCTACATTCGCTTCACCCATTTCACCGCCGCCTATATTTTAGCGATCGGTTTTCTGTTCCGTATCTACTGGGTGTTCGCCGGAAATCATCATGCACGGCAGGTGTTCCTGCCGCCGCTCCTCAGCAAGGCCTGGTGGGGCGGGGTATGGCATGAGATCAAGTGGTATGCCTTCGCGGCGAAGGAACCACGCAAGTACATCGGCCACAATCCGCTGGGAAACCTGTTCATGCATTTCATGCTGGTCTGGGGGTCGGTCTTCATGATCGTGACAGGGTTCGCGCTCTATGGTGAAGGGGAGGGCATGGGCAGCTGGCAGTACACCCTGTTCAGCTCCTGGGTGATCCCGCTGTTCGGCCAGAGCCAGGATGTGCATACCTGGCACCATCTGGGGATGTGGTACATTCTGATCTTCGTGATTTTGCACATTTACGTCGCGGTCCGTGAGGATATCATGTCCCGCCAGAGCTTGATCAGCACCATGATCAGCGGCTGGCGCATGTTCAAGGACAGCCGCGACGTGGATGACGGGCATTGATGCGGAACGGCTGAATCGACGGGACTGATCCAGGGTCTCATCCATTAACGCGGCCGGTTGCCGCGTTTTTTTCGGTGAGGAGTGACCTGGTGACCCATCGGGTCAGAGACATCCTGTTGAACTGACATCGGTTGTGGGTGTGTAGGAGCTCACTCCTACAATACAAGAACCTTGTTACGTTCCTTTGCAGACGACGTACATAAAGAGAGGGGGTTCCATGAATCTGGACAGAGTCGGATCGGGAAATGATGTTCCCAACGAGATCAACGTGATTATCGAGATTCCGGCGCATTCGGATCCCGTTAAGTACGAGCTGGACAAGAAAACCGGCGCCATGTTCGTGGACCGTTTCATGTCCACGGCCATGCACTATCCGTGCAACTACGGGTATGTCCCGCATACGCTTTCCCGGGACGGCGACCCCGTGGATGTACTGGTGCTCTCGCCGGCGCCGCTGATATCCGGCGCAGTCATCCGCTGCCGGCCGGTGGGAGTACTCAAGATGGCGGATGAGTCCGGGGATGATGCCAAGGTGCTGGCGCTGCCGGTGGACACATTGACCAAGTCCTATCACCGTGTGGAAAGTCATCGGGATTTGCCCCGCGATCTGCTGGACCAGATCGCGCATTTTTTCGAGCACTACAAGGATCTCGACGAAGGCAAGTGGGTCCGGGTCGATGGCTGGGGCGGTGTGGACGAGGCGAAACAGGAGATACTGGACAGCGTAAGGATGTATCAGGACGCACCCGAGAAGCCGAATTTCTGATTGTTGAACCGCGGGTCATGGAGACGTTGAACCTGATTCAGCGAGTCTTGTTATGGGCGGTCCCGGTGATGTTCGCCGTTACCGTTCATGAGGTAGCCCATGGTCTGGCGGCTTCCGGCTTGGGTGACAGTACGGCCAGGCGACTGCGGCGTCTGACGCTAAACCCGCTAAGGCATATCGATCCGCTGGGTTCCCTGATCGTTCCGGGCGTGTTCCTGCTGGTCGGCGGGTTCATCTTCGGCTGGGCGCGTGCGGTCCCGGTCACTGTGGAGAATCTCCGTCATCCCCGACGGGACATGGTGTTGGTCGCCGCCGCGGGGCCGCTGGCAAACCTGCTGATGTCCCTGTTCTGGGCAGGGTGCATGAGGCTCGGCTTGTGGCTGCTGGTACAACAACCCGTTGCCGGTTCGGTGCTGGTGTACCTCGGCGCGGCGGGCGTCTTCATCAATACCGCCATCATGATGCTGAACCTGTTGCCGCTTCCCCCGCTGGACGGTGGACGCGTGCTCGCCGGGCTCCTGCCGGGCCGGTCAGGACGATGGTTGGCCAGCATTGAGCCCTGGGGATTCCCGATACTACTGGTCATCATTCTGGCTGGTATGGCGGGGAAGCTGATCTGGCCGATGATGGTGGTCGGCATGGCCGCGGCCACTTGGGTGACCGGTGTGCCGGTGGACCTGTTGACGAATGCCTTGTGGGGGCTGCTCGGGGGCGGTGCCTGACCGGATAAACCCCGGGTGAAAGGCGGCTTTTCAATCCGGCGGTGCAGGTATCCATCATGCTGTAGGAGCGGGCCTGCTTTCTTCCCGGCGATTAATCGGGTACCCGCGAATGCAACGCATAATAATCAATCGGTTCGCGGGCATACCCAAAGGGCACAAGAGCCCGCTCCTACGGGTTAACGCTTGATTTTTCACGCCCTAAACGATCAATAAAGAATGAAACTGTGCGTCTTCTCCCTCAGAAAGCAGGACGGGATGAGAGTATATAAAACATGTGGTTACCATTATTTCACCCCGCGCCTCCTGAACCCTTTTATGCCCGTTGTTTGGGTGCTCCCGGAGGGAGAGGGAGTCGATTCCGAAGCAGTGAATGGATAGCAATCAGCCAAAATGATGCTAAAGTGAATTGTATGTATCCACCCGGGCGGATGATCCTCCATGGGATATCTTTAATACTAATTAAAAAACAAAAGCTTACAGGTTCTCCCTGCATGGCACTGCTCTTGCAAAACCAGGGTTAAACACGGCACCAAAAGGCCGTCCGGCAATTCACCGCTACGGCGGCATGTTTCGGAGGAGAGCAGTATGCAGGCACCCGTTTCAACCCTGATCCTCGGCATCGGCAACATCCTGTGGGCCGACGAGGGCTTCGGCGTGCGTGCGGTCGAGATGCTGCACAGACACTATGCGTTCCCGGCGCACGTCAGCGTGCTGGACGGCGGAACCCAGGGAATCTACCTGGTAGAGCATGTCCGGGCCGCCGGTATTCTGGTGGTCTTCGATGCCATTGACTATGGCCTTCCACCCGGCACCCTGAAGTTGATCGAGGGTGATTCCGTTCCGAAGTACCTGGGCGCTAAAAAGATGAGCCTGCACCAGACCGGGTTTCAGGAAGTGCTGGCCATGGCGGAGATGATCGGTGGTTATCCGCAGCACATTCTGCTGGTCGGGGTGCAACCCGTACAACTGGAAGACTTCGGCGGCAGTTTGCGTCCCGAGGTCAAGGCCTGCATTCATCCTGCGATTGGCGCTGCACTCGCCTGGCTGGGCAAGCACGGTATTCAGGCGACGCTCAGGCTGCGTCCGCTCCCGCAGGACCGGTCGATCGCCGGTGTGGAGATCGATATGGCGCGTTACGAGGCCGGAAGACCATCGGAGGTCGAGGCCTGTCGTATCGGCGACGGGCGTGTGCTCGCTTGCGGTGATTACACCGTGGTCCCCCGCCCGTATCCCCTGGAATCGGAGGCATTGAGCGTGGATGTTGACCATCGGGGCAAATATTGATGTGTATCGGTATCCCCATGCAGGTTGTCGAGACAGGAAACGGCTATGCCTGGTGCGAGGGGCTGGGGCAGCGGCGGCAGATCGAGACCCTGCTGGTCGGCGATCAGCCCGTGGGGGCCTGGTTGCTGACTTTTCTCGGCAGTGCCCGCGAGGTGCTGGGCGCCGAAGATGCCGCCCGCATCACCGATGCCGTGCAGGCTGTCAATCTGCTGATGCAGGGTGATGCCGATATCGACCATTTGTTTTCCGATCTGGTGGGCCGTGAACCGCGACTGCCCGGGTTTGTGTAACGGAAAAGACCGGAGAAATCCCGGGAGACTGCTGATGTTTTCACCGCTCGTTCAGAACATGATTGAACACCATGGTTATCCGGTGCTCACCGAGGCGACACTCGCAGACTTTATCGAGTCCAACGCGGAGGTCGTGATATTTTTTACCGAGAACGCGGAAAAATTTCCCGAAACCAACGATGTCGCGATGATCCTGCCGGAACTGGTCAAGGCCTTTGGAGGGCGATTTGCCGCGGCAGTCCTGTCACTGGCTGATCAGCGCAAGCTGCAGATGCAGTTCGGTTTCAGGGAATGGCCGACCCTGGTGTTTCTGCGCAACGGCGATTATCTCGGCGCCATTTCGCGGGTACAGGACTGGAATGTCTATCTCTCGGAAATTAACCGGATACTGGCATCCACCCCATCCACGCCGCCCGACTTCCTGCTGCCCGTAGCGGGTGCGGGTTGCTGTTCTTGACATGACAGGGAGAGAACAATGCACAGACTAGAGATTCCCGTTACCACAGGGCCGGGTTCACAACCTGCGGAAGCGGACGGGATGGCGCTGGATTACCCAATGCCTTCCGGCATGACGACCTATTCCATGCCGGAAATACCGGAACCTGACGAGATAGACGGCATCGGGGATGCCACTGCCCTGCTGGGTTTGATGCAGAAAGAACTCGCTGGTTACCGGACAGAGCGGCCTGCCGTCGTGCTGTCTCTGGAAGGACTGGATGAACGCAATCGTGACCTGATCAACCAGATTCTCGGCAATGGCGAGGTCAGTATGAAGTATCACGGGGCGGTTGATGCGCGCATTCAGGAATCGGTGCTGGCCGGGGTATGGCGGGTACAGTACCTGGATGCCAATGAGCGGGTTAAACGTGATGTCATCGAGATTGCCGGCATACCCGGTCTGGTGAAGGAGGCCACCTTCGTCGATGCCGCCGGGGTGGTGGTATTCAGCCAGACGGATATCCCGGATACGGTGTACAACGCCGCGCCGCTGCTCACCGAGATCAATGACAAACTGCCGGAATATCGTCCGGATTCAGTGCCGCACGTGATCAATCTTTCCCTGCTGCCGCATACCAGCGAGGATATCGACTTTCTTTCCGCCCGGCTGGGCAGCGGGCCGGTTGTGATCCTCTCGCGCGGCTACGGCAACTGCAGGATCACCAGCACAACGACCCGGAACGTCTGGTGGGTGCAATACTTCAATTCCCAGGAGACCCTGATCCTCAATACCATCGAGATCAGCGATGTGCCGGAGGTCGCCCGTGCAGCGCAGGAAGACATCGATGATAGCGCGCAACGACTGCAGGAGATTCTGGAGGTTTATCAGTGAACGAGGAATTCATCCCGGGGTCGTACGGCGGGGATCCCGCCAGAATCAGCGACGCCGCCCGCCTCGAGTGCAAGATCTGCTGGCATGTCTATGATCCGGCACGGGGTGATGACTACTGGCAGATACCCCCGGGTACGCCGTTCTCGCAGCTGCCGGATCACTGGACCTGTCCGGAGTGCGACGCCAGTAAGAACGGATTTATGGTGATCGAGGACTGACCATGATCTGCCCGGAATCCCTGTCAGCCGGACTGGAAAGCGCCTTTACCCGTATCCAGCGTGAACGGATGGCGGATATACCCCTGCTGAATCCGGCGCTGGAGGTTCAGGCCGTGGGTTTCAGCGTCCGGGAAGATTATTGTCTGGGTGTCCTGATCACCCCGTGGTTCATGAATCTGATGCTGTTGTCGCTGGCCGGCGATGAATGGGCGGAATTGCCGTCCGGAACCAAGATCAATAAGTCGTTCCCTTCCGGAACCTATGAATTCATACTCGGCGAGGAAGAAGGGGTCGGCCGCTACCTGATGTGTTCACTGTTTTCGCCGGTTTTCGAGTTTCAGAATCAGCAAGCCGCTGTTGTCACGGCCGAGGCGGTATTGCAAAGCCTGATGGATGATGCCAGTCGCGATGATGTCTCGACGCGCGAGCGGGAGATTCGCAAGATCTGGAGTGGAGAAGACGAGCCAACCGCGGCGGTTGCGGTTGCGGGTGGCGAGGCCGCGAATCGACCCTCGCTCGAGGAACGTATCCAGAAGCCCATCAGCCGCCGGGACTTGCTGCGCGGGGCATTTTTCCCTGGCGGGAAGGAGTAGGCGCATGTCTGGCGAGCCGCGGTTGCCAAGGGTGCGGTACCCGTTTGCCGAGTGTCCGCAGGTCTGCTGATGCACGAGCTGTCCTTGTGCGAAGGGGTATTGCAGGTACTGGAAGAGTACGCCAGGAAACAGGGTTACACGCGGGTCAAAACGGTCTGGCTGGAGATTGGCGGTTTGTCCGGCGTCGAAGTCGAAGCCATGCGCTTCGGTTTCGACGTCGTGACCAGTGGCACCCTGGCAGAGGGTGCTGCTCTGGAAATTATAGAACTGCCGGGCGAGGCCTGGTGTCTGCAGTGTTCGAAGACCGTGCCGGTGAATCAGCGTTTCGACGCCTGCCCGGACTGTGGCAGCTACCAGTTGCAGGTGACCGGGGGTGAAGAAATGAGAGTCAAGGAACTGGAGGTGGAATGATGTGCACGGTATGCGGTTGCGGTGAGGGTGAGACCATGATCGGGAATCACGCCCACGATCATAACCACGGGCACGACCATCATCATGCCCACGATCACGACCTTGAACATCCTCATCACCATGACGGACACACTCATGACTATGGCCGGGGCCCGGCGCGCGCGCATGCCCCCGGCCTCAGTCAGGCACGTATGGTGCGGATCGAGACGGATATCCTCGGCAAGAACAACGAATACGCCGCGGCCAACCGCCGCTGGATCGACGAGCGCGGCATCCTGGCGCTCAATCTGGTGTCCAGCCCCGGTTCGGGCAAGACCACCTTGCTCACCCGGACCCTCGACGATCTGAAGGCGGAGTTCGAACTGTCGGTCATCGAGGGCGACCAGCAGAGCGCGAATGACGCCGAGCGCATCCGCGCGACCGGCGTCAGGGCATTGCAGATCAATACCGGCAAGGGTTGCCACCTCGACGCACACATGGTCGGCCATGCGCTTCAGACCCTCAAACCGGCCGATGGCAGCGTGTTGTTCATCGAGAACGTCGGCAACCTGGTCTGCCCGGCGGCCTTCGATCTGGGCGAGGCGCACAAGGTGGCGATCCTGTCGGTTGCCGAGGGCGAGGACAAACCCATCAAATATCCGGATATGTTCCACGCGGCCGACCTGATGGTGTTGAACAAGATCGACCTGCTGCCTTACCTTCGCTTCGACGTTGACCGGTGCATCGAATACGCGCGTCTCGTGAATCCCGGCATCCGGGTGCTGCAGGTGTCGGCGGTCAGCGGCGCGGGCATGGAAGACTGGTATCAGTGGCTCAGGACGACGCGGCAGCTCGCGTCGATCGGGAGATAACCATGTGCCTGGCATTGCCTGCAAAAGTGCTCGCCATCGATGCAACGACCGACATGGCCATCGTCGCCCTGGGCGGGGTCAGAAAGGATGTCTCGCTGGCGCTGGTAGATGACGTGCGGGTTGACGATTTCGTGCTGATCCATGTCGGCTATGCGCTCAACAAGCTCAGCGAGGAAGAGGCCGAACGGACCTTGCAGCTGTTTGCCGAGGCCGGGCTGACGGCAGGTGAGCCGGCATGAAATACATCGAGGAATTCCGCCAGCACGATCTGGCGCATCAGCTGTCCGCCGCGATCAGCAAAGCCGTCAAACCGGATCGCAGCTACCACCTCATGGAATTCTGCGGCGGTCACACCCACGCGATCTTCCGTTACGGCGTGCAGGACCTGATGCCGCCCAATGTGAAGTTCGTGCACGGCCCGGGTTGCCCGGTCTGCGTGCTGCCGATCGGGCGCATCGACAATGCCATCGCGCTGGTGGAACACCATGACGTCATTCTGTGCACCTACGGGGATGTGCTGCGGGTGCCGGCCAGCGGGCGCAGGAGCCTGCTCAAGGTCAAGGCGGCGGGCGCGGATATCCGCATGGTGTATTCCGTCCGGGATGCCCTGCGCATCGCAAGCGAGAACCCCGACCGGGAGGTGGTGTTCTTCGCCATCGGCTTCGAGACCACCACGCCGCCGACCGCCGTGGCGATCAGGCAGGCGCAGGCCGAAGGACTCGGGAACTTCAGCGTGTTCTGCAACCATGTGCTGACGCCGGCCGCCATACAGAACATCCTGGAATCTCCCGAGGTGCGCGAGATGGGTTCGGTTTCCATCGACGGTTTTTTCGGCCCGTCGCATGTCAGTTCCATTATCGGCAGCCGCCCGTACGAGTTCTTCGCCGAGGAATTCCAGAAGCCGGTCGTTATCGCCGGTTTCGAACCGCTGGACGTCATGCAATCGGCCCTGATGCTGATCCGCCAGCTCAATGAAGGCCGTTATGAAGTTGAAAACGAATATACCCGCGTGGTCACACGGGAGGGCAATGTCAAGGCGCAGTCGCTGGTGGCGGAGGTGTTTGAATTGCGTCGCGTGTTCGAATGGCGCGGCCTGGGGCTGGTGCCCTACAGCGCGCTGCGGCTCAAGGAGGCCTATGCCCCGCTGGATGCGGAGCAGCGCTTCGACACCCCGGCCATTACCGCCTCCGATGTGAAGGGCTGTGAGTGTCCGTCGATCCTGCGCGGGGTGAAGCGGCCGGTCGACTGCAAGCTCTTCGGAACGGTCTGCACGCCGGAAAATCCCATGGGGTCCTGCATGGTCTCTTCGGAGGGCGCCTGCGCCGCCTACTGGAGTTACGGGCGCTTTCGCCGGCCCGAAACAGCGTCCAGGGAGTCCGTGGCATGAGCGCCGTCGTCAAGCGCTTCCCGGTGCGCCTGGACCTGCGGCACGGTGTCATCGACATGACGCACGGCAGCGGCGGCCGGGCCATGGCGCAGCTGATCGAGGAACTGTTCGTCAAATACCTGGACAACGACCTGCTGCGCCAGGCCAATGATCAGGCGTGTTTCGCGGTGTCGGCCGGCCGCATGGTCATGAGCACGGACGGCCACGTGATCTCGCCGCTGTTCTTCCCGGGCGGAGACATCGGTTCGCTCAGCGTGCATGGCACCATCAATGATGTCGCCATGTCCGGGGCCAGGCCGCTCTATCTTTCCGCCGGCTTCATTCTGGAGGAAGGCTTCCCGCTCGCCGACCTGGAACGGCTGGTCGCCAGTATGGCGCGTGCCGCCAGCGCGGCCGGTGTGCCCGTGGTTACCGGAGACACCAAGGTCGTCGAGAAAGGCAAGGGCGACGGGATTTTCATCACCACCACCGGCGTCGGCATGGTCCCGGAAGGGGTGGAGATCTCCGGGGACCGCGCCCGGCCTGGGGACGTCGTTTTGCTCAGCGGATGCATCGGTGACCACGGCGTGGCCATTATGTCCAGCCGGGAAAACCTGGAGTTCGAGACCAGCATCGAGTCCGATTCCGCGGCGCTGCATGAACTCGTCGCGGATATGGTGGCCGCCGCGCCCGGGATGCATTGTCTGCGCGATCCCACCCGCGGCGGTCTCGCAACGACACTGAACGAACTGGCCCGGCAATCCGGTGTTGGCATGGTGTTGCAGGAAAGCGCTATTCCGGTGAAGCCGGAGGTGCTGGCGGCCTGTGAATTGCTGGGGCTCGATCCGCTGTATGTCGCCAACGAAGGCAAGCTGGTCTGCATCTGCCCGCAGCAGGATGCACCGCGCTTGCTGGAGGCGATGCGCTCGCACCCGCTCGGCCGGCAGGCGGCCCTGATCGGTGAGGTGGTCGATGACCGGCACGGCCTCGTGCAAATGGAGACCGGTTTCGGCGGTGGCCGGATCGTGGACTGGCTGGCTGGCGAGCAACTCCCAAGGATTTGCTAGATGCGCATCCTGTTTCTCACGCATGCATTCAACAGTCTGACGCAACGCCTGTTTGTCGAACTGCGGGAGCAGTGCCATGAGGTTTCGGTGGAGTTCGATATCAACGATGCCGTGACCCTTCAGGCGGTCGAGCTGTTTCAGCCGGACCTGATCATCGCCCCGTTTCTGAAACGAGCGATACCTCCGGCTATCTGGAACCGCCATGTGTGCCTCATCGTGCATCCGGGAGTACGCGGCGATCGCGGACCCTCCGCGCTGGACTGGGCCATCCTCAATCGCGAGCAACGCTGGGGGGTGACGGTGCTGCAGGCCAACGCGGAAATGGACGCCGGCGATATCTGGGCGTCGGTGGAGTTTCCAATGCGCGAGGCGTGCAAATCCAGCCTGTACCGCAACGAGGTGACCGAGGCGGCGGTCGCGGCCGTGAAGCTTGCCGCGGCGCGTTACGCGGCGGGTGATTACCGGCCCGAGCCGCTCGATGTCACGGCGCCCGGGGTGCGCGGTGAACAGCGCCCCCTGATGCAGCAATCCGACCGGACGATCGACTGGCAACAGGATGATACCGCGATTGTGCTGCGCAAGATCCGCTGCGCCGACGGCTTTCCCGGTGTGCGCGATACGCTGTTCGGGCGGGAGGTGTTTCTACACGACGCCCATCCGGAAGAAACCCTGCGTGGCGCCGCGGGCGCGGTGATCGCCCGCTGCGGCGGCGCACTCTGCCGCGCAACGCTCGATGGCGCTGTGTGGATCGGTCATCTGCGCGACCGGCAGTGCGCGTATCCTTTCAAACTGCCG
The DNA here is from genome assembly GCA_049688075.1 of Gammaproteobacteria bacterium. Classification (GTDB taxonomy): domain Bacteria; phylum Pseudomonadota; class Gammaproteobacteria; order UBA9214; family UBA9214; genus CAVQCA01. Next base: position 16,759 of record JBAVKA010000281.1, read on the forward strand.
GCGACGCGGCTGCTTGCCGACGAGGTGCGTGACCTGCCCGAGATCTCCCCCGTCCGGGACACCGGCAATTGGGATATCCGCTACGAGCAGGCAGGGGAGGTCGGTTATCTGCATTTTCCTTTTTACAACGGTGCCATGGGCACGCAACAGTGCGAACGCCTGCGTCAGGCCTACCTCGACGCCTGCCGGCGCGACACCCGGGCCATCGTGCTGATGGGCGGACCGGATTTCTGGTCCAACGGCATGCATCTGAACCTGATCGAGGCCGCCGACAGCGCGGCCGACGAGTCCTGGCGCAATATCAATGCCATCGATGATCTGGCCGCGGAAATCATCAATACGACCTCGCATCTTACCGTCGCGGCGTTGCGCGGGAACGCCGGCGCCGGCGGCGTATTCCTGGCACGGGCCGCGGATTTCGTCTGGGCGCATGCGGGCGTCATCCTGAATCCGCACTACAAGGATATGGGCAACCTGTATGGCTCCGAATACTGGACCTATCTGCTGCCCCGCTGTGCCGGAGAGGCGCACGCCGAACAAATCATCCGTGCGCGCCTGCCGATGGGGGCGAGGGAAGCCTGCGCCATGGGCCTGCTGGATGAGTGGTTCGGCAGGGACAAGGAGGACTTCGAGCGGCAGCTGGTAAACCGGGCGAACGCGCTTGCGGCGAGCGCGGACTATGCCGCGCGGCTGGAGGAGAAGCGCGCGCGTCGCCGGCGTGACGAGGCGAACAAGCCGCTCGCCCGCTATCGGGACGAGGAGCTGGAAAAAATGCGACTGAATTTCTACGGCTTCGATCCGAGTTACCACGTGGCCCGCTATAACTTCGTCTACAAGGTGCCCAGGTCGCGAACGCCGCTCACCCTTGCAAGCCATCGCAGGACCCGGCCTGCAGACTCGATGAGGAACGCCTCATGAAAACCTTGCCGACCGTACTGATCGTTGATGATGAGGTCCGCAGCCTGGAATCGCTGGAACGCATTCTGGGCGAGGATTTCGACGTCAAGATCGCCAGCAACGTCCAGCAAGCCGAGGCCCTGCTGCAAACGGAATGGGTCCAGATCATCCTCTGTGACCAGCGCATGCCGGATACCACGGGCGTCGAGTTTCTCACCCGGGTAAGGGAGCAGTGGCCCGACGTGATCCGCATGATCATCTCCGGCTACACGGATTCCGAAGACATCATCAATGCGCTCAATGAAGCCGGCGTCTACCAGTACATTACCAAGCCCTGGCATCCCGAGAACCTGATACTGACGCTCAAAAACGCCGCCGAACTGTTTCAGCTGCAACGCCAGAACGAGCTGCTGTCCATCGAGCTCAGGTTGTCGCCCCGCCGGCTTGAGGAGGCCATGGCGCGCAAGCAGGAGACCCTGCGCAAGGACTTCCAGTGCGAGGACGGCATCGTGCGCACACCGGGGAGCTGCATGAACGAGGTCTGCGACAAGGTTCGCCGGGTTTCGCCCTATGATATCTCCGTACTGCTGACCGGTGAGTCGGGAACCGGCAAGGAGCTGGCAGCGCGTGCGCTGCACTACAACAGCCTGCGCTGGGACAAGCCGTTTGTGGTGGAGAATTGCGCGGCGCTGCCGGATGAGCTGCTCGAGAGTGAAATGTTCGGCTACAAGAAAGGCGCCTTCACCGGGGCGATCGAGGACCGCACGGGATTGTTCGAGCGCGCCAACGGCGGCACCGTCCTGCTGGACGAGATCGGCGAGGTTTCCCCCGCGTTCCAGGTAAAACTGCTGCGCGTGCTGCAGGAAGGCGAGATACGGCCACTGGGTTGCGGCAAGACGCGGCAGGTGGATGTGCGCGTCATCGCCGCCACGAATCGGGATCTGGAGGCCGACGTGCGCGCCGGCCGGTTCCGGGAAGACCTGTACTACCGTCTGACGCCGGTTACCATTTACCTGCCGCCGCTGCGCGAGCGGGTTGCGGATATCCCGGTGCTCGCGAAAGCGCTGCTGGAAACCGCCATGAAACATCTCGGCAAGCGGGTGCAGGGTTTCAGCGACGAGGCGCTATCCTGCATGCAGGCTTACCACTGGCCGGGTAACGTGCGTGAACTGCAGAACGAAATACAGCACATGCTGGTCATGGCGGACACCGAGGTGCTGGGCGCTGAACTGCTGTCTCCCCGGGTGCTGCGGGCCGCGCCCGAGGAGGACGAGGCGACCCTGGAGGTACTTTCCGGACTGGAGGGGACGCTCAGGGAGCGTATCGAATCCCTGGAGGCCAGGATTCTGCGCGAGAGTTTGATACGCCATCGCTGGAACAAGAGCCGGGCCGCAAAAGAACTCGGACTGTCGCGCGTCGGGCTGCGCAGCAAGCTGGAGCGCTACTGCCTGGAAAAGGTCGAAAAAATTGAGCACGAGGCCGCCCGGGAAGCGATCGCCTAGGTGACTGTCGGACTTAGGGGTTCGTAGCGAGGCGAGTGGGAGAGCGAGAACAAATTGTCATGATTTCGAGGCGCATAGTCATTCTACGCAACGAGAAATCGGGGCGATTTGGGCCGCTCTCCCACCGCCGCAGTAGAATTATCCTAAGTCCGACAGGCTCCTAGGAGGAGTTAACGGCCATGACAGTCAAACACCCGGGCGCCAGCCTTGCCAGAAATGCGGGAGTCGAGGAGGAACTCGTGCTGAATCCGTCGACCGAGATCGCCTGGATCGAGGTTATCCAGAAGATGGAATCGGTTTATGCCGATCTGGTGCATTCCCAGGTCCAGGTGGAGGAGAAGAACGCCGCCCTCGAGGAAGCGCAACAGTTTATTCGCAGTGTCCTGATGTCGATGACGGATGTGCTGGTGGTCTGTGACCTGCAGGCGCGCATCCAGCAGGTCAACCGGGCGCTGGAGGAGCTGACCGGGCGGCAGGAGGCTGAACTGCTGGGGCAGCCGCTTGTGTCCCTGTTTACCGATGATTCCCTGTCGCATGCCGCGCATTTTCACGAACAGCTGCACACCAACGCGATTGTGGATTGCGAGGTCTGCATCATCGGCCACGACGGTGCCGCGTTGCCGCTCGCCATGAATTGTTCCCATCGTTACGACTATGATGGCGGCCTGGTCGGCATGGTCCTGATCGGCCGGCCCGTCGGTGAATTGCAGCGCGCCTACCGTGACCTGAACGCGGCCCATGAGGAACTGAAGCAGACCCAGCTGCAACTGGTACATTCTGAAAAGATGGCCTCGCTCGGCCGGCTGGTGGCCGGCGTGGCGCACGAGCTGAACAATCCCATCAGCTTCGTGTTCGGCAACATGCATGCACTGCAGGGCTACGGGGAGCGAATCAACCGCTATCTGTCGGCGGTCGACGAGGGCATGGCCCCGGAGTCGCTGCGCACGCTGCGTGAAGAACTCAGGATCGGGCGCATCCTGAGCGATATGCCCTCGCTGATCGAGGGCACGCTCGAGGGCGCGGAACGTGTCCGGGATATCGTTCAGGATTTGCGCCGCTACTCGACCAGCCAGAAGGAATCGGCCTCCCGCTTCGATCTGCCGGAGATTATACGCACGGCCACCCAGTGGGTGATCAAGGCCTGCCGGATAAAACCGGAGATCGTCTATGACATGCCGGAAACCCTGACGGTGACGGGCCGCAAGGGACACGTGCACCAGATACTGATCAACCTGGTGCAGAATGCCGTGGATGTGATGGAAGACCAGAATCAACCCCGGTTGACGATTACCTGCCGTGTCAGCGAATCCTTCGCGGAGATTGCCGTGCAGGATGCAGGGCCGGGCATATCCGCGGAAGCAATGACAAAACTGTTCGATCCCTTCTATACCACCAAGCCGGTCGGCAAGGGCACAGGTCTGGGCCTGTCAATCAGTTACGGTCTGGCCATGGACCTGGGTGGAGGGTTGCAAGCGCAGAACCATCCGGAGGGCGGTGCAATCTTCACGCTGTCCCTGCCGCTCGGCGGCCTGACGCATGACTAGCCCGCGGAAAGCGGCGCGCAACCTGTTGTGGCTGCAGTCTGGCGGCTGCGGCGGCTGCAGCCTGTCGCTGCTGTGCGCCGAGTCACCCGACGTACTCACCACGCTGGAGGCGGCGGGCATCAACTTGCTGTGGCATCCCTCGCTCAGCGAAGCCTCGGGCGATGAATTTCGCGGCCTGCTGGAGCAGATCAAGGGAGGGGATATCCCGCTGGATATCCTGTGCCTCGAAGGCGCGGTGATAAGGGGACCGGCCGGGAGCGGGCGCTTTCATCTGATGGCGGGCACCGGCCAGCCCATGATGGAATGGATCGATACGCTCGCCCGGCTTGCGGAGTACGTGGTCGCCGTCGGCAGTTGCGCGGCGTACGGGGGGATCACCGCCGGTGGCGGCAATCCCGGCGATGCCTGCGGCCTGCAGTACGACGGAACCGGAAAGGCCGGTTTGCTGGGAGAGGAATTCCGGGCGCGCGGCGCACTGCCGGTGGTCAATATCTCCGGTTGTCCCACCCATCCCAACTGGGTCACCGAGACCCTGATGCAGATCGCCGCGGGACAGTTCAGCGAAAAGGACATCGATACGCTGGGCCGACCACGCAGTTATGCGGACCATCTGGTGCATCACGGGTGTCCGCGCAATGAATACTACGAATTCAAGGCCAGTGCCGAAAAGACCTCCGACCTGGGCTGTCTGATGGAGCACCTGGGCTGCCTGGGTACCCAGGCGCACGCCGACTGCAATACCCGTCTCTGGAACGGTGAGGGTTCCTGCCTGCGCGGCGGTTATGCCTGCATCAACTGCACGGCGCCTGGCTTCGAGGAACCCGGACACGGTTTTAGCGAGACCCCCAAGCTGGCCGGCATTCCCCTGGGCCTGCCGACCGATATGCCGAAGGCCTGGTTTGTGGCGCTGGCTTCCCTTTCCAAGGCGGCGACACCGAAGCGACTGAAGGAAAACGCCGTCTCCGACCACATCCGTGTTTCGCCCGGATACCGGCCCCGGAAGCGTTCATGAACCGTCGCGTGGTCGGACCCTTCAACCGGGTCGAGGGCGACCTGGAAGTGCATCTGGACATTGACGGCGATCGGGTGCGGGACGCCTGGGTGGTATCGCCGCTCTACCGGGGGTTCGAGCAGATGCTGCACGGCAAGGACCCCCGCGATGCCCTGGTGTATACGCCGCGTATCTGCGGCATCTGTTCGGTCTCTCAATCCGTCGCGGCGGCGCTGGCGCTGGCCGATACCCAGGGTCTGGCGATGCCGCCCAATGGCGAGGGGGCCGTCAACCTGATCCTGGCGAATGAGAATGTCGCCGATCACCTGACTCATTTCTACCTGTTTTTCATGCCGGATTTTGCCCGCGAGGTGTATGCGGGCGAACCCTGGCACGCGTCGATGGCCGCGCGCTTCCGGGCCGTGTCGGGAACGGCGTCCCGGCAGGTGCTGCCGGCGCGGGCGGACTTCATGCACCTTATGGGACTGCTGGCGGGGAAGTGGCCGCACACGCTGGCGATCCAGCCCGGCGGCACGACTCGCTCGGTGGAGGTCCAGGAGCGGATGCGCATCGGCAGTATCCTCTTCGGGTTTCGCCGCTTTCTCGAGTCCGTCCTGTTCGGCGATAGCCTGGAGACTCTCCTGGCGCTGGATTCCCTGGAGGCATTGCGGTCCTGGGCGGCACGGCATCCCTGGGAACACAGCGATTTCTGCCGTTTTCTGCATGTCGCGGACGCGCTGCAGCTGGAGGGACTCGGGCGGGGAAGCGGCGCCTTCATGAGCTACGGGGTCTATGCCAGCTGCGGCAACCACCTGTTCCACCGGGGCGTATGGAAGAACGATACCCTGTCGCCACTTGATCCGGAGATGATCAGGGAGGACCTCAGCCACAGCTGGATGTCGCATCGCGAAGAGCCGAAACATCCCTACGAGGGCGTGACTGTGCCGGATGCCGACGCGCGGGACGGCTACACCTGGTGCAAGGCACCGCGCCTCGATGGCAGCGTCGTGGAGGTTGGCGCACTGGCACGGCAGGTGGTGGACGGGTACCCGCTGATACGGGATCTCGTCATGCACAGCGGCGGGAACGTGCGCAACCGGGTGATTGCCCGCTTGCTCGAGATTGCCCGCGTGGTGGTCGCCATGGAAGGCTGGGCGGCGCAGTTGATGCCCGGGGAGCCCTGCTGCCATCATGCCCCGTTGCCGGAGGAAGCCATGGGCTGCGGGATGATCGAGGCGGCGCGCGGCAGTCTCGGTCACTGGCTGAAGATCAGGAATGGCCGCATCCTGAACTACCAGATCATTTCGCCCACCACCTGGAATTTCTCGCCGCGCGATGTCCTGGGTACGCCGGGATCGCTGGAACAGGCGCTGATCGCAGCACCGGTGCGCCCCGGTGAGAAAGATCCGGTCGCGGTTCAGCATATCGTGCGTTCCTTTGATCCCTGCATGGTGTGCACGGTTCACTAGGGCCTGTTAACGCTTGTATGGTCGTCGCGTTGCTGTCTGAAATCAGGCCAGGCAAGGCGCGAGGAGTGAATTTTAGTGGTGATAAATGAACGACGAGCAACGCCGCATGGCCTGATTTCAGGCGCAACCCGCAGGGACGGGCCCATTTTCCCGCAATCCTGCGTTAGCGCTCACGGGTGTGACCTGACTACACGGCACTCGCGTTGCCTTGTCTTGCGAAAAAATGGCCTCCGTGGCGACGACCATTCACGTGTTAACAGGCCCTAGATGACTGGGGAGTGCATCCGGGTAACCGGCATCGTGCAAGGCGTGGGTTTCCGGCCGACGGTGTGGCGGCTGGCCAATGAGTGCGGCCTCGTCGGGCGTGTCTGGAACGACGCCGAAGGCGTGTCGATACATGCCTGGGGATCTCCGGAGTCGCTGGAGAACCTCGTGCAGCGCCTGCAGGCCGAGCAGCCTCCCCTGTCGCGTATCGAAAAGATCGTGCGCACGACACTGGATGAGGCCGAAGAGGTCCCGGGGGAATTTCAGATCGTCGCCAGCCGGGAGGGCGAGATTCGCACCGGCGTGACGGCGGATGCCGCGACCTGTCCCGAGTGCCTTGCCGAGGTGCTCGATCCTGCCAATCGCCGCTATCGTTATCCCTTCACCAATTGCACCCATTGTGGCCCCCGGCTGTCCATCGTCAGGGCGATACCCTATGACCGCGCCAATACCAGCATGGCGGCATTTCCGATGTGTCCGCAATGCCGGGACGAATACGAAAACCCGGCCGATCGCCGCTTTCATGCCCAGCCCAACGCCTGCAGCGATTGCGGCCCCCGCGTCTGGCTGGTGGATGCCGATGGCAAGGCGCTACTCCCTGATGAAGGCCGCGATGTGATCGAAACCGCTGCGCGGCTGATTCGCACGGGCGGCATTCTTGCGATCAAGGGTATCGGCGGCATACACCTGGCGTGCGACGCGGGCAACGATACGGCGGTCGAGCGCCTGCGTGCGCGCAAACACCGCTATCACAAGGCGCTTGCCCTGATGGCGCGCGACATCGCCATGATCGCGCGCTTTGCCGAGCTAAGCGAGCAGGATGCGGTGCTGTTACGCGACCGGGCCGCGCCCATCGTGGTGCTGAACGCGGCCGGAGAACCCCTGGCCGCCGGCGTCGCTCCCGGCCAGAACACCCTGGGCTTCATGCTGCCCTATACACCGTTGCACCACCTGCTGATGCAGCGCATGACGCGGCCGCTGGTACTGACCTCGGGCAACCGCAGCGATGAACCGCAGACGATCGACAACGAGGATGCGCGTCGGCGTCTGGCGCGTATCGCCGATTATCACCTGCTGCACGATCGCGACATCGTCAACCGGCTGGACGACTCGGTACTGCGCATCGCCGATGGCAGGCCGCGTTTTCTGCGCCGTGCGCGCGGCTATGCGCCGCAGCCGATCCTGCTGCCGGCGGAGTTTGCCGGAGCCGGACAGCTGCTGGCGATGGGCGGCGAGCTGAAGAATACCTTCTGTCTGCTGAAAGCCGGGCGGGCCATCCTCTCGCAGCACATCGGGGATCTGGAAGATGCCGTGACATTCCGGGATTACCTTCACAACCTGGAGCTGTACCGTGACCTGTTCGATCATCGGCCGGTGGGTATTGCCGTCGATAAACATCCGGACTATTTCTCGACCCGGCTGGGGCGGGAACAGGCACAGGCCGGAGGCCTGCAACTGGTGGAAGTGCAGCATCACCATGCACACATCGCGGCCTGCCTGGCCGAACATGCCGTGCCGCTTGATACCTGCCCGGTGCTCGGGGTCGTGCTCGACGGACTGGGCTTCGGCGAGGACGGTACCTTCTGGGGCGGGGAATTCCTGCTGGCCGATTACACCGGTTTCAGGCGTCTTGTCCGCTTCCGGCCCGTCCCCATGCCGGGCGGGGCGCAGGCCATGCGTGAGCCCTGGCGCAACACCTGGGCCCATCTGTGCGCCGGCGGCGGCTGGGAACCGGTGCGCGAGCGCTATCCGGATCTCGACATTGTCCGCTTCCTCGCGACCAGGCCGCTGCAGGGTTTGCGGACCTTGTCCGCGAAAGGACTCAACAGCCCGATGGCGTCATCCTGCGGGCGCCTGTTCGATGCGGTTGCCGCGGCGATCGGGGTGTGCCGCGTCCGCGTCTTTCATGAAGGGCAGGCGGCCATGGAGCTGGAATCGCTGGCGGCGCCGGAATTTCACCGCGAAGCCCGGAACGGCTACCCGTACGATCTGCGGGAGGGGGAAATCAGGACGCTGGAGTGGGGGCGTCTCTGGGACGCCCTGCTGGAAGATCTCCGCCGGGGTGTTGCGCCCGCCACGATCGCAGCGCGTTTTCATCAGGGACTGGCGCTGGCCGTTGCGGAAACGGCCCTGGCCCTGTGCCATGAATCCGGCCTGGATACCGTCGTCCTCGGTGGCGGGGTGTTCCAGAATCGCCTGCTGCTGGAGGGGGTTATCGGGGCGCTGAGGCACGCGGACGTCCGTATCCTGTCCCCCGAAAAAGTCCCTGCCAATGACGGCGGTCTCGCGCTTGGTCAGGCGGCCATCGCCGCTGCCCGTGTGATTCTCCCCTTTGCAGATGCGGCGAGGACTTGAAACCGCTGCGAATGGCCTCATATCAGCTAGTGAGACAGAGTCATTAGCCAATAAGGAGGCGCTGATATGTTTGCTGATCTGACAAATTTCGGAGGCAGCCTGTTCGATGAGTTCAGGCGTCTGCAGGACGAGATGGAAGGGCTCTACGGGCGCTGGCCGATGCCGGCCGGAATTCGCTCCGTGGCCCGCGGAACCTATCCACCAATCAACATCGGGGCAACGCCTGAGCAGGTGGATGTCTACCTGTTCGCGGCCGGACTGGATCCCAAAACGCTGGATATTTCCCTGCAGCAGAACCTGCTGACGGTTTCCGGCGAACGCCAGGCGCCGGTCAGGGAAGAGGCGAACTACTATCGCAAGGAACGCTTCGACGGTCCCTTCCGCCGGCTGGTCACCCTGCCGGAGGATGTCGATCCGGACCGGGTGGAGGCAAGCTACCGTGACGGTGTGCTGGAGATTCATATCAAGCGGCGCGAGGCGACGCGTCCGCGGCAGATCGAGGTAAAGTAACTGGCCGCCCGCCGGGCGATTCCACGAATGCAATCGCCGGATGAAGAACCCGTTGAAGACATATTTTTCAGGAGAAAACACATGGCAGAGACAAACACCGAGAGAAAGGACGTGAAGCAAACCGGATCTTCCGGAGGGCAGCAGCGGGAACCCGAGGTGGTGCTGCGCCCGCCGGTCGATATCTACGAAGATGGCGACGGCATCATGCTGATGGCGGACATGCCCGGGGTGTCGCGGGAACGGCTGACCATCGAGGTCGACAAGGACATGCTGGTGCTCGAGGGTGATGCGCGGATCGACATGTCCGAAGGAATGGAGGCGTTGTATGCGGATGTGCGCTCGACCCGTTACCGGCGCAGCTTTACCCTGAGCGGTGAGCTGGAAACCGGTCAGATCGACGCGAACCTCAGGGACGGCGTGCTCAGCGTACGCATCCCCAAACGCGCCGAGGTGCGCCCCCGCAGGATTGAGGTGCGCGCGGACTAGACTCTGACGGAGTCCTCGACAGGGCAAAATGAAAAGGGGCATTCTGTTTTTTCACGGGTCGACCGGAAAAGGCGCAGCGTATCCGCCGATTGAAAAACCGGAATGTCCCCTTTTCCGTCCATAGATATGCAAATGCTGTTCAGTTGAATATTCGAAAGAGGCGTACCTTCTCCCGCCGGGAGAAGGACAGAAAGAGGGGATGGAAACGCGGGTTTTGCTGATTGAGCCCCTCACGACCCTTTTTATGCCCTGTGTTCGGGTGCTCCCTGAGGAAGAGGGGTTGAATCGGTCGACTGGTCGATCACTGCACTTTTCAGAGGTAATCTCGAAGTCGCAGGCAGCGCCGGCGGGTATTCACTGATCCCCGGAAACGGCGTTCTCGAGGCGACTGGTGAATTTCAGGTGTCCGGCTCCCCGGGCGGCATCGATCCCTTCACGCAGCGTTATTACCGGCATGGCGGCGTGCGTCATCACGTATTCCGTGACCGAACCTCGCAGCAGGTGGGGAAAACCAATGCGGCCGCGGGTGCCCATGACGATCATGACGGCATGTTCGGCTTCGGCGACCTCGATGATGCGTCTGCCAGGCAATCCGCCGACCAGTCGGGTCCGCGCGCGTTTGAGCGTTTTATCCAGCTCCGGTGCTTCCTTGCAGAGGCTGTACAGCCAGTCCTCGAGCATCTCGCTGGCGACATCCGCAATGGGCAGGAGCGGATTGTCGTCGTGATGGCGGCGGTAGAAGCCGGGGGTATTCCCGCTGTCGTGTATGACATGCAGGACCAGCAACGGGGTACGGGATTCCGCGGTCAAGCGGGCGGCATAACTCAGCGCTGCCCGGGAGCAGTCCGAGAAATCCACGGGGACGATGACGGGGTGGCTCATTCCAACCTGGCGTATAGTGTCGGTTGCCTGCATTGACGGGCGATTCCGAAGCCGCGGGTGCGGACAGGGTTGTACACTCGGCAACTCTAGCCCGGTATTGTTAGGGGAGTGTTAGCATCGCTTAATGGCGATAAGCTGTCCTAAAATAGTTGATCAGGCGCAATGCAAGACACGGACCCTGCGAAACGTGGAGTTTTCCGGGTGTGAATATACGCGCTGGAGCAGGGTTCGCAACACCGCATGGGCGGTGAAAACGCAGTCAGAGACGGGTTCTGGCGCTTGTTTCGGGGGGGCGATGGAACAGGGCTATCAGGTCCTTGTGGTGGATGATGACCCGGACATCCGGGAGCTCATCACGGATTATCTGTCCACACACGGCTACCGGGTCACCGGGGTGGATTGCGCTGATGCCATGCGCACCGCGCTGGCATCGCAGATACCGGACGTGGTGCTGCTCGATATCGGCCTGCCGGGCGAGGACGGCCTCAGCCTGGGGCGTTACCTGCGCGAGCATCACGACCTGGCGGTGATTATGGTCTCCGGCGCGGGCGAGCCCGTCGACCGAATCATTGGTCTGGAAGTCGGCGCCGATGACTACCTCACCAAGCCCTTCGACCCGCGCGAGCTGCTGGCCCGCATCAAGAGCGTGCTGCGGCGCTATCAGTCACACCCGCCGGCCGATACGTCGGCCACGCCACCCGCCGGGACCTCCCGGCGCATGGCAATCGGGCAGTGCGTGCTTGATCTCGACAGCCGCGAGCTGCTGGGACCGCAGGGGGAGCCGATACCGCTCACCGCGGCCGAGTTCGACCTGCTGCAGGTCTTTGCCGAGCGTCCCAACCGCACGCTCAGTCGTGACCAGCTGCTGGGTCTGACCCAGAATCGTGAGTGGGATCCCTATGACCGCAGTATCGACATCCGCATCGCCCGACTGCGCAAGAAGATCGAGGCCAATCCCGACAAGCCGCGGACCATCAAGACCGTGCGCGGTGTCGGCTATCTGTTCGTGCCCGGAAAATCCTGAGTTGGGCATGCCGGAGATTGTTTCAATTGTTTCAAGTGTCAGGGATTTGTAATCACGCCGTTCGTCCGGCGGGTGGATGCTAGACTTGCCATGAACCTCCATGCCCGCCGCCGGGCCCGAGGACCTGACCACGGCCGCTTGCGATGCACAACCCGGATGACTCCCCGCAGCAGGAAATGACCCACTGGCCGGACAACCGGCGGGCGAGCTTCCTTCTCGATGAGGTTTTTCTCGAGTGCGATGCGTTGATGGCGCAGTTGCTCGGCATCGAGCCGGCGGAACTTTGCGGGCGCGACCTGCTGTCGATTTCACCGCCGCTTCAGGCCGACGGCAGCGATTCGGCCGATAACCTTGCAGAGCGGATCGCGGCGGCGCGCGCCGGCCTGGCGCAATCGTTCGAGTGGCGATTGCTACGCGCCAATCAGGAAGCGGTGGATGCGCTTTTGCGCCTCGAACCGGTGCTGATCGACGGCCGGCCCTGCCTGCGCGGCTCTCTGAGCGATCTCGGCGAACGCAAGCGCATCGAGCATGCCCTGCGCAATGTCGCCCTCGGGGTGTCCGGCGCCACCGACCGCGACATTTTTCAGGTCATCGTGCGCTACCTGGCCGAGACTCTGGGTGTGGATTTCGCCTATATCGGGGAACTCTCCTGCGGCCCGCCGGAGCGCATCAACACTCTGGCCGTGTACATGGACGGCGTGATCACCGGCAACACAGCCTATGATCTGGCGAACACGCCGTGCGACAACGTAGTCGGCAAGCAGTTCTATTTCGTGCCACACGACGTGCAGGCGCTCTACCCCGGCGATAACATGCTCAGCCAGATGAATTTCGAGGGCTATGCGGCCTATCCGCTGTTCGGCGCCGGCGGCGATGCGCTGGGGCTCATCGCGGTCGTGCATCGCAAGCCGCTGACCGATCCGGAACTGACGGAATCCATTCTGAAGATTTTTTCGGTGCGCGCCGCGGCCGAACTCGAGCGCCGGCACGCCGATGCGGCGCGCGGGCGGCTCGAGTCGCAGTTGCGACAGACCCAGAAGATGGAGGCCATCGGCCATCTCACCGGCGGCATCGCGCATGATTTCAACAACATCCTCACCGGCATCATGGGCAATATCGTAATGGCCCGGGAATGGCAGGAAGGGCACGGCGACGAACGCCTGCGCCGTTATCTCGAGCGCGCGCAGAACTCGGTGCAGCGTGCTCGTGACCTCATTCAGCAGATGCTGACCTTCAGTCGCGGGCAGCATGGCGAGCCGCGGCCGCTGGCGCTCTCTCCCCTGGTGGTGGAATCGCTCGGCCTGCTGAAATCGACGCTGCCCTCATCGCTGGAATTCACCCTCGAGAGCGAGCAGGAACTTCCCGAGGTCATGGCCGACCCGGTGCATATCGAGCAGGTTCTGATGAATCTCTGCATCAATGCCCGCGATTCGATGCAGGGCAGCGGCCGCCTCGACATCGCGCTGCGCACCGCGAATGTCGCGCCGGGCGACGTGTGTGCCTCGTGCCACCAACCCCTGCAGGGACGATACGTCGAACTCGCCGTCAGTGACAGCGGTCCCGGGATCAGCCCGGAGGTCGCCGACCGGATGTTCGAGCCGTTCTTCTCGACCAAGGGCGTGGGCAAGGGCAGTGGCATGGGTCTGGCCACCGTGCACGGGATTGTTCACGATGGCGACGGCCATATCCTGCTCGACACGGAACCCGGGCAGGGCGCAACGTTCCGCATCCTGCTTCCGCCGCTGGCGAAAGCGCCGGATCCCGCACCGGAGCAAGCCCGTAGTGAAGGGACGGGGAATGCCGGCGGCCGCGCACCGCTGCATGGCAAGGTGCTGCTGGTCGATGACGATGCCGATGTGCGGGCGTTCATGGAGGACCGCCTCTCGAGCTGGGGGCTCGAGGTCGGCGTGTGCGCCAACGCGGTCGAGGCCCTGGATTATTTCATGGATACCGAGCCGCCGTTCGATCTGCTGGTGCTGGATCAGACCATGCCGAAGATGACGGGCGCGGAGTTCGCCGCCCTGGTGCTGGAGCGTTTCCCCGACCTTCCCGTTATCCTCTACACCGGCTACAGCGACGATCTCACCGAGGCGCACGCACAGGCCCTCGGTATCCGCGCCCTGGTGCGCAAACCCATCGACGATGCCGGCTTCTACCGTCTGCTCGAGGCCAACCTGCGCTGAGCTCGCCGCACGGGCTGTTACAAAATCGCAACAAAGCGGCAACTCCCGGACATCCATTCGTTACACGGCTTCCCTAGGCTATTACCCAGGACACGAGAAAACGGGTCCGCAATCGGGCAATCAATACACAGAGGAACGCCATTATGGCTGTCAACCAGCACATAATTTCCACCGAGCGCTACGCCAGGTGCATCGAAATTTCACGGCGCG
>JBAVKA010000282.1:0-1517 GCA_049688075.1 Gammaproteobacteria bacterium
GGCTTGCTCAGCGTTCACTCGCGTTACGGCCTGCACACTCGCTGGATCATCTAAAATGACCCGTCACATCGAAGGCTTCAGCCACTTCGTTACCTCCATGACTGCTCCGATTGCTTCCGGCTGGAGCGCTAGCCGGGTGGGTCTTTCACCCACTGGAAAACGCCGCCTTTGCACGGCGCACGCCAGAAGCAGACCTTCATTAATACAGAAATCTAGTGGAAGCGGACGTTCAACGTTCAGCTTAACAGGCGCATTTGTAGCGAGCGCAGCGAGCGAAAAATGCGTCCTGGTTGAAGCTGTTGTTAGCTTGCCGCAAGGGTAGTCTGGCTAAGCGGGAGATCATTTCATTTGAACGACATACAATGCCAATGTTCCGCCAGCCACCACTTTCTGCTGTTCCTCTGTCAACTGGCTCTCTTCGATGAGCCTTGGCAACCCACGAATCGACATAAAATGTCGATAATTCCGAAAGTGTCTGCGGCCCGCAGCCACTTCGGAAAGGAAAATGATTGCCTTGGTAAGCCAGCCTTTTAGAGGACGAGCACGCCCAGCATGGAAATCAATCAATAGGATGCGCCCTTCGGTCTTGAGAACCCGCTTCATTTCGGCGATCACTGACATTCGCGTCCGTTGGTCCATCTCATGTAAGACGAGCATACATACAATCAGGTCAAAGGTGTTGCTTTCATAGGGTATCTCCGTTGCATCACCAAGCCGGAGTTCGGCGTCTTCACCCAATCGGTTTCTGGCAACATCCAGCATGGAAGGAGAGTTATCAATACCATATAGCTCACAACCGGAGCTCCGGTATATATCCAGGTGGACCCCGGTTCCGCAGCCGACATCGAGCACCTTCATATTGTGCTCTGGCGGGAACATGCGTACTCCCAGTAACCGCAAGCGCCTATTCAGAGGTTCGAAGATCCTGTCATAGATACCTGCAATTCTACGATAGGGATCCTCATTCATTGTTTCGTTCCCAATCAGACTTATGGCAAGCTAAAGTGTAATAGGTCGAATCCGCACTATTGGTAATAGTACCGACGCGGCCTATTGTGCCAATTATCGTGATAGGCCGAAACATACTGCTCCTGCAATCAACGCAAACGACACTATCAAAATAACAGTGCACCCGGCATGTGGAGAATACGTATTGAAAGGACTGCACTATATCCCCTTGTGTCGCGATGCTGGTGGATGGCAGCCAGAGGCGGGATGTCTTGAATCAGAAACGGACGTTCCCGTCCCCTTACGAGGTCAGTCTGAACAGGTTGATGGGCTACAATGGGCTCAGGTCTGATGTTGTGCGCGTGTGGCAGACGCTGCTTATTCCACCGGTAGGGAGTTGATCACAATATGGAACAGAGGCTGATTCCCCTGCTGCTCGCGACCGGGCTGCTGACGGGCTGCCAGACGACCGGCTCGACCAATCCGGACTCCATCTGGTACGAGCTTCCCACGGGTTCGAAGCTGGTCCTGTATCAGGACTTGGAGATTCCAGCAGGTCAGGCGCACAC
>JBAVKA010000283.1:0-2028 GCA_049688075.1 Gammaproteobacteria bacterium
CATCCCCATGAACCTCGTGATCGTGCTGGGTGGACCCATTGCCGGTGATGATCCGGTCGCGCTGGTCCTGCTGCTGATGCTCAAGACCGGAGCGGATCTCGCCATGCATGTCATCGAGCATGCCATAGCGAGTAGCGATGTCCAAAGGGAGTCTGCCCGCCAGCCCTGAAACCGATGCGCCCGCAACTCCCGTTGTTAATCCCGCAGACCTGCCAGCGCAGGCCTGCCTGGAACCCTGCCGCCTTCCATATACTGGATAATGGGAGCTGCGTCGTGCCATCGCGACACTGACTCCATTGATCCATAGAGAAATACAGGAAATTGCCGTTAATTCTGTGAACCGTGGAGGCGGGCAAGCAAGCGCGGTGGAGTCATAACGGCGGATCTGGATTCATGCAGGCAGGGTGGGAAGCAAAATGATGAGTACAATCCAGCGGACTTCGGCCCCTGCACAGAAATCGCCGGCACTGTGGGCAATGATCCCGATCATTCTGTCGGTTGCAGGCTGTGCGACCATGGACAAGGATGAATGCCTCATTGCGAACTGGCGGTTGATCGGCTTTCAGGACGGGGTGCAGGGAAAATCAGCCGCCACCATCGGTACCTATCGCAAGGACTGCGCCGACTACCACGTGGCGCCGGACCTGGACGCCTACCAGGCAGGCCGCAGGGAAGGTCTGCTGCAATACTGCGTGCCGGCCAATGGCTATCGCCTGGGCGTGGCGGGCCGCGCCTACAACGCGGTGTGCCCGGCAGGGATGGAGCGGTCATTCCGCGCCGCCTATAACACCGGACACGATATTTACCAGGCGCGCACCCGGGTGAACAGCACCGCTTCGCAGATCAACCACAAACAACAGGCGATTCAGTCCCTGGAAGCGGACAGGCAGGACAAACTCGCGGAAATGATCCGGCAGGGATTGAGCAGCGAGCAGCGCGTGCTGCTGCTCTACGATGTGACCAATATCGAAAAGGATATCCATACCACGAACACCGACATCAGCGTCCTGGAACGCGATCTCGAGCAGCAGCGGGCGCAGCTGGACTATCTGCTGAACATCAGCCCCTACTGACAGTTAAACAGGGGACCTTCGGTATCCCCTGTGTTACGCTGCGACCCCGCCACCTGCGTATGACGGCCTGGAGACGCCCCGGGTTCTACGACGTATACTTAACATGCTACGATCCATGCTGATCCTGTTACTTCCGGCATCGAAAGCCCGGGAACCCCAACTGCCATGGAAACACTCGATCACCTCAAGACCCGCCTGCGCGAATTCGCCGTCGTGCGAGATTGGGAGCAGTTCCACTCCCCGAAAAACCTGGCCATGGCGCTGATCGTCGAGGCGGCGGAACTGGTCGAGCACTTCCAGTGGCTCACTGAGGAGCAAAGCGCCGCTCTGCCACCCGACAAGTTCGCCAAGGTGGAACAGGAACTCGCCGACATCCAGATCTATCTCATCCGTCTCGCCGACAGGCTGAATATCGACCTCGAGAAGGCCGTGGACGCCAAGATCGCATTGAACGAGCGCAGATACCCCGTGGAAAAAGTGCGCGGCAGCGCGAAGAAATACACCGAGTACGATAGCGGCTGTTGACTCCGGGTAGCGTGATCAGTCGGATTTTGGTATGGCTTGCCTGTTCAGCGCCAGTAAGGGTAGCCGTACGGGTACCAGGGACTGGACCATGGCCCGTACCACGGTCCGAACCAGGGATCGTACCAGCCGGGATACGGGTAGCCGTAAGGCTCCATCTCTGATTCCCTTGGCCACAGGTACCAGGACTGCGCCTGGACAACGGGATAGCGGTAGGGAAATTCACCCACCAGGCGGGTTTCGGTGCGCAGCAGCGTACCGGTGACGGTGACCTTGCGATCGGCCGCATAGACTTTCGGGTCGAGAAATTCCGGCACGATGGCAATGAAACGCCCGGCATTGTCTTCACCGGGCTGGGGCTCGCCATCCTTGCTGAGGGAGGCCCCGAGTACGGTAAGCCAGGTGGTGTCTTTCCGGTTTTCGGTTTCGATCA
>JBAVKA010000284.1:0-2164 GCA_049688075.1 Gammaproteobacteria bacterium
GCTTGATCCGGATGAATCGTTTCGATGCCATCTGCTCTTCAATGCCGGCGGACTGTATCAGGAACACAAACGGTCCGGCACTGCCGTCCATGATAGGCACTTCCGGCGCACTCAGATCGACATAGGCATTGTCGATACCCAGCCCCGCCATTGCCGACAGCAGATGTTCGACCGTCGATATGCGCGCGCGCCCCTTGACGAGGGTTGTGGAAAGACGCGTTTCACCCACGTTTTCCAGGCTGGCCTTGATCTGTACCGGCGGGTGCAGATCAACCCGACAAAAAACGATACCGGTATTCGCCGGGGCCGGTCTCAGGGTGAGGTAGATTTTCTCACCCGTGTGCAGCCCCACACCGGTCGCACGTATGACATTCTTGAGTGTACGTTGCCGGATCATGGCATCATTAATTCCTCTTAACGCTGCCGTCTTGCTCTGGCAAGTACCATTTAAAGCCGCGTGCATGTTATCACAGCGCTGCGAACAGGCCCAGAACAGCCAGATTTAGTCCCCCGAATTAGTCAATATATTGACGCATTCATCCTGTGTCCGGTGCACCCAATCATCGCAGCCGACGACGCGATTCCCTGGCCAGCAGGCTGGCCAGGAATACGGTAGTTACCCGACCCGCGCCAGGTCTAGCCAGACCCGGGGCGTACCCCTAGTCGGCCTGGCGACGCAGGAATGCGGGAATATCCAGATAGTCGAGGTTTTCCGCATTGTTGCCGCCTGCCGGAATATTCCGGGGATGCTGGCGCATCACGGTTGGCCGGTCGAGTTTTCCGTAATCCACTTCCCCGGTTTTGGTCTTCTGCACCAGTGAAACCGGCTTTTCGGCCGGCTGCTTTCTGGGTTCCTGGCCCAGGCCTGTCGCCACCACGGTTACGCGCAATTCGTCGCGCATTTCCGGATCAATCACGGTCCCCACGACCACCGTTGCGTTCTCGGAAGCAAAGGCTTTCACGGTATTGCCCACCTCCTCGAATTCCCCGATGCCCATATCCATGCCGGCGGTCACGTTGACCAGGATACCGTGGGCGCCCATCAGATTGACATCTTCCAGCAGCGGGCTGGCAATCGCCGCTTCGGCAGCCTCGCGGGCACGGTCCTCGCCCTTGGCGCAGCCGGAACCCATCATGGCCATACCCATCTCGGACATCACCGTGCGCACATCCGCGAAATCGACATTGATGAGTCCGGGCCGGGTAATCAGCTCGGCAATGCCCTGCACGGCGCCGAGCAGCACGTCGTTGGCGGCTTTGAAGGCATCCAGCAGGCTGATCTGCTTGCCGAGTACCGACAGCAGCTTCTCGTTGGGAATGGTGATGAGCGAATCGACGTACTGGCCGAGTTCCTTTATGCCGTTATGGGCTACATGCAGGCGCTTGCTGCCCTCGAACGGAAACGGTTTGGTCACTACCGCCACGGTGAGGATACCCAGTTCCCGGGCAACCTGCGCCACCACCGGCGCCGCGCCGGTGCCGGTCCCCCCGCCCATGCCGGCGGTGATGAACAGCATGTCGGCACCCTCGATGACCTCGATAATGCGCTCCCGGTCTTCATGCGCCGCCTGACGGCCGATGTCCGGATTGGCGCCGGCACCGAGTCCCTTGGTGATGGTGCCGCCGATCTGCAGTGCAGTACGCGCCGAGATGCCCTTGAGCGCCTGGGCATCCGTGTTGAGGCAGATAAAATCCACACCCTCGATATTTCCGTCAACCATGTGCTGCACGGCATTACCGCCGCCGCCGCCGACGCCAATGACCTTGATGACTGCACTTTGTCCACATGAATCCAGCAATTCAAACATAATGTCTCCTCCCGGAAAAACAGTAGAAAAAAATAACGTCCTGACCCTTCAATAAACCCAACCTTGCCCTGCACCCACGCCTTTAACCAACCTCAGAAATTCCCTTGAAACCAGCCCTTCATCCTGTCCCACACACTCCTCAGCCCCTTCCCCAGCCCCGCTTCCAGCACCCGCTGGTCACGGTTGTGATACCCGAACAGCAGCAGACCCACACCAGTCGCGAAGATCGGATTGCGCACCACATCCACCAGGCCGGTGACGTACTGGGGCACACCCAGGCGCACCGGCATGTGAAACACCTCCTCGGCAAGCTCCACCAGACCCTCGATCTTGGAACTGCCGCCGGTCAGCACGAC
>JBAVKA010000285.1:0-16664 GCA_049688075.1 Gammaproteobacteria bacterium
TCAAGCAGCGCGGAGGTCATCCACACTTAACACTGACCTTCATGCGTTTCAATAGAATCATTGATGAATAATTATTTATACGTGCTTAAACCACCGTCTGGACCGGCCAATGGTTGAAGTATAGCCACTGAGTATTTATATTGATCCCAAGTTCGAGCCCGCCATCTCCCTCTGAAATCATAGCGTTATGGCATTCGGGCAAAGGAATCATAGTACCTTGGTGCATCCCATAGGGATGCTGTCCGGCTCGGGGGCGTCTCGGTCTGGGTGCCCGTGTGAGAGATACGTGCGTAGCCACCATCTAAAAGCAATCGATGAGGCATGTCATAAACGCATTGCTGTTGTTAAGCTTCAAGCGTGTTCCGATAACCTGAAAAATCATTACATGAAAACATTCCTGGAGTTGATGCTGAAAGCGCTTACAGGTGCCCTTGCCATAGGTCTCTTTCTGGCTGCTGCTGGTTCCCATGTTCTCCCGCTCACCCTGCCGTTATTAACTGTCGGTGGTAGGAGACTCGTTCTAAATATGCCCGATGCTGTCGGGCTAATCGTGTTTGTGTGCTTGGCAGCAGCTATCCTATACGCCATTGGCCACGGCATCTTGAGAGCGATGAGTTTCTTATGGTCAAAATTCTGATGAAAATGGTCGCTTGATAAGAATAGCCAGGCTCCTCCCAGTGGCTATATTCAATTACGTTACTCGGTATTGCGCGAACGCCGGCATTTTGTCGGCATACGGCGAATAGGGAGGTAAGAGCTACATGGAGCGCGCTAGGCATAAAATCGAAGAGGTGATCAAAAAGCAAAAGAGATTGCTCGAACAGTCTCAGGCCACAACGGAATCCAGGTCAGCCAAAGATAAATCACAATACATCTTTGCACTTGGTGGTGTAGCTGCAGGGCTCACAATCGCTGTCATCGTTTGGTTAGCGAGTTCAATCGTTATGACACATCACATTGATATGAGTGAAGCCGACAAAGCCGTAGCTATTCACACAGGCGAAATCAAGCAGTCGATTGATAATATCGCTCAGTTAAATGAGCGCGTGGAGTCTTTGACCGAGTCCGTGTCCACCTTGGAAGCCAGACTCATGCAAATCATGGCACTAACTGACTCCATTGGTATTGTTGAGACGAAACACGCCGCTTCTTCCGATAAACAGATACCTGAACCTGCTGATACCAATCCTACATTGGAAATGAATGAATCTGATGCTTCAAGAGCGGTTCAAAGCACAACTGAAGCAGGGAAGGCATTTATTCCAACGCATACCGTGAAAGCCAGAGTAAATCTCAGACCTTCTGCATCATTGCAAACCACGCCAATCGCTGTATTAAACGTTGGTACAGAAATTGAATATATTAGTAAATCTGGTGGTTGGTATTATGTGAATACACAGTCTCATGGGAAAGGTTGGTGTTCTTCCGACCACCTGTCAATCTTGTTGCCAACGCAACGAAAATCCTCAGTCAAGTGACAATTTGATTTTCTACTTGGTCTCACAAGAGAGCACGGCTTGTCGCGCTCCATGGAAAGCTGATTCGGGTTTCCCTCCCTGTCGATACTGTCGGTACGATCTCGTTGTCGGTCTCGACATTGCTTAGATGATGGGTCTGGCGGTCCGGCTGATGATCGATATCCACACTCCCTTACATCATGAGTCTTGATTGGTACTGTATAGAATACGTATATCTACGTACTTAAAGCACCGTCTAGACCGGTCAATGGTTAAAGTGTAGCCACTGATAATTTACCTTGGTCCCCGGTGCGAGTCCTGGCGGGCCCATCATATATTCAATGATTTACCAAAATCGACAATTAAAACGCTTTCTCGTATAGGCGCAGTGTAGGCAGACTTATCTACCTACATTCTCCCAAAATAATTTCGGGATGCAGGATGCGGCCAACAGTGCCTCGGATGCCATCAACGGTGCCACCAAAGCGTCACCGTAGGGGTGTCCGGGTCTGGGGTGCCGGTGGGGGGGTTGCGAGTGGGAGCAAGGACGCTCCTCTCGGTCCGGAGGGACCCCACTCGCCCCACTGCCGGCCCAGCCCAGATATCCCTCTCGGTCTACCCCGCCCCGCCGTCTGTGACCGCAGGGAAGTTCGTTCGGATTGACCCGGATCTTATCTTGGGCAAAACACGTTCAGCACAGTCTCGGCGAGACTATAAAAGATCACTTAACTTAGGAAAACGACCCAACTAATCGTCATCGTCATCGGTCGCCACATCAATAACAGCTCCTGTGACCTTGAACGGGACCTTGACTGTTTCGACAGCCACCGTGGTAACTACACCAACAGCAGTCCCGACAACCATGGATGCGCAACCCTGCAGCATTAGCAACGCAGCAACTGCTATTAACGTTTTCAATACAAGACCTCTCCCGGACATTCAGTCAAACACGGCGGCTCTGATAAAGATAATTCCTAAGGCGGGATACGTGTGTGACAGCAGGTGCAAAACGGACAACAAATCTACTGCAAGTGTGATATCGCATATATTGGCTGAATCTGTGACACATGCCACGCCACGTCGCCTGCACCGCCATGGATTCACCCGGATCATATCCTGGGCAAAACACGTTCCATGTCACCAACCATTTGTGATGCGGATTCAATTTCCGAAAGCCGACGATTACGAATCACCGATCGACGCCGATTCAATGGGTAAGCAATGTGAAGGAGGCAACCATGAACAAGATCATCATAGCGCTGATGGGAATTTACTTTTTGGGCGATCCCGATCTGCAGTATCTGGCCTGGCTGGGCGACATGAAGCTCTATATCGTCGCAGCTGCAATCGCACTGGTCTCCATGCCCTGGATCGCTGAACAGCTCGACGGCTGACCCTTTGACCGTGACGGCCCCGACACCGTCCCTCCGCACGGCGGCCTCCGGGTCGCCATTTTTTTGCGAGATAAAATGAAATATCTCTCTTCAAAATTTTGCAGCCTTTCCAGGGCTTCTGCTTTCGTGTCGAATCTGCCAGCACATGCATCGAAAGCTATTGTCTGTATTTGTTTCATATCTACGCTTCTTGTTGCCTGCGGTGGCTCATCCAGTTCGGAAGCTGTATCAAACAGCCAGGTAACCACCCCTGTTGACGGCAACTTCACAGAGGATCCCCCGCCGGACACCCAAGCACCAGATACTGGAATCAATGCATCCAACAACCTGGGTAATACACCGCAGGTTGTGATCGACCAATGTATGTCAGATGTCGATAAGGAAATGCTGACACATGTAAATGCTGCCAGATCGCAGGCGCGAAATTGCGGTAATGTGAATTACCCGGCCACCAATGCCTTGAGCTGGCATTGCACATTGGAAGACGTTGCCTATGTACACAGCCGCGACATGGGTGATCACAACTTTTTCAGCCACACCGGCTCTGATGGTTTGACCCCAGGGGACCGTGTCAGAAATGCAGGCTACGACTGGTCTGCTGTAGGTGAGAACATCGCTGCCGGCCAACAGTCTATTGACACAGTTATGACGGCGTGGCTGGATAGCCCCGGGCATTGTGCAAATATCATGAACTCCTCGTACACAGAATATGGGGCGGCCAGTTACACTGTCAGTGGATCAGATTACTCGATTTACTGGACCCAGATATTTGCCAGACCGGATATGAATTGATCATTTATATTCAGCCTTAGGTCGCATTGCAATACCCTCCAGTCAGCCAGCCATAAATGACGGACTTCCGGGTTGGGCTGTCTCCCGGCAATTAGCCGATCCGCATATATGAGCAAGAGGTCCTGGATGCACTCATAACGAGACCTTCCCGACTCGCCATTAATCCATGCGGATGCAGGGTGCCGCCTGGCGGCTGTCGGCTAAAAAAAGAAACTGCTTTCCGGGTAGATGTCTCGAATGCCGCATAAATTGACGTTCCCATCTGGCCATAGTGGTTCGCTGAACGTTCAACTGCTGCCATCCACTGGAAAGTAACGAATGGCCGTTTATACTAAATACAGTAGTCCCGTCACAGATAGTAAGTAGTTACCTACAACGCTTACAGTCATCCCTGGTATTTCGGATGCGGAAGTGTGTATGGACCTGTGCACACAGATGAGGGAAGTGTCTGACCGATCGTCACCGCGAGGGTAATTGACACTTTGGGGCTTTCCCCTGCACAACAGGTTACGTTTATGCTCCTGGTAATCATAAATGGCAGGCACGCTGGAGGAGTCGTCGATGACAAACAAGAAGCGCATTTGTGTACAAGACGTTATGAAGTCAACCTACGGTTCCATCGACGGGAGATCGACCATAAGGGAAGCCCTTATCGAGATGAGGAGGTTGCAAACGGCCGTTCTCGTTGTCAACAAAAGCGATGAACATGACGAGTACGGTCTCTTATTAGTATCCGATATTGTGCGTCAGGTACTCGCGAAGAACAGAGCACCCGAGCGGGTGAATGTCTATGAAATTATGACAAAACCAGTGGTCTGCATCGAGCCCGACATGGACATCTGTAATTGTTCTCGCCTTATGGCCGCATTGAACCTGATGCGCGTCCTCGTTGTGAAGGATAAAGTAATTCTTGGTACCTTAAGCCCTCGCGCTCTGGCATTGGAAGGCATGGCTGCAATGGAGGTAGTGGACTGACCTTATGAGAGACATGCCAGGGAGTGAGGAATGTCGCGTTTGGACCCCAAAGAAGACATACCAACGCACCCCGATTATGACCGGGTTGCCGCATAACCGGACATAAGGCGAAAAAGAAAACGGCCAGCGGTTATGAGCCATCCCTTTGCGAGTGCTGCATCAGCTCACACGCGTTTCAATAAAGGTCGCCTGGAAGCGTTTTGTCGTCCGTGTTAACGGCGGTGAGATTTATCTGAGACACCTGGACGAAGGGTCCTTTCAATAGCCCCCAGAGAGTGAGTCTTTTGTGTTCCCGATAGTCAATCAATCCAAGATCGAATCCGGATTGTCCGCCCTGCGGTTCGTCCACATAACAGCCGAACAATCGGTCCCAGCAGGAGAACAGGTTGCCATAATTGCTGTCTGTTTCTTCGCGACGCGAGGAGTGATGGATGCGATGCATATCCGGGGTGACGAACAGCCTGCGAAGCACCCGGTCCAGCTCGGGCTGCAACGCGATATTGGAATGATTGAATAGTGAATTGAACTGATGGGCAGTACTCGCGCATACCAGCGCGAACGGGTCCGACCCGAGTGCCCATACAAATCCTGAATAAAACGCTATTGTGATGACGTACTCCAGCGGATGATGCCGATAGTGAGTGGTGCTGTCGAATTCGGTGTCGCTGTGGTGGATCGCATGGAAGCGCCAGAACCACGGAACCCGGTGCAGAAGACGGTGCAACAGGAAAGTGAAAATGTCAAAGGCGACGAAGGTGATTACAAAGGCAAGCGCCGGGGGTGTATTGAGAAACGGCAGGAGTCCCGTATCCGTGGCATGCACCTCGGTTGCAACTGCGAACACCGTGCCAGTCGCCAGGAGGCGCCCTGCACCCAGTACCGTCGCATGGAGTGCGAGGTTCCTCAGCCAGCGCTGGCGCCAGGGCAGGACGTTGGGCCTGCGCGCCCACCATTCTCCGGCGATCATACAGGCCGCGAAGAATATGTAGGGGTAAAGCACCGGGGCCGACAGGTTAAACACGCGCTACGGGTCGGGCAGGCAGCGGTCAGCCTGTCTCACACAGACTGCGCTGCCTCCCGTCAGATGAGTCGATTGCCCGAAGTCGATGCCTTGTTACTTACGCTTTCTCAGGTACCGTGCCAGCGCGCCCGCGCCGATGCCGCCCGCCACTAGGAGTAATGTCGAGGGTTCGGGAACGCTTGTTGGAGGTATCGGTTCGATGGCCCAGCTCGCAGTGGACCACGCGCCCAATATCAGTGGGGCAAAAAAGATGAATGTTTTCTTTATGGTATTCATTGGGATCCTCCTCCCTACGAAGTGATTTCGGTTCTTTCGTTGAACCCAGAAAAAATTAAGCAACAATCAGGCCAACAGGAGGACCTGAATTATTTCAAATTAATTCAGATGGTTGCGTGTATTCGCTCTGCGATGCTGCCAACGAGTGTAAAGTTTTCTAGAAAATCGCACTTTATTTGGATGGGAGTATTCCGGGATTTCTTACACTTGCATGCGCAAGCGACAATCCGGCAGTGCCCGAATGCCCCCATGACTGTAGTACCCAAATGGGTCGAGGGTGTTGGACAGAGTTTCTTGGTCAGCGTCTTCTTACAATCACGACATGGTTCCTGAGACAGCGCATGACCCGTTTAGGGTCCAGCCCGTGTGAAAACTCGTTTCATTACTCATTGATGAAGCGATGCCACAAATCATAGCGCATTTTTCGATCAGACCCACTGAGATGACGCTCTGGTGCGGCGTGGATGACAATAACGACCCTGATCAGGCCGTATGTATCTTCAGCACCAGTCCTTCAACACCGAATATGCTGATGGCACGTTTTATGTTGTAAGCGAGCACGTGCAAACTCATCTCCGTGCTGACATGCTTGAGCGTCTTGGTCTTGAAATGCTGTGAACCCATCCATGCTTTGATCGTCCCTAACGGGTGCTCCACGGTCTGTCTTCTGATGCGCATCACCTCGGGATGCTGATCAAGCCTGTCCTGGAGCTTCTCAATGACCACCTCGTGCTCCCAACGAGTCACGTGCCGTTCCTTGCCCGGCGTGCACTTCGCCTTGATCGCACACCGTCCACACACCGAGGTCCAGTAACGATAGATCTTGAGCCCGTTCAGAATCGAGCTCATATGATTAACTAAGCGCTTGCCCGCCGGACACTCGCACTCGTCATCTTCAGGCTTGTAGACATAGTCTACGTTTGGTGAAATATCCTTGGGTCCGTTTGTTGGATGTCTGGAGCTTTGCTAAATAGGTCGTAATCCTGGCCTCGTCGCAGACCTGGATCTGCTCACCGCTGAAGTAGCCCCGGTCAGCGACCGCTTCGAGCTCTTCGGCTCCAATCGCTGCGCGCGCCTGCTCGGCTATGGGTGAGAGCTGGCTTCGGTCGTGGTCGATGTTCGTCACCTCGTGGGTCACGACCATATGGCACTTCGTATCGACCGCCGCCTGGACATTGTAGCCTACCATTCCGCTACCCCGGCCGCTCGTAGCCACCGAGCGAGCATCCGGGTCCGTGAGGGAAAACTGCTGATCAGGCGCCACCAGCATCTCAACTTCGAGCTTTTTTAGCCGTGTAATCTCTCCCTTCAAGACCTTGATCTTATCCTTCAGTCGCTGCGATTTGCCCTCCGGCAGAACTGACTCCTGGCGATCGATACTCTCCATCTCAGACAGATACCGCGCGATGCTCCCATCGATCGCAACAAAGGCTTCCTTGAACAAATTGAGCTTGCGGCACAACACCACGAACTCGCGACACACGAGCCAAATGGCCATTCCATTGGCCTTGCGGAAGTCGGCAATGGTCTTGAAGTCAGGTGCAAGTCGACCTGTCAGCCACATCAACTCGACGTTGCGCTGTGCCTCCTGTTCCAAGCAACGGCCTGAATGAACGCGGTTCAGATATCCGTAGATAAACAGCTTCAGCATCATCACGGGGTCATACCCAGGCCGGCCCGTGTCTCTCGGTTCGATCCTGAAGCCTAATCCCGACAGGTCCAACTCGTCGACGAACACATCAATGACCCGAACGGCGCTCTCTTCAGCGACGTAGTCATCCAATCTCTCGGGAAAGAGCGTCGCTTGGTTACGATCCGCGCCCTTGATGAAACCACTCATCGACCGCCTCCTCCGGTGGAAAGCTATATTCTATGCGTCGACCGGGTATTCACACAGTCTGGGTCGGTTTTTGTCGTTAAGCCATCGTCTATATCAGACGGCGACTGCAGGACTGAAGTGAATCGGTTCAATAGCTGCGAATAACCACCGCTTTTCGACAGGATCAGCACCATGTTCTCTGATCGCCGCACACGTTTGCGATAGCGCTCACATTTCCCTGCCTGCTTGCAGACTTGTTCTTCAATGGCTGCGCAATTTCATTTGACTGTTCCCGCACAGGTGCCATTGAACGGAACAATTTACTCACGAACTAACAAAACTGAGAGAGAGATATCACTGGCCAAGGGCGCACCTGTCACCGTAATCGACGTGTCACCGGCCTAAGATGTGACTCAATGTAGTCTGGTGATATCAGAACATAAGCAACGACAGTCTCCTGTCGAAGAAGGAACTCGCTTCGGGGCGCCACGCACGGCCGGGACCACGGTAAAGGTGATGGTCCATTTTTAAATTTTAACGGACCGGCACGGGCCGGCCAAAAGCTCACAGGATGAATAGCGATGATAACTAGGCACTATTTCCATGCGATGGTTGTTTTCCTGGTTGCTTCTCTGGCCGTTTGTCGCGTTCAGGCGTCCATGGTGATCTATCAGGATCTACAGTTTGTCTCCGAAGATACCGCATCCACTGAAACGTTTAGTGTCGATGCAACAGGATCTTACAGAGCCACCCTTGCAGACTTCGCGTTTCCGGATCCTTTCAGCGTTCTGGCCCCCGGAATCACCCAGGGGGACCCGAAAACCGGGATCATAGAACACGGAATCGTGTTCGGCACCGTTTTTTCACATTCAATATCACGGACACTACGAAACCATTGAACGTGCACGTAGTGGCGAATCCGGGCGCAACGAAAAGCGGATCGGGCCTTTATGGATTGCAGATCCTGTCGGTACCTCTTCCGTCCGCATTCTGGCTATTACTGTCGGCATTGACCGGAATCGTTGCCGTGGCGCGCCGGGACACTCGTTCCGACACGGTCTGACAATTGAACTTCCCTGCTAGCGCATGCTGCCGGCTTTGATCCGGCAGGCAGTCGCAGATTACCGGAGACTGGCTGTGGAACAGTTGATGCGATCCCTGGAAACGCCACGCAAACAACACGGCACGGGGCCGGATGTCACGCGGATGCGAATTGACCGGCACCCCCCAGCAAGAAATTCAATCCACTATTTGCATGCCCAACCCGTTTCATTGGACAAAGCCATGTTGCGGCAGAACCGGGTTTTAACAGGGCGTGAACCCGCCATATTCAGGGAATCCTATCAATTGCTGCGCACGCAAATTCTGCAACGTCTCAAGGAAAACCACTGGAACGCACTGGGGGTGACCAGTCCTTGCGCAGGCGAAGGTAAGACGCTAACCGCTATCAACCTGGCGATCAGCCTGGCGAGGGAAATTGACTACACAATAGTGCTTGTCGATGTCAATCTGCGGCACCCCTATCTGCTTGAATGTCTGGGACTGCCCGAACAAAGAGGACTAGGTGACTATTTGACACAGGATATTCTCATCGAGGAGTTGTTGATACAACCTTCCTGTTTTGAAGATCTGGTGATACTGCCGGGCGGGCAGGCGCAGGAGAATTCAGCCGAACTGTTGAACTCTGCTAAAGTGGCACGGTTTGTATCGGATATGAAATCGTTCACCGACAAATGCATCACGATCTTCGACATGCCACCAGTGCTGGGAACATCGGAGACACTCGCTTTTTCGCCCCAGGTGGATGCCGCCCTGCTGGTAATTGAAGACGGCATCACAAAAAGAGAGGACGTTGCAAATACCATGGATCTGCTCGGTGCTACCAATATCGTCGGTACAGTCCTGAATAAAGCGGGGATAGTGGATCCCTGACCTATATGATTGGGAGACGGGGTTGCAGGGCGTGAACGCCGGTTATGCTGCATCTGAGATCCGCTCAAGTCGCCGCGCCTGATCGTCATCACCCTGGAGCAAAGCTCATTCCTCACGGCCTTTTTTAATCGCTGATCATCTACAGCAGGATAAGTCGATACTAAGTAGGAATCTAAATTCGACATAAGTGGTCGGGACATGACCACCCGATGGATAAGTCAGAGACTGCACCAGCGGGTAGATATGGATGTTTAGTAGCGCAACGAATAAACCCTTAGCGTTAGAACTTTGAACAGAGAAGCTCTTAAGCTTCTTCGACTATGGTGTGTCCTGTTGCGGACACCGAGGGAAAAGAACTCTTTCAGACAGACTTGGCCTTCCTGCGCAGGGTTGCTTTCTTTATGGGGACCTTTCTGACAGGTTACCCCGAGGACTTGCCCTTTGCCTCGGTGCCGGACGCCAGGAGCTTGTCCAGTTTGGCAATGAACACAGAAGGATCATCCAGTTCGTGTCTCAGGAGTTTCCCCTGCAGCGAACGGATCAATTTCTCGTGCATCTCTACCGCCGGCGTGTTCGCCGACTTGCCCCTGAAGAGGGGGTCCAGCAGAATCGAAGTTATGGGCTTACCTTCAGGTCGTGTCTAAGGACAGGATTCTGTGCGTGGGCCGATTTTCGGGGCAAATTCCTGACGCATGCGCATTAGTTTTAAATACAAATTAACAATTTTAGGCATTCCCCTACAGTCATACCGACTGCTTGCCGATGCGTTAATACGCACATTCGAGCGACTGAGATGAACATGCATAAATTAGAACTCGACCCCGTCATCACTGAAGATGAGGTTTTAGAGATTGAGCGTATTAGTCAAGAAAATGTTAGTCAGATTTCTATGAACAGACGCATTGCCCTGACCATCTTGGCTTATGACAAAGAAAGGCTTTATAAGAGCGTCGCCGAAGATCCTGTAACCTATTATCACTTGATAAATTCGTTAGTAGATTGTATGGAAAGCCTCAAAGCTCAGATAAAGATATTGCAGACTGCAGAGACACGACTGAAGGTCCCGTTGAGTGATCACATAAGCTTGGAAACCAAGATGCACTAAATATAGCCACATGCAATGAAGGTTTCATTGTGTGTGCATCGCGATAACGCGGCGTTTCACAGTGTGTACAAGTCCCACCCGGAATCCGCACAAGCCGGAATTGTCTACGGACAGCCAGCCCATGTTGTCGAATACTAACCGGCATCCGAGCGATCGAGGCGTGATCAGAAATTTGACCACAAGAAACTCACCGCTCGCCAAATGCCATGACCAATGGTGTAGAGAATAATGGTTAGGCGAGATTCTAAGGGGTTTCGATATTACTTACGAGTCAACACGGCACTGGCCATTTGTCTGGCATTTGCATTATTCCTTCATGGCTGCGCCAGCTTGACAAAACACGAGCCTCATCCTGGATTAACCGGTTATAAGGAAACAGGCATGGCTTCCTATTACGCCAATAAATTTCATCACAGAAAGACTGCCAGCGGTGAGCGTTTTGACAATAATGCAATGACAGCAGCTCACAAAACCTTACCGTTTGGAACCGAAGTTAAAGTTACAAATTTAAATAATGGGGAATCAGTTACAATCAGAATCAATGACAGAGGCCCATTTGTTAAAGGGCGAATCATTGACTTGTCGAGGGCTGCATTTTCTCAAATTGCCGACCTCAACAGGGGGGTCGCAAAAGTTGAAATCAGGGTAGTGAAATAAGGGTAACCATTCTAAATTTCACAATGTTATAGCTTATTATGTGTCCGCCGCCGGGCCTGAAAGCGCATTACGGGTTGGCCTGTACGTGGTCATAAAATGAAAGTGCAACCTTATATGTGCACGTCTCTAATTTTTCGGGGATATTTCCCTGCCTGTTTTTCCTTCAATTCGGTTGACCATGCTAGGACCATCTTCTTTTGACCATCAGCACAACAAATGAATGCGGTCTTGGCGCCGAGTCTTTGGTCATTTTCAATTCAGCCACCTTCCTGCACTCCCGGCGGGAACTGTCCTACAGTCCGCCATCCCCTCCTGCCATGCTCCCTGCATGGACACACGCCGCGAACTATCCCAGATCATGTGGGGAGTCTTCGCCGAAATGGAACGCGCCCACCTCCAGGGGAAGACGATCAGGCGCGGCGGCTGGTCGGGGTTCTGGATTCTACGCTGGATTATAAACAGTTGTCCGTATACTCGTTACAGTTGCAGGGTGTATTCTCTGCGACCTTCAACTTGACCCGTTGAATCCGGAGCGCCCGCGCTCCGGTTTTACGATGTCTGCATCAATCGCTCTCCCTAGCAACGGAGGCAGGCAATACACGTGCCGTAACCGCTCTGAAAAAAGACACCAATCCTTACCGGGAATCCGAAGACTCCACCACACCCCTCTCAATGCCGGTCCTCACCCCTGGTGAGTCCGTGCAGGCTGAGGCCCCGGCACTCGCTGCACATCTGCAGCCGCCGGAGGGCTGCCTCGTCCTGAAACATCCAATGCCCGGCGAGTTTCGCCTGCATCTGCTTCATGATGCGGGGGGTGGTGAAGGGTTTGCCGCAGCGGATGCAGCAGAACGGTTCATCATCGTGCAGGGTTCGCGCCCGGGTGCGCTGCTCCCGGTCGAACAGGTAGCGAGTGTGGCGGGTGATCGCATGCTCCGGGCAGATGCGTTCGCACAGTCCGCACTGCACGCAATTGTCCTCGATGAATTTCAGCTGGGGTTTGTCACCGCCGGTCACCAATGCCCGCGGCGGGCAGGCGGCGGCACAGGCCATGCACAGAGTACAGGCCTCGTGATCAACCACCACGAAGCCGAAGGGCGCCTCCGCCGGCAGCACAGCGGCCAGGGTCGGTCGCCCCGCCTCGGCGTGCAGGTGCTCCAGTGACAGCCGCAGCATGGTGCGCTTCTCGTTGAAGCTGGCGAAGCTCGCCGGCCGGCGCTCCGGGACCTCCGGCCGCGCGATGGCCGGCAATTCGCCGGCTTCGGCCACGAGGACGCTTTCCCGGGGATATCCCAGGGACGCCAGCAGGTCGGTGGCCAGGCGCTGTTGCGCGCGCAGGGTGTTTCGGATGCGCGGGGCGGTGCGGGAGCTGTGCACCACCAGAACCTGCACCGCGCCGTAGGCCAGTGCCGGCAGCATCACTTCCATGCCCAGGGCACCCAGTTCCTCAACGGCAACGGGCAGCGTGCATTCCTCCAGGCCTTCCAGGATGGTGGCCAGTTCGACCTGTGCCTCCTGTTCGTGGAACAGCAGCCGGGGATGCCGGCCGCCCGCGGCAAGGTAGCTGCCGAGCAGGGTGCGGATACGTGCCAGGACATCGGCCAGCGGTGGGTAGACATACTGCATGGCGCCACTGGGGCAGACGGCGGCGCAGCCGCCGCCTCCCTGGCACAGATAGGGGTCGACCTCCACCTGTTCCCCCACCGAGCGGATCGCCAGCGTGGGACAGGCGTCGATGCAGCGGTTGCACACCTCGAAGCCGCGGCGGGCATGGACGCAGATGTTCGGGTCATAACGGAAATAGCGCGGCTTTTCGTACGTGCCCACCAGTTCCTGCATGGCGCCGATGGCGGATTGTACGGCCGCGGCTTCCTGTCGCGGCGCGAAATAGCCCGGCGGCGGGATCTCGGCCGCGATCCCGGGAGGGTCGCGCAGGTCCAGGACGAGGTCGATCGCGGAGCCCCGTGGACTCAGTAGTTCGTTCAGGCGGTGCTCTTTCCCTTGCGCATCCCGCAGCAGGATTTCAAAGGCGCCGAGATGGCCCTGGATCTTCGCCACAGCCACCGCCAGGATCAGTCCGGCGTGCGGCTCCTCCGCCAGCGGCGTCTTGCGGGCGGCGGGATCGATGACGGCGACCGGCTGCAACGGCGGTGGCAGCTCGCCTGCCAGCCGATTCGCCAGGGCAGCCTCCCCGATGATGACCACCCGGCCGGCGCTGGAATATTCGATCATGGAGGTCACGGAGACTGGCCCCGCGCGATCCAGCGCTGCAGGGGTCCGGACGCCTCCGAGGTGCTAGCGGAGGGTGGGGCGGGATGTTTCGCCATGGGTTTTCCGCTCCGTTTGCGTTGCGGCGTGCGGATCTTTTCTGTCAGTTAATCCTGGTGCTCGAGTATATACCAGCCCAACCACCGGGACAGGGGCGGCTGCAACGGCAGGGACAAAACGGTGTCACCCGTTTCCATATCGCCGGTCCTCCGATAGCAGCCCCGGGGCATACTCCCCATGGACTGATAGACTGTCGCGCGGACGGGCCGTTCAAACGGGTCGCTATTGTGACCCTTCTGCCCGGCCGCCGCGCCTGCTCCGCGGCGCTTTTGAGGCATTGCCAGCTTCGCTCCAGCGGGGTTGGCCGCGGCGGGTGCCGCTTCGATCTCGCCAAGACGCTGCAGCAGCGCCGCGTCGGGTGAGGCATACAGCAGCCTGGCCAGCAGGCTGTAGGTATGCGTCCGCATCCGTTCCCCTTCGGATAGATCGCCCTCTGTCACTTGAACAATCCATTCACAGGGATGTGCCGAGTTTTCGGGTCATTTTTCAATTAGGTCGCTTTCCTACACTCCCCGCTGATTGCGTCCTACAGACCCGCATTCCCCGGCCTGGCATGCTGCCACCATGGACATGCGCGCCGAACTACAGCAGGTGCTATGGGGGAGATGCTGGCCGAAATGCAACGGGCTCGGCATCATGATGATATCGACCTGGCGCAGCGGCTGGAGCGGCTCGCGTGGCGGCTATTTGGAATTCTGCATTCCACGCCGGACTGTAAGTAGTTGTCCGAATATCCGTTACAGTGTGCGGTGTGTATTTTCACTTTACATTGACCCGATTGATTACGACGCACCATAGACATTCTGCCACGGTAGTGCCGAGTCATTTTGGGTCATTTTTAATGCAGGCTTCCATGCTGTCAATCTGGAACGGTGGGTACCGGCTAAACCATGGGTTCAACGCCTCACGCTTCCAATCCATCCACCAACTCCACCTGCCGTGGGATAACATTGTAACGCTCTGTATCTGTTGTAATTATTCATTCAGAAATACAGTCTCACCACCAGGGGATGAAATCCTCAGAATAAGCTCATCATATCATCAGGATTAATAGCATGCGTTGCGCCGAAATAACTGAGCAGATACACCCCATCCACACGTGCGGCTGAGCCAGCCAGCGGGATGAATCGGTCAACAACACCTTGATAAGGATACGACCATGAACAAGAGCCTGATTTACTCCACCATTTTATGCACAGGCGGTTAAATCGTGAGCAACGCAGGTCTGGCAAAAAGCAAAACCAACTCCAACTGTCGGGATGCTGATGCTGTTTTAAGCAAGCAATGCCCGAATTTCGACCTTACCACGGATGCGTCGGCGCCTATAGCGATGCCGACGAGTGCGATCCGGATAATACAAATATATCCGATGACGGGAGTGGCCTGGTCATCGCCGGCAGCAATAAAAACAACGTCATTCATGGCTGCAGCGGACCCGAAACGATTTGCGGCGGCATTGGTAACGATGAGTTGCACGGCGGTAATGGCAAGGATTATCTGTCAGGTGATGATGATGATCATAATAACGATAGAGGCTATGCTGCCGACGCAGATGATGACACTCTCTATGGTGAAAATGGCGCGGACGATATAAGCGGTGGCCCAGGGGATGACACACTGAGCGGAGGCAATGGCAATGACAGTCTGGATGGTGGCGATGGCGTTGATATTAATAATGGCAATAAGGGCAAAGATTTTTGCGTTGATCCCGATGATTGGGAGTGCTTTTCGACCCTAGTAAGGGATATTCGTTTTCCAAAGGATCTATCTGGTGTACCAGAATTCCGTGACTAGCCACCAAGCTGAGCTCAGCAGGCAGGTCATAACGACGAGGTCCTCAACCGGTGACGTCGCTTGAGTCGGCCATCTCGGGTGACTGAATCGTACCGCCCCGAGCCTGACAGCCCGCCAATGGGATGCGCCAAGGGGCACCGATCCCTTATCATCATACAGACCTTCCAGGCGTTTCCACCCCGTAGTGGTAATGCTACACAGTTCGACGTCCTGGAGGTGCAAGTGTTCGCTTAGAGCACACCATCCCGTTGTAGCAATTGCCCAGTTTTCCAATTAGATGACATACGCTCCGCCTCTATACGCTGGACTGAATTTAATTCGAGCATGCCACGTGTTTTTTATGCATTCTCAACGTACTGTGTCGCGGCGAGATTCAACCATGCATAAGCTAATA
This sequence comes from Gammaproteobacteria bacterium, assembly GCA_049688075.1. Classification (GTDB taxonomy): domain Bacteria; phylum Pseudomonadota; class Gammaproteobacteria; order UBA9214; family UBA9214; genus CAVQCA01. The sequence goes on from JBAVKA010000285.1 coordinate 15,942, forward strand.
TCAATCCTTCGACACGCCTTCGACCGTGTTGTAGTACATCACCCCGAGGTTGAATTGTGCATCGGCATTTCCTTGCGCCGCCGACTTCTTAAACCACTCTGCCGCCTTGGCTGCATTCCTCGGCACGCCTTCGCCAATTCTGTACATCACTCCGAGTTTAAATTGTGCATCTGCATCTCCTTGCGCCGCCGCTTTCTTAAACCACTCTGCCGCCTTGGCGGCATTCATCGGCACGACTTCGCCGGTGGCGTACATCATGCCGAGGTTGAATTGTGCGTTTGAATAACCCTGCATCGCCGATTTCTGAAACCATTCCTTGGCTTTACCAGGATCCATTGGCACACCATCGCCAGTGGCATACATCATTCCGACTTTGTTCTGTGCCTTGGCATCTCCCTGCGCCGCTGCCTTCTGAAGCCATTTCATGGCATTAGCAGGCTCTATCGGCACGCCATCACCAGTGTCATACATCATCCCGAGGTTGTACTGTGCATTGACATTTCCCTGCGCCGCCGCTGTCTCAAACCACTCTGCCGCCTTGGCGGCATTCTCCGGCACACCTTCGCCGATTCTATACATCACCCCGAGGTTGTACTGTGCATTGACATTTCCCTGCGCCGCCGCTTTCTCAAGCCACTCTGCCGCCTTGGCAGCATCCTTCGGCACGCCTTCGCCGCTTCTGTACATCATTCCGAGTTTAAACTGTGCGCTGGCATCTCCCTG
>JBAVKA010000286.1:0-3304 GCA_049688075.1 Gammaproteobacteria bacterium
GAGGTGAGGTTCCTGCCCTTCGCGAGCCCGGCTTCGATCAGCAGTTGCGGTCCGTGGCAAATGGCGGCCACGGTTTTTCCGGTCGCAAAGAAACGCCGGGTAAAGGCCACCACATCAGCATCGAGCCGCAGTTTATCCGGCGAATGCCCGCCTGGAATAACCAGGGCATCGAAGTCATCCGGATCAAGCGCTGCTGCCACGGCCTCCACGCGATGACTCGCATTGCCGCGCTTGCCTGTGACCACGTCACCCGCCCTGATCCCGAAAACAGTGACCTCGTGACCGGCCTCGCGCAGGCGTTGATAGGGCACCGCAAATTCGGAGTCCTCGAACTCGTCTGCCAGCGCTATTGCGATCTTTCCCATGATTGTTTGACCTCCGGTTCCGTATTCGCGTTCAATTGGCGCTGAAATCAGCCCGCGGTGTCTTCACCATCGGAACTTGTGCTGTTTCAGCAACCCACAGGGTTTTCGAACCGTGCGGTGTTGTCGCGGACCGATCGCACCACCGGTTTCATCCGTGAGTCGTCGGCACCGGATGGGATACCGGGCCCGCGCCCAGGGTTTCCAGGGCGATCAGCACCTCGTCCAGGCTCACGTTCATCGGTTCTGCAGCCGACATGTTCTCTTCCTCTGCCACCATCAGTTCGCGCAGATCCTGTTCCCACTGCCGCAGAATCCCGATCTTCTCCTTGCTGGTTAATTCATCCCGGGCCAGCAACTGCTGCGGCGTCACGGACCCAAGCTCGATGTTTACTCGTGGAGGAATGCTGTCATGATTCATAATCGTCCCGTTTCGTTCGAATGCATGACACGCCCGCCATGCTAGAATCGTATGTGATTAATATATTAAACGCGCAAGCCAACCGCATAGCATTGAAAAATCGCAATCAGCACCCTGCTACAGCACGAGGGCGGCCTGCTGCAAGGTGAGCATGTCGATTCAAGCTCACGGCGGCGAAGCGGCATCAACGCTCGCGATGTTGTACCTCGGCCGGCGTTGCCGCCGTGCCATGCTCGCCCAGCACCCGCACCGGATACTTGAGCAGGCCCTGCACATAGAGCATTTGTACCAGTACGATGACAACGACCGCCATCGGCGTGGCCAGCAGGACGCCGAACAGGCCGTAGAACAGGCCCATGGCAAACTGGGCGGAAAGCAGCACCGCCGGCGGCAGCGAGACGGCATACTTCTGGATCAGGGGAGTCAGGAAATTGCCTTCGGTGAATTGCACCAGCGCATAGACCAGCAGCGCGTAGAGCGGCATCACCGGGGATATTGTCAGTCCGATCAGCAGGGCAGGCACCACCGAGGCAATCGGTCCGACGTAGGGCACGAATGAAAACAGTCCGGCGATGACCCCCAGCACGAGGGCCAGAGGCAGGTCTATCAGTTCGAGGCCGATGGTGGTCAGCAAGGCCACGAGCGTCATGGATGCAAATCGCCCCACCAGCCACCATCTCAGGGCATGCGCCAGCGCATCCAGTATCTCCTCACCGCGCCGGCGGCCCGCCCGGGGCATCAAATGCAGCAGTCCCCGAATATACAATTCCGGCTGCACGGCCAGGTAAAGGCCTATGAACAGGATGACCAGGACATTGACCATTGCCCCGAACGCCGTTGAGAACACGCCGGTCACGCCGGCCAGCACCTGGCCTGCACTTGGCCGCAGATGGTCCGCGATTTCCATGTTCGTCACCAGCCTGCCCCAGGGCTGATCCCTGATCAGCTTGTTCAACTGATCGATGGCGCGTGGCAGCCGCTCGCCGAGTTGCAACAGCTCATCGCTTAACCTGGGACCTGCCAGCATGAAAAACACCAGCAACAGTATCAGCAACAGGACTATGACGCCGCCACACGGGGCACGGGAAGATACTGGCAGAGCAGCGCAGCCAGGCCGTCCACAAGAATGGCGAACAGGACGGCTGCAAAAATGACCAGGAATATCTGGGAGGCAGGCCAGAGCAGGAACAGCGCCAGGCCCGCCAGCACGATGCCCGCCACTGCACGCCATCGGAATGAACGGATCTCGGGCATAGGGACCTGGTATCACTCGTCCGGCAGATGGTCTGCGACGTAGGCACCGCGTTCACCACGCGGCTGTGTGCCCTGGTAGGTGGTATCGCAACCGGTCTGGCGTTCCATCTCGGCATTGACCTGGGCTCCGAGCATGACCACGAAGCCGGAAATGAAAAGCCACATCAGCAGCACGATCACCGCGCCCACCGAGCCGTAGGTGGCATTGTAGTTCCCGAACTCGGAAACATAGAGGGAAAAGAGCCCCGAGGCCGCCAGCCACAACGCCACGGCAAACACCGAGCCCCAGGAGACCCACTGCCAGCGGGCCTGGCGCCGGGCGGGGGCGTAGCGGTAGAGAACCGCGAGGGTGAACAGCACCAGCGCCGCGAGCGCGGGCCAGCGCAGCCAGCGCACCAGTGCGTCGGTAACCGAGCCGAGTCCCACAAAATCCAGCGCAACCGGCAGCGCAACAACCAGCGCGACGGCGACCACACCGAGCACGACCAGGAACAGGGTCATGCCAAAGGCAAGCGCGTTCAGGCGCAGCAGCCCGCGAGCCTCATGCTCGTCGTAGGCGATGTTGAGTGCGGCGATCAACGCCTTCGTGCCCCGGGTGGCGCTCCAGACCGATAGCAGGATTGCGCCCGCAAGGCCTGCACCAAGCGCTCCGGCCGGGTGCGAGGCCAGGTCCCGCATCTGGCCGTCGACAAGCCGGTAAACCTCGTCGGGCAGCACGGAATGTATCGCAGCGAACTGCTGTGCGACCTCCGAGGGATTGGCCAGCAGGCCGTAGATCGAGATCAGCGCGGCGATGCCCGGGAACAGCGCCAGCAGGCTGTAGAATGCGACGCTCGCCGCGACCATCCCCAGGTTGTCCCTGGAGGCGCGGTGCAACACCCGGACGAGGATCTGCTTCCAGCCAGCCGGGGGTATATCGCGCGGCGCCGTCGCGGAGCGGCCCGGCTGTCCGTCCGGGCGCTCCATGCCGCCGTTGCTCTCCTCGTCTGCAGACCGGTTCATCGATCGCCCCGGAGCCCCGGGCGGGCAACAGGAGCGGCGCTCGCCGCGGCACTGCTTTTCATCCCGGGGGCAGACCCCTCGTCCGCAGGCAGCCCGAAGCCGGCTGCACGCCTTTGGTCTATCTCCGGCCTGCGTATCAAGAGACTCACTTGCGGCCGCTCATCAACCGGTAGAGCCTGCGCACCTCACACTCAATCCGGTCCAGTGCGCGCGCCACCCCGTCGAACTGCGCCGCGATCAGGGCGAGGCCCGGCAACCACAGCAG
>JBAVKA010000287.1:0-1912 GCA_049688075.1 Gammaproteobacteria bacterium
GGATGACTCGCGCGCAGAAAAGATTCCGTATTGCCGGCGCAGTCCTGAAATTCCAGCCAGACCAGGATGGGCTTGGGCTCGTGCTCGATCGCCGCGGCAATCGCGCGCGCGGAGGTCTCCGGAAGCGCTAGGACCGTGGCCATCGACGCGCAGAAGCGTAAGAAATCGCGCCGTGAAATTCCGCGAGGTTCGAGTTCCTGGCTGAGACTGCGCGTAATCATCGCTACCCCCCCATGCGTAGACACTTGAAAATGCGATTTAATTATGTAACCAGTTATCAGGATCGTCAAGCAAGTATAGGAAAAATAAACGCCCATTTCATCACCCGTCAACGAATCATGCACGGGTAACGCATCGCCCGGTACCTGAACCGCCCTGGGTTTACCGGAGACTCCATTTCTTGAGAGGATGGAGTCATGAACAAGTCAGCGAGATATTCGCCGGAAGTCCGGGAACGGGCTGTTCGGCTGGTTTTTGAACATCAGAGAGAGTATCCGTCGCAGTGGGCGGCGATGGAGTCGATAGCACCGAAGATCGGATGCACGGCGGAGACCCTGAGGAAGTGGGTACGGCAGGCTGAGCGGGACCAGGGGTTGCGCGTGGGGCTTACCAGCGACGAGCGGGAGCGGCTCAAGGCACTGGAGCGGGAAAACCGTGAGTTGAAGCGGACCAACGAGATTTTGCGCAAGGTGTCGTTTATCGACGAACACCGTGCCGCGCATGGGGTCGAGTCGATCTGCGCGCAGTTGCCGATCGCCCCGTCGACGTATTACGAATGCAAGGCCCGAGAGGCCGATCCTGAACGGCTGCCGCCGCGGGCACAGCGCGACATGGCTCTGAAATCCGAGATTCGGCGGTTATGGGACGAGAACTTCCAGGACTACGGCGCCAAGAAGGTCTGGCGTCAGTTGAACCGCGAACAGATCCCGGTGGCCCGTTGCACGGTGGAGCGCCTACTGAGCGTGCTTGGCCTGCAGGGCGCGGTACGTGGCAAGGTGTACCGGACAACACTACCCGACGATGCGGTCGAGCGACCGGCGGATCTCGTGCGGCGGCAGTTCACTGCTTCTACCCAACCAGCTGTGGGTGGCGGACTTTACCTGCGTTGCCACCTGGATGGGTGTGATCTTCGTAGCCTTCGTCATCGATGTTTTCGCCCGTCGCATTGTCGGTTGGCGGGTGGCGAACTCGATGCGCACAGATCTGGTGCTGGATGCACTTGAACAGGCGCTGTGGTCAAGGACCGGGACAGAGGGCCTGGTGCATCACAGCGACCGTGGTGTTCAGTATCTGTCGATACGCTATACCGAGCGCCTCGCCGAGGCTGGTGTCGAGTCATCGGTCGGCAGTGTCGGTGACTCGTACGATAACACCCTGGCGGAGACGATCATCGGCTTGTTCAAGACCGAGGTCATTCGCCGACACGGACCGTGGCGCAACATTGATGATGCGATCGAGTACGCGACCCTGGAATGGGTCGACTGGTTCAATCACCGCCGGCTGCTGGAGCTGATCGGTAACATCCCTCCGGCGGAGAAAGAACAGGCGTATTATCGGCAACTGGAAGAGTCAGCCATGGCAGCCTGACTCAAACAAACGGGTCTCCGGAGAACGCGGGGCGGTTCACTTCCGACATTTTTCGGATCAATGCCCTGATTTCTTTTGGTACCGGTGGTCTACCGGGTTTGCCATGCTTACTCAATTTGGCCCAATGATCGCGGAAACGTATACGCTGCCAGGCGATCACGGTCCCTGTCTGAACAAAAACCAGAGCATCCCGCCACTCCGACCAGCGGCGCGCGAGCCACGACCAGAGAATACGGTCTCCGGAGCTAATCTGCGGGCGTTTAGTTGTTCTCTGATAGACAGCAAGTTGATGTCGCAGTGCCACAATCTCAAGCTGCAGGGAGAG
>JBAVKA010000288.1:0-2100 GCA_049688075.1 Gammaproteobacteria bacterium
CAAAGAGGAACCGGGGTGCGCATACATTGAGGGCTGGGGGATAGCGTCCCCAATAATAAGCCGAATATACGTACGCGTCTGATATCTGAAGCAGGTCCCTTGCTAACCGGGAGGAGTCCATATACAAATCGGTCATACAGAAATTTTCCTTAAACTTCCGTTATGTGCTGTTCCCGGACCATTAGGGAGAGGAGAGTGGTCGGCAATCTTCAACCCAAAGTAGGGTTTTAGCCACTTCCTCCAGAATCTGATTTTCGGTCATCAATGGAAGCATCGCGGCGGATATAGCACTGGATCACGTTCATCTGGAAAGCATAAACGAGACGGAATCTCTATGTATCATAGATTCATGCCGAACTTTAATGTTAAAACGGGGTCTGGCATTAGAATGCATCATGAGACATGAGGTCTCGTTAATTCAACTGTTAGCTGGTCACTTACTCATCAAGGCGATAACCAAGGAGATCCAATTAAATGGGAACACTGTCAAAAATTCTTGTGTGCACAATGCTTGTGTTCGCATCCCTTCCTTTCATGTCTGCTAGCGCGGACATTGGCCTCACTTCAGATGAAATCGAGGCAATCGCCGAGGAAGGCTTCATCTACGGTCTGCCGATCGTAATGAACTATGGAGTGATGAACGAATACGCGATCAACCGCGATTCCGGCCAGTTCAAGGCACCATTCAACCACATCAAGAACGAGGCACGTGTCTTTACCTACAAGGACACCGCAATCATCACACCAAACAGTGACACGCCCTACTCGTTGCTGTGGCTAGACCTGCGGGCGGAGCCAATCGTTCTGTCCGTTCCTGCGGTGGAAAAGAACCGTTACTACTCGGTGATGCTCGAGGACGGCAACACTTACATTTACGGCTACATAGGGAGCCGCGCCACCGGTCCCGAGGCGGGTGACTATATGGTCGTTGGCCCGGGTTGGAAGGGCGAGACTCCGGACGGGATCAAGAAGGTCTTCCACTCCACCACTCAGTTCTCGCTGGTTGCCTACCGCACCCAGCTTTTCAATCCTGAAGACATGCCGAACGTGGTGAAAATCCAGTCCGGCTACGGAGTAAAACCGCTATCAAGTTACCTCGGTAAGCCGGCCCCCGCCGCTGCACCGAAGATTGATTTCCCGAAGTTCAGCAAGGAGATGGTGAAGACGAAATTCTTCGACTACCTGGCATTCTCGCTCGAGTTCGCACCCGCAGGTCCTGAGGAAAAAGGAATTCGCGCGAAGCTCGCCAAGATCGGAGTTGTCCCGGGCAAGACCTTCGATTTAGAAGCGCTCTCTCCAGAGCACAGGAAAGCAGTGGCAGCTGGAATGAAGGCCGGCGAAGCCAAAATCAAGGAATACCTCAAGACGGAACTGATCGATCTGAACGGCTGGGGCATAAGCAGCTATTTTGGGGATCGCACCTTCTATGACGGCGATTGGCTGAAACGTGCCGCAGGCGCGCAAGCCGGAATATATGGCAACGAGTCCATCGAAGCCGCCTATCCGATCGCCAAAGCACTGGCCGACGGCTCGCCACTTGATGGAAGCAAGGGCAACTATACGATTACCTTCCCGGCCGATGGATTTCCGCCAGTGAATGCCTTCTGGTCGGTAACCATGTACGACGGCAAGACCCAGCTGCTGATCAAGAACCCGATCAACCGCTACCTGATCAATTCGCCGATGCTGCCGGACATGAAGAAGAACGCCGATGGATCACTAACTCTCTACATCCAGAAGGACAGCCCCGGAGCCGAAAAAGAGAGCAACTGGCTCCCAGCCCCCGACGGCCCGATCTACCTCGCGATGCGTCTCTACTGGCCGCGCAAGGAATCTCCGACCATCTTGCCGATCGGCAAGGGCGACTGGAAGCCACCGGTCATCGTAGAAGCGAAGTGATCAGCTAACAACCGGTTCAGCGGACTGCGTTGGCGGACTGCTGAACCGGGGTATTACAAATGTCCGAAGTTGTGGCATTCCTGCCCTTCGCCAGTCATCCGGGAAGGTCAGGAGTTGGCCGATAGTTGACGAAATGGAACACCGCGCAAGCGGTGTTTCTTTGAGAGCGCGAAGGTCTCGCTTTTGCGTGAATACGACATT
>JBAVKA010000289.1:0-14741 GCA_049688075.1 Gammaproteobacteria bacterium
TCTCGCGTTCCTCGGCGCTTGCCTCCAAGGCCACCGGTTTCCCGATCGCCAAGGTGGCCGCCAAGCTGGCCGTGGGCTACACCCTCGATGAGCTGAGAAACGAAATCACCGGCGGGGCGACACCGGCCTCGTTCGAGCCGACTATCGACTATGTCGTCACCAAGATTCCGCGCTTCACCTTTGAGAAATTCCCGCTTGCGGTGCGGGTGCTGGGCACCCAGATGAAATCCGTCGGCGAGGTCATGGCTATCGGGCGTACTTTCCAGGAATCCCTGCAAAAGGCGCTGCGCGGTCTGGAGACCGGGGTGGACGGTTTGAATGAAACCACCGGACCCGACGGAGTACGGGACCGTGAACTGCTGATCCGGGAGCTGCGCATCGCGCGGCCGGAGCGCATCTGGAATATCGCAGACGGTTTCCGCGCCGGTCTGTCGGTGGCCGAGCTCCATGAACTGACCGCGGTCGATCCGTGGTTTCTGGCGCAGATCGCTGAACTGGTCGAACTGGAGGCGGAGGTCAGGGCCCAGGGGACCGCGGCGCTGGATGCCGGGCGCCTGCGCCACCTCAAACGCAGGGGATTCTCCGACGCGCGCCTGGCGTCCTTGCTGGGCATTGCGGAGGAGGAACTGCGCCGGATGCGGCATGACTTCGCCATTCACCCGGTGTACAAGCGTGTGGACACCTGCGCCGCCGAATTCGCGACCTCGACCGCCTACCTTTACTCAACCTATGAGGAGGAGTGCGAGGCTGAACCCACCGCGCGCGAGAAGATCGTCGTACTGGGCGGCGGGCCGAACCGGATCGGCCAGGGCATCGAGTTCGACTATTGCTGCGTGCACGCCGCGCAGGCCTGCCGCGAGGACGGGTTCGAGACCATCATGGTGAATTGCAATCCGGAGACTGTATCGACCGACTATGACACCTCCGACCGCCTGTACTTCGAGCCCCTGACCCTGGAAGATGTGCTGGAGATTATCCGCATCGAGCGTCCCCGGGGCGTCATCGTGCAGTATGGCGGACAAACCCCGTTGAAGCTGGCGCGCGGGCTGGAAGCGAACGGCGTGCCGGTGATCGGCACTTCGGCGGACGCCATTGATCACGCCGAGGACCGGGAGCGCTTCCAGCAGATGATTGAGCGGCTGGGGCTCCGGCAACCACCCAACCGGACCGCCACGGATCCCGAGCAGGCGCTGGCGCTGGCGGAACAGATCGGCTACCCGCTGGTGGTGCGTCCGTCCTATGTGCTTGGCGGGCGCGCCATGGAGATTGTCTATGGCAGCGAGGATCTGTCGCGCTATATGCGCGAGGCCGTGCGCGTCTCCAACGATTCACCCGTGCTGCTCGACCGATTCCTCGACGATGCCGTTGAGGTCGATGTGGATGCCGTCTGCGACGGCGAGGATGTGCTCATCGGCGGCATCATGGAACACATCGAGCAGGCCGGCGTACACTCCGGCGATTCCGCCTGTTCGCTGCCGCCCTACACCCTGAATGCGGATATCCAGAGACGGCTGGCGGAGCAGGTGACCCTGATGGCGAAGGAACTGAAAGTCAGGGGCCTGATGAATACTCAGTTCGCGGTCAAGGGCGATGACATTTACATCATCGAGGTCAATCCGCGCGCCTCGCGCACGGTGCCGTTCGTGTCGAAGGCGACCTCGCTGCCGCTGGCCAAGATTGCTGCCCGCGTTATGACGGGCAAATCCCTCCGGCAGCAGGGCATCAGCCGGTCCGTGACTCCGGGCTATTACTCGGTGAAGGAGTCGGTTTTCCCCTTTATCAAGTTCCAGGGCGTGGACACCCTGCTGGGTCCGGAAATGAAATCCACCGGCGAGGTGATGGGTATAGGCAGCACCTTCGGCGAGGCCTTTGCCAAGGCGCAACTCGGTGCGGGTAATGCCGTACCGTTGACCGGCACCGCGTTCCTCAGCGTGCGCGATGTCGACAAGCCGGGCCTGGTGGCGCTGGCGCGCGATTTCTCCGAACGCGGCTACCGGATCGTCGCCACCCGCGGTACCGCGGCAGCCATACAGGCAGCGGGCACACATTGCCTGGTTGTCAACAAGGTGCTTGAAGGGCGGCCGCATATCGTCGACATGATCAAGAACAGCCAGATCGACCTGATCGTCAATACCACTGAAGGCAAGCAGGCTATCGCCGATTCCTTTGACATTCGCAGGGCCGCCGTGCAGCACAAGGTGTCTTACAGCACGACGCTGGCCGGCGCGCGCGCGACCTGCATGGCGCTGGAGTATCTGGATACGGCAACGGTAAACAGCCTGCAGGCGCTGCATACGGAGCAGATCGCATGAGCAAGGTCCCCATTACCGCCAGGGGCGCGGAAAAATTGCGCGAGGAACTGGTCAGATTGAAGACGATCGACCGACCCCGCATCATTCAGGCCATTGCGGAGGCGCGCGCGCATGGCGATCTGAAGGAAAATGCCGAATATCATGCTGCCCGCGAGCAGCAGAGTTTTACCGAAGGCCGCATCAAGGAAATCGAGGGCAAGCTGAGTCATGCACATATCGTCGATGTCAGCACCCTGGATGCCGGCGGCAAGGTGGTTTTCGGCAGTACGGTGGAGCTCTCGGAGGAAGATACCGGCGAGTCCGTGACCTATCAGATCGTTGGCGAGGATGAGGCCGATATCAAGTCCGGGAAGATTTCGATCAATTCCCCCATAGCGCGCGCGCTGATCGCCAAAATGGAAGGGGATGTCGTTACGGTCAGGGTCCCCGGCGGCGAACGCAACCTGGAGATAGTCGAGGTTCGTTACATCTAGTGGCCGTTCATAACAACGGTTCTCACCGCAAAGACGCAAGGAACGCAAAGCCATTCAATTGTTGTTTCTTAAAATGTTTCTTCGCGTTCTTAGCGTCTTTGCGGTGAAAATGGTGTACAGGGATGAACATCATGCGGCTGCAAGGTCCTGCGTCTCTCCATTATGGGGCAATGCTTGAGGGCATTGGCAATCAATACTTCTGTGTAGCGGCATTTACTACGGGACTTGTGATCGATGACCCATCCCTACCTGCAAGCGGTGGAAAGCACCCTGCTGACCTTCTGGGTCGGCGGTCTGTGGACGACCGGGTTCGTGGTGGCGCCGCTGCTGTTCGCCGAGCTCGACGACCGGGCGCTGGCGGGCAGCCTGGCCGGTGCTATCTTCGGCGTGATGAGCTGTGCGGGACTTGCCTGCGGTGCTTGCCTGCTGCTGATCAACCGGGTGTTGCGCGAGCGGCGGCGTTTCTTCTCCTGGCATACCCTGGTGATAGTGGCGATGCTGGTCCTGACGGCGATCGGAGAATTCGTGCTGGCGCCGTGGATCGCGGAGCTGCGCGTGGCGGGATTGACGGAAAGCGCCCGTTTCGCCCAGGCGCACGGCTTGGCGAGCGGGGTGTTTCTGGTTAACTGCGTACTCGGCCTGGTCCTCGTCTCGAGCGGTCGCCGGGACGGGGCCTAGGAGCCTGTCCGAGTAATCATGTTGCTACTGCGGCGGCGGGAAATCGGTCCATTTTCACGATCCTTCTCGTCAAATAGAGTCCGCTATTCTCCTCAAATGATCGCAAAACTGTCCTCGATTTCCCACGCGCCTCGCGACGCACAGATTACTCGGACAGGCTCCTGGCCTGTTTCCGGTAGATCAGCGCGATATGGCCGATCGACTGTACCAGTTCGGCATGGCAGGACTCACAGATCGACGCGATCAACCGCTTTTTTGCCTCGCGGTCCGCACCGCCAAGGCGTATCTTCATCAACTCGTGGTGTTCCAGCGAGCGGTCGATTTCCCTGATCACGGCCTCGGTCAGCCCCGCATTGCCGATAATGACGATCGGTTTGAGGGCATGCCCGCGCTGGCGCAGATCGCGTTTCCGGTTTTCGGCTAGTGGCATAATCGCATTCAGGGAATCGGCTGCACGCCATTATACGGGTAGCTCCCGATCCACAGAACCGGATTTTAACCCGCATTCTCACCGACCGGCGGCAGAATGACTTAATGTATTAAGGCAATGGAAATTGTGATTACACGGAAAAAGACACTGTGTTGCTGGAAAGTGCCTATCCCGGCCCTGGCTGGTTCTCGCGCGCCAGCATCCGTGATGCTGGTGAGAATTACACGTTAAGACGCATGGGTAGAAGCAAGAGCAGCCACCAGTGGCTCAAATCCCATTTCGATGACGAATTCGTCAAACGCGCGCAGCGCGAGGGCTATCGCTCGCGCGCCGTCTACAAGCTCGAGGAAATCCAGCGCAAGGATCACCTGTTGAAGCCCGGCATGACCCTGGTCGACCTCGGGGCGGCGCCCGGCGGGTGGTCGCAGTATGCCGCGCAGCTGCTCAAGGGCAACGGCCGCATCATCGCCCTCGACATACTGGCGATGGAAGCGCTGGCGGGAGTCGAGTTCCTGCAGGGCGATTTCCGGGAAGATGAGGTGTACACCCGGCTGATCGGAATGCTGGCCGGTAATGAGGTCGACCTTGTAATGTCGGACATGGCCCCCAATATCACCGGTATGCAGGCCGTGGACCAGCCCGGCAGCATGTATCTGGCGGAACTGGCGGTGGATTTTGCCGGCCGGGTCCTGCGCAAGGGCGGGGTTTTGCTGTTCAAGGCCTTTCAGGGCGAGGGATTCGACCCGCTGGTGCAGGCGCTGCGCGCACGATACCGGGAGATCAGAATCCGCAAGCCCAGGGCTTCCCGCCCCAAAAGCCGAGAGGTGTATGTGTTGGCAAAACACTGCAATACGACTAATGTGTCATAATGTATTCGAGTGTGTATTAACCCTTCCAGCATGTGTGGGAATGACTGCAGCGCTCGCACTGCCAAATTGAGGTGTCCGGTTTGAATGATCTCGTAAAAAATCTGGTTCTGTGGATCGTCATCGCCATTGTACTGATGTCGGTGTTCAATAATTTCGGCCCCACCAAGTCCAGCACGCAGAACATCAACTATTCCGAATTCATCACCGAGGTGCAGCAGGGCAACGTGCAGCGCGTGGAAATCGAGGACCATACCGTTGAGGGCACGCGCACCGACGGCAGCCGCTTCGTCACCCAGACGCCGCCCGAAGATCCGAAGATGGTGGATGACCTGTTGAACAACAACGTCGTGGTCAAGGTAAAGACCCCGAATCAGCAGTCCCTGCTGATGCAGATTTTCATCTCCTGGTTCCCGATGCTGCTGCTGATCGGCGTGTGGATCTTTTTCATGCGCCAGATGCAGGGCGGTGCCGGCGGGCGGGGCGCGATGTCGTTCGGCAAAAGCCGTGCCCGCATGCTAGGGGAAGATCAGGTAAAAATTACCTTCGGCGATGTCGCCGGTGTCGAGGAGGCCAAGGAGGAGGTTGCGGAGCTGGTGGAATTCCTGCGCGACCCGGGCAAGTTCCAGCGACTCGGCGGCAAGATCCCGCGCGGCGTCCTCATGGTGGGTTCTCCCGGCACCGGCAAGACCTTGCTGGCCAAGGCGATCGCCGGCGAGGCGAAGGTGCCGTTCTTCACCATCTCGGGCTCTGACTTCGTGGAAATGTTCGTGGGCGTCGGCGCATCGCGCGTGCGCGACATGTTCGACCAGGCAAAAAAACATGCGCCCTGTATCATTTTCATCGATGAGATCGACGCCGTCGGCCGCCACCGCGGCGCCGGCCTGGGCGGCGGCCATGACGAGCGCGAGCAGACCCTCAACCAGCTGCTGGTCGAGATGGACGGCTTCGAAGGCAACGAGGGTGTGATCGTAATCGCGGCGACCAACCGGCCCGACGTGCTGGATCCCGCGCTGCTGCGCCCGGGACGCTTCGACCGGCAGGTCGTGGTGCCGTTGCCCGACGTGCGCGGACGCGAGCAGATTCTCAAGGTGCACCTGCGCAAGGTGCCGGTCTCCGACGGCGTGAAGCCCTCACTCATTGCCCGCGGCACTCCGGGTTTCTCCGGCGCCGATCTCGCCAACCTCGTCAACGAGGCCGCGTTGTTCGCCGCGCGCGCCAACAAACGTCTGGTGGATATGGAGGACCTCGAGAAGGCCAAGGACAAGATCATGATGGGCGCCGAGCGCCGTTCCATGGTCATGGGCGAGGAGGAGAAGAAACTCACCGCCTATCATGAAGCGGGCCATGCCATCGTTGGGCGCCTGATGCCCTCTCACGACCCGGTCTACAAGGTCTCGATCATCCCGCGCGGTCGGGCGCTGGGCGTGACCATGTTCCTGCCGGAGGGCGATCGATACAGCCTCAGCAAGGAAACGCTGGAGAGTCAGATCTGCAGCCTTTTCGGCGGGCGCATCGCCGAAGAACTGGTGTTCGGCCCGGAAAAGGTAACCACCGGCGCTTCCAACGACATCATGCGCACCACCGAGCTGGCGCGCAACATGGTGACCAAGTGGGGGCTGTCGGAAAAGCTCGGTCCGCTGACCTACAGCGACGAACAGGCGGAGGTTTTCCTGGGGCACTCCGTCGCCCAGCACAAACACGTCTCGGATGAGACCGCGCATGACATCGACCAGGAGATCCGCTCCATCATCGATCGCTCCTACCGCCGCGCGGAAGAGATCCTCAAGACGAACATGGACAAGCTGCACGCCATGGCCGAGGCGCTCATCAAGTACGAAACCATCGACAGCGACCAGATGGACGACATCATGGCCGGCAAAACGCCGCGTCCACCGGAAGGCTGGGATGATTCCGACACCGGCGCCAGGAACGGTACGCCTACCGGCAAGCCGGATCAGGGCGGCAAGAGCGAAACCAAAATCGGCGGCCCCGCCAGCCAGCACTGAAAAAGCCGGTTACACACCGCATTGCCGGACACCGCCCTGACGCCATGCTGCTCGACTGCGCGGGCAAGTTGCTCGATCTCTCACAGCCGCAGGTGATGGGCGTACTCAATGTCACCCCCGATTCCTTTTCGGACGGGGGTGATTTCTTTTCCACCGCCGCGGCGCTGGAACGGGCGCGGCGTATGGTTGAGGAGGGCGCCGCGATCATCGATGTCGGCGGTGAGTCTACCCGCCCGGGGGCGCAGCCGGTCCCGCTGGATGAAGAACTGCGGCGCGTGCTGCCGGTCATCGAGGCCCTGCATGACACGCTCCCGGTTCCCGTGTCGGTTGATACCCGCAAACCGCAGGTGATGCACGCCGCGGTAGCGGCTGGCGCCGGCCTGATCAATGACGTGAATGCCCTGCGGGCGGAAGGCGCCGTCGGGGTGGCGGCGGATCTCGGGGTGCCGGTCTGTCTGATGCACATGCAGGGCGAGCCGCAATCCATGCAGACGGCGCCGAACTATACGGATGTGGTCGATGAGGTCATCGGCTTCCTGCTCGACCGCGCCAGGGAATGCATCGCTGCGGGCGTGTCGCGAGACCGCATCCTGCTGGATCCGGGCTTCGGTTTCGGAAAGACGGCCGGGCATAATCTGCGGCTGCTGCGCCATCTCGACCGCCTGACCGGGCAGGGATACCCTGTGCTGGTCGGTCTGTCACGCAAGTCGCTGATCGGTCAGATTCTGGACCTGCCGGCCGATAAACGCTTGTATCCTGGTGTGGCCCTGGCGGTGCTGGCGGTGTGGCAGGGTGCCGCGATCGTGCGCTGCCACGATGTGCGGGAAACACACGAGGCGATACGGATGTGTCAGGCGGTCAGGGACGTCGGGCTGTAATACGTATCACCAGGGCTGCCTCACATACAGTCACTTGAAATCACAAACGTTATTGAGTGGTAATATTAATCATGATCGATAATAGCGAATATGCAGGCAGGCAGTGCCCGTCCATTAACATTCGTTTCACCGCAAAGTCGCAAAGCCATTCGACTGCTCCTGTTGATAAGTTTCTTCGCGTTCTTTGTGTTTTTGCGGTAAATAATCCCGGTCTGGATTGATGCAACATTTCTGAGGAACAACTATGTCTAAAAAATATTTCGGAACCGACGGTATTCGCGGCCGGGTAGGGGAAAGTCCGATAACGGCCGAGTTCATGCTGAAACTGGGTTGGGCCACAGGCCGTGTACTGGGGCGTGCCGGCGGTGACATGGTCATCATCGGCAAGGACACGCGCATCTCCGGCTACATGTTCGAATCGGCCCTGGAGGCGGGTCTTTCCGCCGCCGGCATCGACATCCGTCTGCTGGGTCCGATGCCGACTCCTGGTATCGCCTACCTCACGCGGACCCTGCATTCCTGTGCCGGCATCGTCATCAGCGCCTCGCACAATACCTTTGCCGACAACGGCATCAAGTTCTTCTCGCGTCAGGGCACCAAGCTGCCGGATGAAGTCGAACTTGCTATCGAGGAAGAGTTGGAAAAGCCCATGGAAACCGTGGACTCTGCCCGGCTCGGCAAGGCGGAGCGCATGCCGGATGCACGCGGGCGCTACATCGAATTCTGCAAGAGCACGGTTCCGTTGAGTCTGTCGCTGCGGGGTCTGAAGCTGGTCGTGGACTGCGCGAATGGCGCCACCTATCAGGTTGCGCCGAGTGTTTTTGACGAACTGGGCGCGGAGGTAGTGGAAATCGGTACCGCCCCTGACGGCCTCAACATCAACCAGGACTGCGGTTCCACCCGTCCCGAGCGGCTGCAGACGGTGGTGCGGGAACAGGGCGCCGATGCCGGTATTGCTCTCGACGGTGACGGCGACCGCGTCATCATGGTTGACAGCCGGGGCGAGCTGGTGGACGGCGATGAGCTGTTGTTCATCATCGCCTGCTCACGCCAGCAGCAGGGAAAGCTGAGCGGCAGCGTCGTCGGCACCCTGATGAGCAACCTCGGCCTGGAACATGCCCTGCAATCGCGGGGGATCGCATTTGAACGCGCGCGGGTCGGCGACCGTTATGTGCTGGAACTGCTGCAGCAGAACGGGGGTACGCTGGGCGGGGAATCCTCCGGTCATATCATCTGCCTGGACCGCACCACCACCGGCGATGGCATCGTCGCCGCCCTGCAGGTGCTGACCGCCATGACCCAGGACGGCAAATCGCTGTACGAACTGAAGACTGGCATGAAGAAATATCCGCAACACATGATCAACGTGCCGGTGGTCAGCAGGAGTATGGATCTGGCGGCCGCGCCTGGTGTCCAGGAGGCTGTGCGGGCGGTGGAGCGGCGACTCAACGGCAGGGGCCGAGTCCTGCTGCGCCCTTCCGGGACCGAACCTGTGGTGCGGGTCATGGTCGAGGGCGAGGATGAAAAGACGGTGGTGGAACAGGCGGCGCAGTTGGCCGAGGTCGTGTCTGCGGCTACAACGGCAGCTATAGCTACAGCCGTCTGAATCTCCTGCCCGTAGCCAGGATAGGTGTTATTCCTGACGTCAGGTGCATGATCGTCACTCCCGACGCGATCGACCACGGCGGACAGAACGGGTCGGTGGTCGTGGGTCGGGGGATTGTGGGATGATGTCTCACCGGTAATCGGTAGGTTGGCCACCGTCCAAAACAAGAGGGGGGATCGTGTCCCAGAGTCTGGCGCGCTATTCAAATATTCTGGAGATCGTCGGCGATATCCTGAAGGTGCGGGTACCCGCCCCGGTCGGCGGTGAGGGCAGCGTCGCCTTCGACGACCTGGCCATCGTGCAGGACCTCCGCGGATTCCGTTCCCTGGCGCGGGTCATCCGGCTCGATCACGACGTCGTATCGCTGCAGGTGTTTGCGGGCACCAAGGGTTTGTCGACCGAGGCCTCGGTGCAGTTTCTCGGCTATCCCATGCGCGTCACCTATTCCACCAACATCCTCGGCCGTGTCTTCCGGGGCGACGGCACACCCCTGGACACGGGCCCCGATCTCTCCCAGGACCCGCAGCTGCCGATCGGTGGGCCTTCGGTGAATCCGATGCGTCGGCTGCTGGCCTCGAAGATGATCCGTACCGACGTGCCAATGATCGACCTGTTCAATTCCCTGGTCGAGAGCCAGAAGATCCCGATTTTCTCGGTGGCCGGCGAGCCCTACAACCCGCTGCTTGCGCGCATCGGCATCCAGGCTGACGCGGACATCGTGGTGTTCGGCGGACTGGGACTGATCTTCGACGACTATCACTTCTTCCGCCGCCGTTTCGAGGATGCCGGGGTGTTTGCGCGCACGGTGATGTTCGTCAACCTCGCCTCGGATCCCATCGTCGAGCGCCTGCTCGTTCCCGATATGGCCCTGGCGGTGGCGGAGCGCTTTGCCGTGGAGGAGGGCAAGCGGGTGCTGGTGCTGCTCACCGACATGACCGCCTATGCCGATGCCATGAAGGAGGTCGGGATTGCCATGGAGAACGTGCCCTCGAACCGCGGTTACATGGGTGACCTCTATTCCCAGCTGGCACGCCGTTACGAGAAGGCCGCCGATTTCAAGGAAGGCGGCTCGGTCACCATACTGACCGTGACGACCATGCCCGGCGACGACGTTACCCACCCGGTGCCCGACAATACCGGCTATATCACCGAGGGCCAGTTCTATCTGCACGACGGTATGCTGGACCCCTTCGGTTCGCTGTCGCGCCTCAAGCAACACGTGATCGGCAAGGTTACCCGCGAGGACCATGGACAGATCATGAACACCATGATCCGCTTTTATGCCGGAGCCAGGGACGCGGAGCAGAAGCAGGCCATGGCCTTCGATCTTTCCGGTTTCGACCATGAGCTGCTCCGGTTCGGCCGGTTGTTCCGGCAGCGCTTTATGGACATCGAGGTCGCGCTGCCCCTCGAGGAGGCGCTCGACCTCTGCTGGAAAACGCTGGCGGAGTGCTTCGCTCCCGGGGAACTGCTCATGAAGCAGCACCTCATCGACAAGTACTACCCGAAAGACGATGTTCCGCGTGACGGTGTCGTGGCGGCCTGAGATGAGCCGTGCCCCCGACGCGAGCACCAGGCGTTGAATCATGGCCCGTCTCGCCTTGAACAAGTCCTCGCTCTCGAAACTGACCCGCCAGCTCGGGACCTTCGAGCGTTTTCTCCCTTCCCTCGATCTGAAACGCAAGCAGCTGATGGCCGAGCGGGCAAGGGCCCTGGCCGCCCAGCAGCAAACCGGGCAGGTGATGGCGACGCTGCGCGAGAGCATTGCCGGGCGGCTGCCGATGCTGGCGAACCGGGAAATCGAGTTGGCGGATCTGGTCCTGCTGAAGGCGGTGCGGCTGGGGGAGGAGAACGTGGTGGGCACGCGCCTGCCGGTGCTGGACGGTGTGGAGGTGCAGCGACGCGCCTACAGCTATCTGGGAATGCCCCAGTGGGTGGACCGCCTGAGCGATGAACTCACGCACATGCTTGAACTGCATGTGCGCCTCAAGGTGGAGCGGCGCCGCGCCGCGTTGCTGGAGGAGGCAGTGCGCAAGGTCACGCAGCGGGTGAACCTGTTCGAAAAGGTGCTGATTCCCCGAACGAAGGAACATATCCGCAAGATCCGGATCTATCTCTCCGACGCCGAGCGGGCCGCTGTCGTTCGTTCCAAGATCGCCAAGCGCAAGCGTGCCGCGGTAGCAGTGACATGAGCATCGCCCGCCTGAGGAAACTTACCCTGGCCGGTCTGCTGCGGGAGAAGACGCAGGTTCTGGATCAACTGCAGGCGCTGGGCTGCCTGCATCTGGTGTCCCTCGCCGGCGTCCACCGGGAACCGGAGGAGAGCCCGCCGCAGCATGCCGTGGATGCCCGCCGGGCGCTGCGCTACCTGACGGAGGTTCCGAACAAACGCCGTCAGGTGCGCACCTGGACGGGCTTCGACATGAACCGGACCGTGGCGCGCGTACTGGCGAGCCAGCAGCGCCTGCGTACGGTTACCGATCGCCGCGACGCGCTGGTGGTGCGTATTGCGATGCTCGAACCCTGGGGCGATTTCAGTTTGCCGCCCGCAGACGCGCTGGCCGGGTGCAAGCTGTGGTTCTATATCGTTCCGGAGCGCCAGATGCATCTTCTGGATGTCCTCACGATGCCCTGGCAGGTCGTGCACAAGGATAACCGCCAGTCCTGGGTGGCGGTCATCGATCCGGAGGAACCGCCACGCGATGCCCTGCCGGTGCCACGTACCCACACCGGTGCAGTCAGCTTGAGCGAACTCATCAAACAGCTCGAGGAAACCGAGCTGGAACTTGAGGATGCGGAGGCCGAACGCCTGGCACTGACCCGCTGGATCTATCTCATGTCACGCTCCCTGGACCGGGCCGAAGACCAGGCGGTTCTGCGGCACGCGGAGGCGCAGACCCTGGATGCCGAGACCTTGTTCCTGGTCCAGGGCTGGGTCGCCGAGACCGCTGTCGCCCGGGTGACCGCGCTGGCGGAGGGGTATGGTCTCGCGGTGCTGCTGGAAGACCCGGAACCGGCGGATCGACCGCCCACCCTGCTCGACAATCCCGAGCGTCTGGCCGCAGGCGAGGACCTGGTGGGCTTCTACCAGATGCCCGCCTACGGCAGCTGGGATCCCTCGCCGGTGCTGTTCTTCTCGTTCGCGATTTTCTTTGCCATGATACTGGCGGACGCCGGTTACGCAGCGGTGCTGGGAGTGCTGCTCGCCATATACTGGCGGCGCCTCGAGCATAGCGACATCGGCCGACGCCTGCGTACCCTGTGCCTCGTACTGGTCGGTGGCGCGCTGGTCTACGGCGTGCTGGTGGGCAGCTATTTCGGCCTGTCGCCCCCGCCGGAGACCCTCCGGGCTCACCTCAAGATCCTGGACGTCAACGATTTCGATACCATGATGAAGCTGACCGTGGCCATCGGGGTGCTGCACCTGGTGCTGGCGAATGTGCAGCAGGCCGTCCTCAAGCGGAGCCGGGTCACGGCCTGGGCGCACATCGGCTGGATCGGCGTGATGCTGGGTGGTTTTGCGCTGTGGCAGGGCGCCGCGGAAGGCGCGCCGCACTGGCTGGGATCCGCGGGTCGCTGGACGCTCGGCCTCGGGCTTGGCGCGGTGTTCGCCTTCGGAAGCGAGCGGCCCGTACGCGATGCACGCAGCGCCCTGCTGTGGGTGCTGGACGGTCTGCAGGGTCTGAGTAATGTCACCAAAATCTTCGGCGACGTACTCTCTTACCTGCGACTGTTTGCTCTGGGTCTGGCCTCGGCCTCACTGGCGATCACGTTCAATGACCTGGCACGCCAGGTCACCGACCAGGTGCCGGGGTTGGGCCTGTTATTCGGGCTCCTGATCCTGCTGGTCGGGCATGTCCTCAACCTGTTATTGTCGGTGATGAGCGGCGTGGTGCACGGGCTACGGCTGAACTTCATCGAATTCTACAACTGGGCCCTGCTGGGCGAAGGCTATCCTTTCCGGCCCTTCAGAAAGAAGGAGACAAATGAATGAACGAGCTGGTCATCGCCCTGGGCTGGGCGGGCATGTACGGGGTCATGGCCCTGGCCGCGATCGGCAGCATCATCGGTTGCGCCGTCGCCGGCCAGGCTGCCATCGGTGCCATGGTGGACACCGAGTCCGGCCACGGGCGTTACATCGGCGTTTCGGTCATGCCCTCTTCCCAGGTTATCTACGGCATCGTAGTCATGTTCACCCTGCAACGGAACGTGGTGGTGGAGAACGCGACCGGGCTGTTCGGCATCGGCATCCTGGCGGGGCTGGCGCTGATGTTCTCCGCGATCTTCCAGGGACAGGCCTGTGCCTCGGCCATCCACGCCAGCAAGACCAAGCCGGAGATCTTCGGCCTGTCGCTGGCGCCGGCGGCCATCGTCGAGGGTTTCGCGGTGTTCGCGTTCGTCTTCGCACTGGTGCTGGCGGGGAGGATCCCCGGATGAGACGGACGGAACATGGCTGAATCGCAAACCGACAAGCAGGCACAACTGGCCTCTTCCGGCGTCGAGGCCCTGATCGAACGCCTGCGTGAGCAGGGGGTGGAGGCCGGCCGGGCGGAAGCGGACAGGATCGTGGTGGATGCACGCCGGCGCGCCGCGCAGATCGTGCACGAGGCCGAGGCGCATGCCGCAGAGCTGGTCGAGGCGGCCCGCAAGGAAACCCGGATGCTGCAGACCGGTGGCGAGGAAGCACTGCGCATCGCCATGCGCGACACGGTGCTGCGCCTCAAGGTGGAATTGACCGAGCGCTTCAGCGCCGAAGTGCGGCGGTTGATCGCGGTGGCGATGGACCAGGAGTCCTTCCTCAAGCAGCTGATTCTCGAGGTGGCCGGGCGCGCCCGCGAAGAGGCCGGCGTGGATACCGGCGAGGTGGTCCAGATTCAGCTGCCGCGCGCACTCGTTGGCCTGGAGGAACTCCGTCGCAACCCGCTCGAGCTGCGCGAGGGTTCTTTGTCCCACTTTGTGTTGTCGCTGGCCGGCAATGTGCTGGCCGAGGGCGTCACCTTCGGCGTCGCGGAGAACGATGCCCGGGGTATCTGCCTCTACCTCAAGGACAAGGACGTGACCATCGATCTCACCGACGAGAAGGTGGCGTCGTTGCTGCTGCAGCACCTGCAGCCGCGCTTTCGTGCCATCCTGGAAGGCACCGTCAAGTGAGGTGCATGCGGGTGTGAGTGCAGCCAACCGCTATACCATGCTGCTCAGCAGCCTCCCCTACCACGGGGTGCTGTTCGGCGCCCGCCAGACGCCGCTCTCGCGTATTCGCCTGCAGCAGCGCCTGAGCCTGCTGGATCCGGCGGATGCCGCCTGCCTCCACGCCATTGCCGATCTGCTCGACTGGTCGCACCTGGGCAGGGAGCGGCGCGACGAGGAGATCATCGCCCACGCCCGGGCCGTGATCCCGACGCTGGACAAACCCTTCGTCCGCGACCTGCTCATCTGGCGCCTGGAACTGCGTACCGTGCTGGCCGCACTGCGGCGCCGCCAGCGCGGGC
>JBAVKA010000290.1:0-13945 GCA_049688075.1 Gammaproteobacteria bacterium
TTGACCGCCAACCTCCCCATCCAGTATGATTTGGCGCCTGTTGTTCCCCGGTAGCTCAGTCGGTAGAGCGGGTGACTGTTAATCACTAGGTCGGCGGTTCGAGCCCGTCCCGGGGAGCCAAATAAAACAAGTAATTAGCAAACATCCAGCTAACTAAAAATCCCGCTAGGGTAGTAAAGACGCCACCCGTTAATTCAGCATCAAATACCACCCCGCCGCCAATCGCCGCGCCTGCGGTCGGTCAGGCGGTCAGAACTGTGACCTGATTACTGACTCTGGTGACAGCAAGCAGGTATGAATACCACATGGCCCGTTGATTCCGGCACATGATCTCCCCTGCTTGTTACCAGGCGTGCCGGGTCTTCGGGCCATCCTCTGACACCCGCTCGCAGAATCCCCCTACAGACCCACCAGGCCCATCAGCATACGCTTCACCCCGCAGTGGTAACGCTGCAGCACCTTCGCTCCCATGCCGGCACAGGGAAGTCCAGGGCGTGCGTAGTCGCCCGGTTTGGTATCATGCAAACATGATAAGCGAAGGCGTTAAGACCCGCACCCAGATCGGCACCGAGAGCGTTCGCACTGTAATGCTGGTAAACGGCGGTGGGTCCGTCGCCTTGCTGGCATTATTGCCAGCCGTTCTCGGTACGCCGCTTGTCTTTGCAGTAATTCTCGCGGTGGCGGTTTGGCTCGTGGGGCTCACCTTGGCCCTAATTCATAACGTACTAGGGAGCAGGTGCTCGCTTGTGTATGAACTACACGACATGCGCCCTCCACCAGGCACCCCTAAGCTCTGGATTAAACCGAAACGGCCATGGATTTGTGGTGGTCACGGATGTCCCTATATGCATCCATAGCAGCTTTCCTGATTGGAGGACTGCTAGTGGTATATTTTGGAATCACAAATCTAGACGTGTTGACTGCCGCGGCTATGCGGAAATAATGACCGTACCAAATCCATTGAGAAAACCCCGGCACCTGGCCGAGGTCTGGTTGAAATATCTATCGGGGTAGATTTTTACCCGCTTACCAATTAGCGTTGTTCTCTGCGGACATGGCCTTTATTTTTCCAATTTATTTTGCGCCGGACCAGACATATGAATATTCCCAAGCACGTCACTCAAACAGGCAACCTGCTGTTGGGATTGCTTCTGTCTTCCTCGCGACCATGCAATATCGCCACCTTTCATCTGGGTCGCAGCGGAAGCAGGCTTCTGGGCGATCTCTTGATGCAGCATCCCAAGATCGTATGGCAAGGTGAACTGTTAAGTCCGGGGCGTTTGAATGCGCTCGCTGAGAGACGGCCACTGCTGGCCCGTAAACCGATGGGATATCTGAAATTCAGGTTGTTGATGGCGGGTATGCGCTGCTATGGCTTCGAGACACAGCCCACGCAGATCCAGCAGTTGGAGATGGGATTGGAGGAATACGCAGATCGGCTGGAGAAGCTCGGTTTCAGCCATTTCGTCTTGCTGGAACGGAAGAACCATTTACGAAGGATCGTTTCCATGCTGGTAGGCCGCAGCACTTCAGTGTGGCATCTAGAGCCTGGCGATACCTCCACACTCGCACGCGTCGAGATCGACGTGGACCAACTTCTGCTTGGCCGTGGAGTGGACACGAAAAGGAGATCATTGGTAGAACACCTTCAACGTGAGCAAGAAAGCCTGTCGGAACTCAAGCAGGTTCTCGGCGGGCGGCGACTATTGTGTTTGACCTATGAAGACGACCTGGCCGCGAGCCCTGAAGAAACCTACCGACGAGTATGTGATTTTGCCGGGCTCGGCTACCACCAAGTTACCGTTCGGCTTGGGAAAACCAATCCTTTCGAACTAAGGGATATTCTAACCAACTTTTCCGATGTGGAACGAGTGCTCCGCGGTACTTCCTTCGAATGGATGCTCTATTCGTAAGCTGAAGGTCGGGTCGCCGTTTTTATTGCACTAAAAAAGCCCCCGGGGAGGATGGGGGCGATATATACAGAAGGAGTCTGTGGCTGGTTATTTTCTTATTCCACAGTTCCTACGATAGTGAATTCACACCAGTCGCGAAATTGTCCTGAAGTCCAATCGCCACAGTCGACCCGCTGCTAACCGCCAAGAAAACAGCAGGCCGCCGTCGCTGCCGGCAGTGGCAACAGTCGCAGCAGCACCTCGCTAAAGAAAACCCCGCCACATGGTCGGGGTCTGGTTCACCCCTCGTAATCCCACGGCTTGACGTAACCGGGCGGTGGCTGGTCAATGACATGCCTGCCCGCAGTGGTCGGGTGAGTCCTCGCCTGCACGGTGAGACGCAATTTCGTTGCCAGTGACACCACCAGGCGGGCGCTCTTATCGTGCATCGTTTGCAATGTGGCCCAGCGTTTCAGGCCCTCATCGCTTCCCGACCATTCAACCTTGAAACGGTCGAATTCGGCGCCGATGCGACGGGCTGCGACAACAGCCACGCAAAATTCCTCAAGGATCGGGTAGCAATCGGGTGTTATCAGGTCGCCGGCATGAGTACCTACCGCAGCTCGTCACAACTCCTGCTGTTTCGCCGTTAATCGCGCAGGTGGTGGCGGTAATCGTTTCTGGAAAGCGAGAACTGGCTTGCAAACAGCCTTATCTGCCGTGCTCTGGCGTCCGCGTTTTTTCTGCATAAATTCTCCGAAAATTCTTCACATTTAACGGTGTGATTGCACACGATAACGGTTCAGACGCGAGACGCCATAACTCGGCACCCCCCCTGGGTCGTGACCAGCGTCACCAGCCACCAAGCCGATGCCGCCGCCCACTGCCCGGCGCGCGTCGGAGTAGAGCTGTCCGACTAGCAGAAGAAGGGCACTGAGATCCACGTCCGCGAGTTCATCATGCCCACTCGTTGCATCAATGGCACCGGCCAAGGTTTCATTCTCAAACCGGTACACGATGCCCCTAACCCCGCCGAAGAGGCTGCTTGAATCCCCTAAAATTCCGGCGCTATCTTCCGCCAGTGCGAAGGCGTACGCGGTCTCGTCGGCGAGCATGTCGGCAATGCTGATGATGGCGTCCTCGGCAAGTTCCGATGACATCCTGCTCAGTACCATGAGTTTGCGGCTGGTCAGCGTGATATCGTTCCAGGTGCTATCAGACTCCGTGCCTTCGCCGCCCTCGCCCACGCAGAAGGCAGTCAAGCCACCAGAACGCCGTGGAATGGTCAACGTATCCGTGGACATTGGAATCACGCGGCTGCGCATTCTGAAAACACCGTATTCTTCCCGCAGCCTGATGATGCTCATTGCCAACTCACTGGGGACCAAAACACCACCCCGGCTGTAATCAGCGCCAGAATGTGCAGCCCGGATACTATCCTCGATATCCATGCCGGCATCGCGGCACCAGCGAATTGCATCACCGTCCATCAGCAGTGCCGCCTGCAGCCACTTACCTGCACGGTAGGCACTCTCCCGGCCTTTTGCATCATTGCTAAATGCCTTCATGGAAGCGGTTGAACGTGTGGAAGCATCACGGCTGAACACCTGGATACCGTGAGGGTCAGCCTCGCCAGCGCGGTGAAGGTGCGCTCCAATTTGTTCGGGGTGACTGATGCGCGGCATGGGTTTCCGTGCTTCCGCCAATAGTTTCGCAGCTTCCGGGTTGGTTTCGTCGCCGTCGCTTGCACGCTCTGAACGGCACCTTTTCCGCAACGCTCACGACCAGGGCTTTTGACCCAAGCCGCTTGCGGTGGTTTGCAACCTGCTCCTGCAAGCCGATTGCGAGGGGCCATACCCTCACCTCCTACGCCGCTTGCTGCGGCACACTTATGTCCGTGCCCCAGACCTGATTGGGTCCGGGCCAGACGAGCTGTTAAACGGTACGGTTTATCTTGCACCTTCTTGGCCTCCGGTGTGGGAGGAATCCTGGCGTGTCACTCATAACCTATGACGTGAAATGAAGTACACGTCTAACAACAATGGCGCAGAGTTTGTAATGTTCTCGATAACCTGGGCTGCACAGGTTGATGACACGCTGTTCACAGAACTCGATAAAAACCACCCACACCTTTCGCTGAGCTATGATATTCTGTAAAAAGGTTGACAGCCTTCGCTGAAAATGAAGGTATCGATTTTGTTTCCTCCTTGTCGGCAATGCGAGAATTGCAGGCAAGCGGCAAACCGGCACATCTTCAATGCGATGACAACTGGCCCCGTGATGCGCGCATGCAAACTGCCGAAGTACTGGCGAAATATCTGATTACCGGGGAATATGTTTGATAGCCAAATTGCTGCCGTCATAAATTACAAACATGATGAGTAATAGCTCAAGTCCACGAGTGCTCGTCATCAGTCTTGCTGAGGCGACACTTGATCTGATTCTTCCCTGGGTCGAGGCCGGCTATCTGCCGACTTTTCAGCGTCTGATGGATGAAGGTGTTTATGGCCGCCTGCAATCAAAAATCCCCTACATCGCGCCACAGCTGTGGGGAACCATTTATACCGGCACTTCGGCGAGTCGGCATGGCGCTCTTGATTTCTGGCAGCGCGGTGAAAACGGGAAATTCCATGAGGTTAACGGTTCCGATCTGAAGCAAAAACCACTGTGGGACATGCTGGGCAATAGCGGGTACAGCAGCGGCATAGTGAACATGCCATTCACCTACCCGCCACGCCCAATCAATGGCTACATGATCTCGGGAGAAGATGCACCGGGTGCCCACCGTTCCATAGCAAGCCCGCCTGAACTGTATGACGAGGTAACGGGAAGATTCGGTCGCTACCGCCTGAAGGATATCTTTCCCGGCGGCCGGGTCAAATCAGACTACCTGACACTGCCCGCAGAGGACGTAACAAGGCAGACCGCTGTACTTGAACATCTGTTAACAAATCACCCGACCAATATGTTCTTCGCCTTCTACAGTGCAACTGCGATTTGCCAGCATTATTTCTGGTCAGACATGGAGTCAGACGACGAGAGCAATCCCTATCAAACGGTTATCGAGACTGCCTACCGCACGCTGGATGCCTCAATCGGGCGACTGATAACGGCAGTCGGTCCGGACACGCAGGTGTACGTGATCTCGGAATGCGGCGCCGGGCCGCTGCAATCGGGCGTCAATATCAATGCCTGGTTAGCACAGGGAGGCTTTCTTGTCTACCAACCTGGCGCGCACTCATCGCAGTCGTGGAGACCCACAGAGGACAGGATGCGGAATACAGTAGCCGCCATTCGTAAGCAGGTACAAGGTATATTACAAAAGCATCTGCCCCGTTCGATGTACTACATGGCGAACAAGTACCTTGGTAGCACCAAGGCACTGGTACAATCGTATGTCGTCAATTCTGGTATCGACTGGAAAAAAACCCGGGCATTCTCACGCGGCAAGGAAGGCAATATCTTTATCAGCCTGCAGGGTCGTGACCCGCACGGTATTGTGGCGCAGCATGAATATGCTGACCTGTGCCAGGCGATTACTGACAAGCTATACGCACTCATCGATCCTGCAACCGGTAAACCGGCAGTTGAAAAAGTCTACCGGTCAGATGAACTTTATCCGGGCCCGTCACAATGGATCGCACCTGACATTACCGTTGCATGGAGGAATGGTTTGTATTGCCCGCACGAAGGCAAGCGTGACGACACCTCTGTATTCGTCACCCGTTGGCGCGAGTACATGAACTGGCCTACCTCCGGCGGCCACCGACTCGACGGAATCCTTTTTGCTAGCGGACCTGGCATCCGCAGGGGGCACCGAATCGACGGTGCCAGTATCCTGGATCTTGCGCCAACCTGGCTGCACGCATTTCAGCAACCGTTACCGGCTCACCTTGAGGGTAGTGTGATCGATGGAATATTTGAGCCGGCTTCATGAAATATAACCGGCTGGGGCAGTCAGAGATCCGTGTTTCCGAGCTTGGACTGGATTGTCAGTCACTGGGCGGCGGCCTGTACTATCGCAACAAGGCTGAATCAATAGCCATGGTACACAAGGCGCTGGATGAGGGCGTCAACTTCTTCGATACATCAGACCACTACAGTCTGGGACTGAGCGAGCAATGGCTGGGTACGACACTCAAGGGCCGACGGCAGGATGTTGTCCTGGCAACAAAGGCCGGAACACGCTACACCCTGCTGGGCAACCTCGCATCCCGCATCCGCCCCGCTCTGCGATCATTCAGCAACCACCTGCGCCCGCTCAAGGTATTTTTTCACCGCGGTCGCGCTGCACAAAAGCGCCAGGATTTTTCGCCTGCCTATCTCACACGGGCAGTGGAAGCCAGTCTGAAACGAATGAATACCGATTACCTGGATCTGTTTCAATTACACAAACCGTCGGCAAGTGTACTGCATTCAGGTGACTGGCTCGACACCCCGGAGCGGCTTCAGACACAGGGGAAAATACGCAGTTACGGCATCTCGTGCGCAACTGTCAGTGATGCCATGCTCTGTCTCGATATGCGCGGCATTGTATCAGTACAGGTGGGTATGAGCCTGCTGGACATGGAAGCAATTCCGATCTTTCTGGAGCAGGCGCAGCAACGATCACTCAGCATTATCGTACGCAACCCGCGTGCACAGGGTCACCTGACCAGCGAATTGAGCGATATCATGGCCGAGACCTATGCGAAAAATAACGCGGAAGTCGTGGATAAAACACGACGCGCCCGACAATTTGCATTCCTCGCAAACGAGCACCGAACCCTGGCACAGGCTGCCCTGCAATTCGTACTGCAACTTCCGGGGGTAACCACAGCAATACCGCGTGCCGTCAATATGCAGCAGTTGCTGGATAACCTCGGGGCGCTCGTTGCTCCATCACTGCTTGCACCGGATATCGATAGAATCATGAACGCCAGTCAAATCAACAAAGCCGGAGGTGTGTAAGTTATGCGATACAGAAGGCTGGGGGCAACGGATCTCAATGTTTCAGAAATCGGCATGGGATGCCAGTCGCTTGGTGGTGGCTTGTATTACCGCGATGACCGGGAGTCTGTCCGCACGTTGCAGCAGGCAGTTGCCGCGGGAGTGAATTTTTTTGATGTCTCGGATCATCACACGCAAGGTGTTGCGGAGGAAATTCTCGGCAAGGCTGTCAGGAAGCGCAGGGACGAGGTCATCATCACCACCAAAGCAGGTTATTGCTATACCCCGATGGGAAATCTCGGCCTGAAGGTCAGGCATGTGATCAGGCCGATCAGCATCATGCTACGTCCATTCAAACGATCCCTGCATTTGATGCGTGCCTCGCAGGGACGTTATAACTTCTCACCTGTCTATATAAAACAGGCCATAGAAAAAAGCCTGCACCGTCTTGGAACGGAATATATCGATCTGTATCAGCTCTACAAACCTGCAGTT
This sequence comes from Gammaproteobacteria bacterium, assembly GCA_049688075.1. Taxonomy (GTDB): domain Bacteria; phylum Pseudomonadota; class Gammaproteobacteria; order UBA9214; family UBA9214; genus CAVQCA01. Next base: position 7,317 of record JBAVKA010000290.1, read on the forward strand.
GAAGTCATGAAAAATGAAGAATTCCTGGACACGCTCGGGACGCTTGAGGATCTGAAACAGCAGGGCAAGATCCGATATTACGGCATTGCCTGTCAATGGGTACACGAGGCACTCCATTGTCTCGATATATCCGGAGTTTCCTCGGTTCAGGTGGCTGTCAACCTGGTTGAACCTGAGGCAACATACACGCTGACCCGTCGCGCACGCGAAAAGCAGATCGCCGTAATTGCCAGGCACCCCAAGGCCATTGGCCTGCTTACGAATGCGGCAAGCGATATTATGGGGGATACATCCTATTACGATCAGCAGCATGATGACCGGGTAGAGCAGGCAAAGACATTTCGCTTCCTGATCGGACAAAGCAGGACCCTTGCGCAGGCAGCCATACAGTATGTCCTCGGTTTACCTGATATAGCAACCGTGATACCCCGTGCCGTTAACCGCAGGGAGCTTGAAGAGAACCTTGGATCCCTGATCGCTCCGCCGCTGACCGATGCCGAGCTGGAGCGAATTGCCACCCTGCAATCTGTTGCCGCAGTGAATGATACGGCGGTGGTTGCATGAACTACCGAACCCCGGGAAAAATCCGGTCTGTGCGTGCCCGAACTGGGTATGGGGTGTTCCGGCATCGGCAAAACCATTTATCGCCGGGATGATAGTGCTGCCCTGACCAAGCTCCTGGAATCCCCGGAAGCAGGCGTCAACTTATGATAATGCACCCAGTTACAGTATCAGCAACTGGATTTTTTGGAAAGCGGAAAGCAGTCGCTGGCACAAGCGGCATAGTTGTCTATCCTCACACTGGAATAGTTAGCACTGCTGCCAACGGCAGCAGCACCCAAGAACACCTGCATAAAAATGTCCTGGCCTACTCCATGTTGTTATTGAGTGAATACGAGCTGATGGAACTACACGTGCTGCAGTAATGTACACAGGCACACAATAAACAATGCGAATACTGACATTAAGCTATGAATTTCCACCGATAGGCGGTGGCGGTGCGAAGGTAGTCGACGGCCTTGCCCGCCACCTGAACGGGCACGAGGTCGATATCGTGACCATGGGCTTCCAGGACCTGCCGGGTACTGAAACAGTCGATGGCATCAATATCCACAGGCTGCCATCCGGCAGGAAGCGGGCGGATATCTGCCACACGCACGAGATGCTGCCGTACCTGGTGTCTGCATTTCCAAAAGTGAAGCAATTGCTTGCAGAAAGAAAATACGACATCAACCACACCCACTTCATTTTTCCTGATGGGGTGTTGGCATGGATGCTGCACCGTTCCACCGGCCTGCACTATGTCATCACTGCCCACGGCTCCGATGTTCCCGGTTACAACCCGAACCGTTTCCAGTTTCAGCATACCCTGCTCGCAACGCTGTGGAAGCGCGTCGTCGAAAATGCAGAATGCGTTATCTGTCCCAGTGCCCACTTGCAGGGACTGCTGCAGAAACACAGCCGGACCGTTCGATCGGCGATTATCCCAAACGGCATGTTCGCGGATAAATTCAATCCACAGCGTGAAAAACGCATGCGCGTGCTTGTGGTCAGCCGCATGTTTGAGAGAAAGGGGGTCCAGTACCTGCTGGAATCGCTGAAAGACAGGACGCTGAACTGCGAAATCAACATTGTCGGAGACGGCCCCTACCTGGATACCCTGAAACGTATGGCCGCCGACACACGCACAGATATCAGGTTCTGGGGCTGGCTTGATAACAATTCTGACGAATTGAGAAAACTTTACGAGACTTCAAGTATCTTCGTATTTACCTCGAAACAGGAGAACTTTCCAGTCAATCTGCTGGAGGCAATGACAGCCGGGATGGCGATAATCACGTCGGAAGACGGTGGCTCCAGGGAGGTGGTTGGTGACACGGCCTTGCAGGTGAAAGCTGACCAGCCAGAGCAATTCTATGCGACACTGCAACGCCTGGTACAAGCCCCCGTGCAGTGTGAGGTGCTCGGCAAGCGTGCCCGTCAGCGACTGGAATCACACTTCACCTGGCCCACAATCGCAGGCAAGTACCAGTCGCTGTTTGATAAAGTCCTTGGCTGACCATTGTGGCGGCCGTGGATAACTCGGGGACACGCAGGACATTGATCTTCAGGTGGGCGCCGAGTCTGTTGCTGCTCGCGCTGATACTGGCCTACGTTCCGCTTCGTGATGTTGGCCAGGTGCTGGCAAACGCCAAACTGTCATGGGTTGTCTGCGGAATAGGGCTGTTAATTATTATGCGCCTCGCATCCGCCTATCGCATGCACATTATCACCCGTCACCAGGGAATGTCCCTGTCGACCATGGACATATTCAAGATCGGCTTCATCACGGCTTTCTTCGGCCTGTTTCTGCCGGGTTATATCGCTGGCGGTGCGATCCGCTGGCACATGCTGTCCAGAAAGGACAAAAAGGGAGCAGAAGCAATTGCATCTATCGCCTTTGACCGTGTTAATGACACCATCGTCCTGTTTCTGCTCGGTTGCATCAGCCTGATTGCGGCCTCTCCTGCCACGGTCGCACCTGCTGTGCCCTGGATACTTGCCACGGCACTGCTAACGCTCCTGTTGCTGTATGCAGTGCTGCTGAGTCCGCAGGCAACATGCTTGTCAGTAAAGATAGTCACGATGCTTGGGCTCTATCAGCGACCATGGTTTAAGAAGAAATTTACACAGCTTACCGACTCGATGGCCGGCTTCCGGCAATTTCCCGGCATTGTACGACTGCAGCTCTGGGGGTTGTCGCTATTATTTCATGTGATGGGGACACTGGTATATGTACTTATGGCAGGCGCCCTGGATCTCGGGCTTTCTTTTACCGATTGCGCCTGGCAGCGCGCGACCCTGCATTTGCTGTTTTTGTTACCGCTATCGGTATCCGGTATTGGTGTGCGCGAAACGGCACTGGTTGCATTACTTGCACCGTTCGGGATTTCTTCCGCACAGGCAGTGGCCTGCTCATTTCTGTTGATGGCAGGACTGCTGGTTATGGTCGGCGTTGGTGGTCTGCTGGCACCCGGCATGTATCTGAAACCAGGGAATGCTGAATCGGAATGAACGCTGCCGTGCCAGTCATGCTATTAGCAGGGATACGTTCATGAGGGTATGCCTGACATGTGTCGAGCTGTTTGCCTGGGGGAAGTACGGCGGTTTTGGCCGGGCAACCCGAATGCTCGGACGAGAACTGGTTAAGCAGGGTGTCGAAGTGTTTGCGGTGGTACCACAGAGAGCCGGTCAACAGCCTGAAGAAATACTCGACGGGATAACAGTACTCGCCTTTCCACAGTCCCAGCCGTGGAAAGCGCTGCAACTCTACCGGCAATGCAATGCCGACATCTATCACTCGCAGGAAGCATCACTGGGTTCCTACCTGGCCATTCGCGCCGCTCCCGACAGCAAACATCTGATAACCTTCCGCGACCACAAACTGTTTTGGGACTGGTTGGTTGAACTGAAGTATCCCTCCCGGAGTCACCTACGCACACTGCTGGCATGGATCTATGAACGCAACATCCTTGTGACGCGTGCCATCCACAGTTGCGATCGTCTCACGGTCTGCTCACCGCACCTCACTGACATCGTGAGGCAACGCTACAAGCTGCAGCAGCCAACCCTGTTGCTGCCAACACCCGTCATGGTTCCTGCACACCATCCTCGCAAGAGCAGCGATCCTACCGTTTGCTTTCTCGCGCGCTGGGATAAACGCAAGCGGCCTGAACACTTCCTTGCCCTGGCAAAAGAATTCCCCGGTGTGCGTTTTATTGCGGCCGGCGTTGGCCAGAACACGGCATGGGATTCCGCGCTTCGCAGGCGCTTCGGCCATTTGCCAAATCTTGATATGACAGGTTTCATCAACCAGTTCGATACTGACGCACTGTCCACTCTGCTAGACGAAAGCTGGATACTGGTCAACACCTCAATGCGCGAAGGTTTACCGACTTCCTTCCTCGAGGCAATGGGACATCGCTGCGCACTGTTGAGTCGTGTAAACCCGGACGGTGTAGCCACCCGGTTTGGCTATCATGCAAAGGATGATGATTTTGCGGCCGGACTATCCAGTCTGCTGGAGGGGGATGCCTGGCGAGACAAGGGCAAGGCTGGTTACCGCTATATCAGGGACAGATTCGAGCTCGGAAATGTCCTTAATGAACACCTGCAAACGTATCAGACCATCATTAAAGCAGATAGGCTTCGTCCCGCCAAGGTCGATTCCTATCTTTAACACGCTGTTATTCCTGTTTTAATAGGCAACACCGTACGGCGTCGCGCGGCGTCCAGTGCTCGCCTGCTTCCTCGTTGTTCTCCTCGTTGAACTTGCGGACCAACTCCTTGAAGACCGTGCCCATCGAGTGGTTGTCGATGCCGGCCGGCGAGAGATCGATGTCGGGGTCGAGGAACTTGTTGATCAGCGTACCAAGCGAGTCGGAACGCGAGAGCGTCGTGAGCTGGTTACGAAACTTGAAGTTCTCGACGATGTCCTGGACGTTTGGAGAAAATCCGTTGAGGTAGTCCTCGAAGTCGGCCAGGAGCTGTTGCTGGCTCCCGCGGGACGTGAGCTCGCGCAGGGTGAACTTCGAGGTGTTGTAGAAGGCCTGGCCTGCCGCATCGCAGAGCGCCGCCCGCTGCTCGGTGATCCGCGCCTCATCGAGCATCTTCTTGGTGTCCAGCACCTGCTGCTTGGTCGGCTCGAGTACCGCGTCCATGCGCCGGATGACGCACATCGGCAAGATCACGTCGGGGTACTTGCCACGCTTGAAGAGGTCGCGCAGGACATCGTCGGCGATGCCCCGGATGAAGGAGACGATCTTGTTGTGGGTGACTTGATCCATGCTCAGGTGGCTCCAAGTCGGCAGGTGATTCGTGCGCCGGAAGTTCCGCTTCCCGCGTAATGATGGACGTTGTGCTGCAGCCAGGCGAAGTTGGCGTTGGCAACACCCCTCTGGGCGCAGAAATACCACGCCGCTGTTGGGAGCAGATGGTCAATTGCTTGGCGGGCATGCTCCTCCAGCTGAACCATGGGAGGTGGCTGTCATCCTTGTACGGTTTAATTTGTAAGGGATTGCCTCACAAGCACAATAAAAATAAACAGTCGTGGAAACTACGTAGAGACAGCGTCTAAGGCTTTGCTTTGATAACGGTTGTTTTGCTCAGTCCTTCCAGAATCCATTAAACCGATCCGCCGCCAACTCCGTGTAGCGGACGGTATGCTGAATATTCCGGTGGCCCATGTAATGCTGGATCGCCCGGGTGTCGTGACAGTCATTGGCGAGTTTGAAACCACACCCATGTCGGAGCATATGCGGATGGACTGGGAAGGCAATGCCGGACTGTTCCCCTGCCCTCGCCACCAGCTTGCGCACCGTGGAGGCGGTCAGCGGCCCCTTACGCTCGGTGACGAAAACGTAGGGTGTCTCCGGGTAGTCACGCTGGAGCTGCCGCAGGGCACGGATCTCGGGCCCTCTCAACGGGTGTGAACAGTCCACCCCGTTCTTCCGTCGCACCACATGCAGCGATCCCTGGCCGAGGTCGATCTGCTCCCACCGCAGCGCCACCAGCTCGGCGACCCGCAGGGCGTGGCGGTAGGCAATCAGAATCAATGTGGCATCCCGGTGACCGTGCCGTCCGGTATTCCGGGCTGCCTTCATCAATTTCCCGACTTCCGCCTCGGTCAGGTATTCCCGACTTCTCACCGACTGGTTACAGGGCTTGCGCGGTAACTTTCCCGAAAACGATGGTTGGGACAGGGGGATGACGTTCGCGTAAGTCGGCATTTTTATTGACCTCGGTTTCCGTAACTTTCCCGAAAAGGGGCATTTTAGGGAAAGTTTCCTGTTCTGGTATGTTCTTGTTGTTCGTTACAATTACGTTACAATGTACCGTATAGCACAGGGAGTCCACCAATGCCAGCCCAAAAGACCACCACCTTGAACCTGCGTGTCGATCCGGCAATCAAGGAGGCCGTGCGCGAGGCCGCACTGCGGGAGAACCGCTCCATCGCCAATATGATCGAGGTATTGATCCGTCGCCACTGCCAGGCCGAAGGGATTCCAATACCGGAGCAACAGGCGCTCTTCAAGGAGGAGGACGATGGATGAGAAAACCCTGCGTGCGCTGATTGAGGCTGGATCGGTGAAGGCGTCGCACATCATCGGAGACGGCCCACTCTTTCATGTGGAGGTCATCACCGCCCGGCAAGGGACGCTGGCTGCCCTGACCGGGAAAGGCACGGTGAGAACCTGGTCGACGCTCGATGCCACGGCCCGCTGGGTGCGTGCACTGGGTATCGGCAAGACCCAGCTCGATGTGGCACGCTGGCAGCCGGAGCAAAAGGCATTACGTTTGAGCTGGCGAACGGAGTGGACAATTGCCGTCGCACCTCATAACCGCGCAAATGTCGTATTCACGTAAAAAGTGAGACCTTCCCGATCTCAAAGAAACACCGCTTGCGCAGAGTCTCTTTTCGTCAACTCTCGGCCAGAACTTGACGTTTCCGGATGACTGGCGAACGGCAGGAATGCCGCAACAACGGACATATTCATTTTTTGAGAATACTTGACATCGGTCAACTTCGGTCAAACAGCTAAATAAAAATGGCGATCGAATTTCCGGAAATCACGATTTCGCCACATAAG
>JBAVKA010000291.1:0-12826 GCA_049688075.1 Gammaproteobacteria bacterium
GAACATGGCCATACTTGGTGGTTATGAGTCGCTTGACATCACATTTGGAAAGGACGAATCAGGCCAACCGACAGCCAGCGGCCCCGGATCCATGCTGACTATCAACTTCGGATTTGCGGTCGGGGCAAAGTCCGCCAAGCACACACTGCCGCAGCAGGGTGCTGCCCCTGTTGGGGTGTTGTACCTGCGGCGGGTTGGAGATTATTCCAGCATGCTGGGAATGGAAGAGGGCGTCGTCGAAGTCACCACGATCGACATGTCCGCAAACGGCGAAGCAAAATTCACGGGTACTTTCAGCGGCAATCTACAGAGCATGGACGAGGCGCGCACCACGATGAGCATCACAGATGGCCGCTTCGAGGTTGAACAGGTGCGGCAGTTGAAAAGGCCGTAACAGCTGCATGAGTCGAAACATGCCTTGATCCAGACTTGCACTCCGTAACGCAGAACTTCCTCTGTCCGGTTCACGCGGTGTCCGGTCATGCCACCTGGCGCCGACATGACCGTTACTCATCAGTACCCGGCGCAGCCGGGCCTGTGACCGTTCGATGCGATCGAGTTGATCATTCTTCAGAGAGGCCGGCGCGGCACAACATGTACTCGCGCTGACACTGGCTCGTGCAGGCCATCATCTCGGTCGCCAGGGACATGGCCGCATCGTTGTCACCGTTCTTTTTTGCCGTCTCGGCCTGTTCATCAAACGCGGCGAGTTCCTCGCAGCTGCAGGTGCAGTGGTTGCTGTGAAGTACCGAGCCACTGCCCGATCCGCCTGCATCGTCCTCTGCGCCGGTCTGCGAACCGCCCGGCGCTGCCGGGTTGTTCGCGCCGTCGGACCCGGGGTTACTGGCGCCGGCGGGAGTCGGCCAGGCGCCGGAAAGAACCGTCGGCAGGCGCTTGTTGTACCGATCGATGAACACCTGCATGCCGGGCGTCACGATATCGGCCGGCGCGGAAGCCGGATCGTATTGCCAGCCAAACGGCAGCCGCAGGCTGGCGCGAACGTGATCGACCACCGGGAAATCGCCGTTGGCCGGTGGCGGCACCTTCAGCTCGCAAAGATCGGCGTCGATGTCGATCCACAGGTGATCACGGTCGAAGCGCAGCACGCGCCCGATTTCGCCGTTGTGATGCCGTTTGCAGATCATCGAGCTCACCACGCTGGGCGCGCCGCGCTTCTGCGGCGCGGTAATTGTGCCCTTGAACGGCCCGCGATAGCCCAGCGCGGGTAATTCACCCAGCCAGCTGAGGCCATACTGCTCTTCACTGCCCTTGACCGGCAATCCGAAGTTCAACAGCATCACCGCCGGCGTGGGGGCCTTTGTTATGCCGTATTTACTCTCCGCGTCGAAGCGCACCATGCCCATCCCCGGAGAACCCTTGAAGGCACTGAAGGGCGGGTCATAGAGTTTCCCGTCCCGGGCCTGCGATTCGGCGATCCCGACGCGAACCACGAGCGGATCGCGGTCGGTGAAGGCGCGCGTGTCCTCGGCGTTCCGTGCCACGTTGCTGATCGCGACGAGACGGTGGCCATCGCCGTTGAACAGGATCCCGGTCTCCGACCAGCGCTTGGTGTACGTCAGGGGCTGCGAGCCGCTGGTCAGGAACGGCTTCTCATGCATACAGGTCCACAGCGGCTCGCTGTAGTGGGGATGAACCTCGTTGTAGCAGTAGAGTTCCTTGCCGTTCCAGCGTTGGTAGATCAGGCCGATGTTGACCTGGTCGATCAACCGCAGCGACGCATGTTCGGCTTCCAGGTAGAGTTCGAAGTTATCGTTGAATCCTTGCCAACTGATGTCCAGACACGCTGCGCTCACCTGTCGGAGAGGCAATTTCAACTGCACGACCTGCGCACCTCCCGCTGTCAACTCGACGGTATGACATCTGCCCAGTATCCGCTGAATCCAGAACAGGCGCCATTCGTCATCATTGCCGGGCACCTGTCCCCCGATATTTCCGGTTCCCAGCTGAATCTCCCGTCCTGGCCCATACCCGGAAAACCCGTTCAGCGGTATCCGTGACCCCGCTTGAGAGGCGAATTCCGCCACGAAATGAGGAAATACGGTATACAGACCGTCGAGATTCGGCTTCCAGCTCTTCAGCGCGCCATCCAGCCATTCGAACAGGGACTTCTGGTCGCCATAGCCGAGTGGCTGGCGCAGGAGATGATCGACGAACCCGAAGCCATAACGGTCCGTCACGTTGAACCAGAAGGACGACGTCTTGTATTCGGCCATAGGGCGGTCGACGACGGAGGCGGCGCTCAGGTCGAGAAACGGTTGCACATAACCGCGCAGGCCGAGCAGATCCGTATCGACGAAGCCGTCACCCCCGTTGAAGCTCAGAAATTCGATTTCCTCCCCGTCAGGCCCGCTTGACGAGGATTCGAGACGGAACTTCCTGTAGTACTCCGGCCAGTGCCGACGGGCGAGGTAGAAAGCCAGCGCATCCGCCGTGCCCTCGATCACGTTATAATAATCCCGGGTTTTCCCTTTGCAGCCGTTCAGAGCCGCATTGGTTGCCGGGTAATTCGCCTGCACCGCGTGCACCAACTCGTGTGCCAGCACGAAGTACAGATATACTTCCTTCTCCGAATCCAGCGGGACGAAATAGTCAGCGTTCACGGCGAACCAGGACGCCCGGGAAATATTGGGATCACTGCAATTGCGGTTGCCGATATAATACACACCGTCATCTTCTTCCAGGTTGCCAGGCGCCCGGGTGAAGTCGAAGACATTTATCCGATAGAAAGTGCCGCCGTTCTCATCCCGATAGAGTGGCAGGCTTGGGGGCTCATAGCCCTCTGCCTCGAGAAATTCCGCTGCATCGTTCAGGCTGCGCTCGAAATACATTGCCAGTACGCCATAGGCGCGGGCGCGATTTCCGAAGATGTCCAGGACGTCCCGGTCGGCGCCTGCCGGTGGCGCACTCGCGCGGTCACGGTCCGGAAGCACCGGCTGATTAATCTCTCCGGTGCTGGATGTCTCTGCGCGGGTGGAGAAATCGACTCTGAACTCGGTGGTGGGCCACGGCGTACCGCACCAGGCATCGCGGCAGAGCAAGGTGGCGAGGAACAGCAGAGCGACCCGGATAACAGTCCCTGACCTGCTAATTGACTGTGACGCGTTCATTCCGACTCCCCGCCCCCCGCCATGTTCCTTGCTTCACAATCGGCATATGTTTACCTATGCTTGTCTTGTCAAGGCTCATCCCGCCTGGCCATTACCAACGGAACCCGGGGGATGAAAACCAGACTTGTCAAAGTACAGCATAGCGCACTTTCCATCTACGGGCCGAAGACGCGAGGTCCCCGCAGCCGCTGGAAAACCGGATCATGGATGCTAAGAACACAATAGCTACAAACCCGTTCGCAGACCTTTGTGCATTCTGGTCCGGTCGAATAGTTCAGTATGGTCGCACTGCCCTGTTGGCGACCGGCCGCGCCTTGCTGACTTCTGCACTGACGACCCCGATCTGCCTTGCCGGCAGCGCAGTAGCGATTCCGAATGACGGCAACAGCCGGATCGCTGTTCTCGGTGCGCAGCTGCAGGCTGGTGCAACCACCGTGCTTTATTACACCCACCCGGACCTGGGCGACCCGAATTCGGGCAAGCCCTGCCCGCTGAATTTCTATGCCGTGGTGCTGCGACCCGGCCTCGAAGACTCCACACCGAAACCGCTGGCCTCGGGCGTCTGCGGCTTCATGGGTCCCAGGGCCAGCCTGCTGCCGAACGGTGACCTGTTGATTCTCGTGCACGACCATCTCGAGCGATGGCGCAGCGGCAAGCGCTTGAGCTCGGAGTCTTTCGCCACCCTGGAAGCGACGCGGGGACTGGGGGTGGATACCAGCAACGGCGGCCAGTTCTTCGATCTCGCGGCGACCGGAGATAGTGTTATCGCGGTGCCACGGGCCGGTAGCAAGCAGCAGCGTTCTTCTGACTTCGGCGCGCAAGTGATCGGACTGAACGCAGACGGCAAGCTTCGCTGGAAGCTGGACCTTGACGTGCCCGGAGAACGTCTGACCATTATGGGGGTATGGGCGGGGACGGACGGCGGTGCGCTACTCCATGTGGACTCGATACCGTCAGATAATTCCACCATCGCAACCGAAGACCGGCTGTATCCCATCATCTCAGCAGGCAAGCTGCTGCCGCCGGTGGTGATTGCAAAAGACAAGCAGCTCGACATGCAGAGCCTCAGCGCGCTGAAGCCCGAAGACATGAGCCGCTTCGGTGAGCTGATGCAGAACAATTACATGGAAGGCATCAAGAAGCTCAATGTGTTCGCACGCCCCGGTGGCGGCTTCGACGTGCTGCTGCAGCGAACCAGCGGGGCAGATGGCAGGGAAGGGCACTATCTGTATCAGATCGCCCGTGGCGGCCAGATTGAGGCGGAGTCGCAACTGACAGACCGAATCGAGGGCCATGGCCTGGAGTACTGGTCGGATTTCTACATCGACGGGGAACAGATGGTGCTGCTGAGCCAGGTCAACGCCAGCCAGTCCGGCGTGCAGTCGAGGCGCACGAAGTACGGCCAGAACGCGGTCAGTCGGATGAAACTGTCAGGCGGTCAGCCGGAAACACGCTTGATCCCGCTGGACCGGCGTTATCTCGAGGCTGCGATGAATGCCGGAGATGAGGAACTGCAGTATCTCGATAACCGGCCGGGTGGAGATCCCGTGCTGTTGAGCCGGCTCGGCAGCATACCGCTGGCAGTCTCCATCGGTTATCTCAACCGCCGTTTCGCAGTGCGTTTCGACGAAGCCGGAGACGATCTGGTCAGCTGGAACGAGGCCTATGAGGAAAGGCAGGCCGGGTTGGCCAAAGAAGCGGCGCGGCAGCAACGCAAGCTGGATCGCGAGGCCAGCAAGCAACAGTTCAACGCCGACATGGCGGCAGTGGCGGGCATGACGCCGGAGGAATACGCCGCGCTCAGCAACAGGGAGCGCAAGACCGCCATGATCAAGAGCGGCGACATGGATGCGATGATGGCCGCGGTGGCGAAGCAGGCGGAGATGATGAAACAGGCGATGGCTGCAGGCGGGCAGGCTCAGAACATGGCTTCCGGTGACACGAACACGCAGATGGCCGCGGCGATGAAACAGGCGATGGCTGCAATGGCCGCCGCCGGCATGGATCCTTCCACACTGGGCGGTGTGCAAGCAGCACCACCGCCCGCTAACCGCGCCCCGCCACTCGAAAACGTGCTCAGGGTCGACGCCAGCCAGCGCGGCTTCGTCGAATTCGAGCATCCCGACGGCGCCCCGGTCACACTGTTAATCTCCGATAACAAAAGCAGCGAGGAGTTGCTGCGCAAGACCTACAACGACGGCGTGATCTACGAGTACGTGGATTTCAGCCGTTTCAAACGGCCACTGGCCCGGATCCGTGTGCAGTACCTCGACGCGGGTGGAACGGCCCTGAAGAATCTCACCCCCGGAGTTGCTCCCTAGGTCTTTTATAATTGTCCGTATCACCCGGGCATTCATGCAGTTGTTGAAGCCTTTACCTATGAGGCGCGCGCAGTTCCCTGCAAAGTCCTTCAGTCTCTGCCTGTGTGCGAATTGTTAATGGGTGTAGACGCCTACCGTATTCCTTATGTACCCGCCTCTAATGCAATCTGCCTTGCCCGGCTAAAATCATTCTTGCCGCTTCCGAGTTTAGGAATCGCCTCCACACTAATTAATTCTGCAGGCCTCATTAACGGATTGAGTCCTGACTGCTCGATTAGCCCCTTCATTTCATCCTTATTGATGTCACCGGCAATCAGGAGAATCACTTTTTCTCCCTTCTTGCCGTCGGGTACAGCTGTGGTGAGAACCTCGATGTTTTCCGGCACCACTTTACCAATGGCGCCCTCAATAGCGCCGAGGCTGATCATCTCGCCGCCGATTTTTGCAAAGCGAGAGTAGCGATCGACAATGGTGAGAAAACCGTCCTGGTCGAGATGGCCCTTGTCTCCGGTCTTGTACCAGCGCTTACCGTCTATCTCCACAATGGCCTCATAAGTCTTCTCCGTATCATTAAGGTAGCCCAGCATGACTTGTGAACCACCGAACAGGATCAGACCATCTTCACCGACAGGCAGTGACTCGAGTGTATCCGGGTCAACAATACGGAAACTGCCGCCCGGCAGTGGCATGCCAACGGTGCCGGGCTTGTTCCCTTGCTGGACCTGCCAGTTGCTTTGGTCGATCCGGTCCGGGATGTTGACGCTGGCGACCGGTGTGGTTTCCGTAGTGCCATAGCCTTCGTGGATCTCCTTGTTGAACTTGAGCTTGAAGGCATCCCGTACCTCGGGGTTTAGTCTTTCGGCACCGGACACGACAATTCGTAATGACTCCAGCATCAACGGATGGATGTGCCGGTTTCTGATAAACAGCCGAAGAAAGGTTGAAGTACTGCAATATACGGTTGCCTGATGTTTGGCGATGGCCTTTGCAATCGTCAATACGTCCGTCGGGTCCGGATGAAAAATGACCGGGATGCCTTCAACCAGGGGCATGAGTCCCGTAACTGTGAGACCGAAGGCATGGAACAGTGGCAGGGTCGCCATGATTGTGTCTTCCTCACGCACGTCGAGCACATCCGAGACCTGACGGATATTGGCCATGATATTACGGTGGCTGAGGACGACTCCCTTGGGTTCCCCCTCGCTCCCGCTTGAGAAGAGGATAGCGGCGGGATGATCGATGCCAGCACGCTTGCCGAAAAGTGCGTAGAGTACCCTTGCAGGTAACAGCACTACCGAAATCAGAAGAGAAAGTTTTGTGAACGTGCCGATCTCGTCTTTCATGTCTTCCAGATAATGTACCTGAACCCGAGCCAGCAGCTCGTTCAGGTCGATGCCGCGCTGTTCCAGTTTCTTGAGAAAGCGTCTGGAGGTATACAGGCTCTTAATCTCTGCTTTCTCCACCGCGGCAAGCAGTGCCTGCAGGCTGGCCGTGTAGTTCAGGTTGACCACGGTCTTGTCCAGCAGCAGCGCCGCCATGTTGGTGATGATACCGGGACTGCTGGTTGGCAGGAGCAGGCCGATATTGTGTTCCTGACTGCGCCTGCGAATAAGGCGGGAGAACGCGATGACGGCTGTCAGGATTTTGTGACCGGAGAGTATGGTCGTGGCGCTGGCATCTGCCAGGCAGGGTTTATTACCCTGTCGTTTTGCACTGCGCAACCACGCCAAGGGAATGGGGTCGAGGGTTTGCGTATGGTGTTCCCATGCATCGATTGAGAGCTCGAGTACATGTCTTTTTAGCTCATCGGCCGGCGTGTCGATGGACAGGGGTTTGCCGAAGGCGACGATGACGTCCCCACGCAGGCGGGTGTTGCGGATCTCCTGCAGCTTTTCGCTCGAGCGTGAGAAGCGGCTGCCCCAGAGTCCGCGTAAATAGAACGGCAGAATAATGCCATCCACCCCTTCGACGGTGTGTTCATAGCCGTGTTTAAATTCACCCAACTGGCCACTGCGGCTGATCGCGCCTTCCGGGAACAGACAAACGACTTCACCTGCGCGCAGTAACTCGTTGATCTGTTGCAGTGCCTTTTTGCTCTGGCCGGCGGCAATCGGAATGACGCCGAAGAAATCCATGAACCATTTCAAATACCAACGCTGATAGATTGTCCGGTGCATCACGAATCGCACCGGCCGGGGACAGGCGATCTGAATCATCGCCCAGTCGAGCCAGCTGATGTGGTTGCCCAGCATCAGGACACCGCCGGTGCCGGGCAGGTTTTCAAAACCGAGCACCGTGATGCGATGGGTGCTGGAGAACATCCGCGCAATCACATAACGTACCAGCGACTGTGGCAGTTGATAGACGGTATAGAGGGCACCTGCCAGGGCCGTGAGTGTCAGTATATGAAACAAGCCGATACTGCTGATACCGTAGACGGCAAAGAAGACAGTCAGGCCCAGGAATCCCAGCATGACCACGTTTTGCACCCAGTTGTTGCCTGCCAGCACGGTGCCCAGTTGGTCGTCCCTGGCATGGAACTGAATCAATGCATTAAGTGGTACGATGAACATACCGCCACAGACACCCAGCAACAGGAAATCCATAACCAGCAGGGAATGCGAGTCCAGTCGTGGCAAGAAGAAGAGCGCGATAACAATCCCCAGTGCGCCCAGCGGGACGAGGCCCGTTTCGATGTGACGCTTCGAGGACTGACCGGCCAACAGTGAGCCGACGATGATGCCAAACCCTGAGCAGGCCAGTATCCCCTGAATGACAACGGTGTTGTTCTCGCCCAGCGTCTCCTTGGCGAAGGCCGGAAAGGTAGCCAATACGACCTGGGAAATTCCCCAGAATGCAGACAAACCAACAATCGAAAGCCAGATGGTTCTGTTTGCCAGGATCTTGTTGAGATTGTCCCGTAAGTAGTGGCCCGTACTGTATGCTTTTACGTCAAAGCGCTGCCCGGCCGCTGCTGCCCCACGGGCCGGCAGTCGCATGGCAAACAGCAATTCCAGTGATGAACAAATCACCAGGATCCAGCCAAGCGGTGCAATCGCCTGCAGTAATTGTGACTCGTTTTTATAGCTGGCCACGGCAAGGCTACGTTCAAAAAACACCGAGAAGGCGAAGATCCCAAAAAGGATGGCTACAATGGTCACCGCCTGTACGACCGCATTGGCAGTGGCCAGTTGCTCCTTGCCCGTCAGTTCCTTGATGTAGCCGTACTTTGCCGGTGAGTAGAAGGCGCTTTGCACAGCCAGCAGAAAGGTCATGGCGAAGGAAAACCGGAACCAGCCAAGATAGTAGGAGAGGGTGATCAACAGTGTCAGACCGACGGCAACGCCCGCACTGACTCTCATGATCAGGGGCTTCTCGTGTTTGTCGGAAAGAAAGCCGGCGGGAGAGAAGAGCAGTACGAACGGCAGCAATATCAGGCCATTCACGATGGCCGTCAGGATAATCTGGGTCTGGCCATCGTAGATCTTGAAGACCGTATTCTGGATCAGGATCTTGTGTCCCAGGTCGACAAAAGCGTTTAGAAAAATAATCAGAATAAACGGGATGAAGCCCGTTAGTTTGAACAATTTGTCCATGGATAGTGGCCCGTGTTGTTCTTGCCGCGGTGGAAAGTGCTACCAGTCAATTATCGGCGAAGCCCTTGAGATAGTTAGTGATTAATGTCTTCGTTAAATCCTGCACCGAATCGACACCTGCAACCCCCAGGTTGCCGGCCAGTGCCAGGATACAGATCCCGTGCACACCACCCCACAGTGCCCGTGATGCTTGTGTTATCTCATCGTGTGTATGCTGTTCGGAGAGGGGTTCCAGTCCTTCTTCAACCAGCGCAAACATCCGCGCAATCTTTTCCTGGTACCACGCCGGCACAACCTGACCTTCAGAGCAGCGGTGTTCGAAGACCATTGCCCAACGGTGCGGGTCTTCATCGGCAAAGCGAATATAGACCTGGCCCAGTTGCAACAGGCAGTCACCGGCATCGAAACAATGTGCCTGTGATTCGCTCATGCGCGCATGCAGGCGGTCGAGCGTGCGTGCATTGACGTGCAGGATAAGGTCATCGAGGTTCTCGAAGACCAGGTACAGGGTTCCGACGGTATAACCGATGGCAGAGGCCACCTTGCGGGCACTCAAGCCTTCATAGCCCTGTTCCATCGCAATGTGTTCGGCGGCCGTGATGGCCATTTCCCGGAGTTCTTCACGGCTGTGGTCGCTGCGTCGTGCCATGGTCTGGACCTCTGATTTCCTGCCCGCAGGGTGACGTTGAAAAAGAATATTGAACACCGTTCAGTCTTGTGCTAGATTTTAATTGAACATCGTTCATAACGCAAATAACCCATTCAGTTCAAGCGTGTGGGTTTTCTGTGAAAATATATTGAACAGCGTTAATTTTATGCTCATTTAGCGACCTAACAGTTTCCTGGGTCGTTTCATAGATATTAATTGAACAATGTTCATTTATAGGCGGTCAGGCATGTATAGACAAACGGGTATGAAAAGTGACAGGCAGGGACTCATCCGGGTAACTGCCTGCCGGTTTGGTGAATTCACACAGGCCGCTGGCCTGCTAACAACCATGAGGTGACAGTTCTATGGGAACTATATCGTTAAAACGACTGACCCTGGGTTTATTGACAATGGTGCTGGTTGCGGTTGCTTTGTATGGATGCGCACACAACGGTCGTGTCAGAAAGTCATCGTCCATGTCACTCGATAAGGTGATTGAGTCGGCCAGGGATTCAAGAGTCACACCCGACAAATCGCCACTTTCATTTCCGGCTTCGGTGGCAATCTTGATGGTTCCAGGCGATGGGCAAGTGCCTGATACCGTCTTGCATCAGGCTGCCGAGGGCTTGAAGAAGCAGCTTCTTGAAAACAAGAAGTACATCGGCTCAGTCTCCATTGTTTCAACGTTTGACGTGAACAAGAGAATGACGCTGGAGCAGGTGCGGGCGAGCTACGCAGCGGATGTCGTGGTTCTGATTTTTTATTACCAGGATCAGCGCACAGTGCAGAGCGGTCCCGCAGCCTTGCTGGATATTGCTATTGTTCCGGCGTTTGTAGTGCCGGGTGTGAATGTGCATACCGCAACCCTGATCGACGGCTTGGTTGCCCACATTCCAAGCAAAACAGTCATTTTCAGAACGACTGGCCATGAGGAGAGAACTTCAAATTCAACCTCATATTCCGAGGAGAACGTCGCTGCCGCAGGTGCGGTTGACAGCTTCAATGCAGCGATGGTGGACTTTGGAAAGTCATTGTCAAACATTCTGAATCAATTCGACCAATTTGACCTTTCAAAGGCGGCTTCGATGACGACGCTGGTTGAATCAAGCAGTGAATCCGGTTCAGCAGTCGGAGGAAACAGCGAGGCGGCTAACGACTACTGGAGAAAGGTGGATTCATTCAAGTCCAGTGGAGGATCGTTCGATTTTGGAATGCTGCTTTTCTTTGGTGTTGCATGCGTAATCGCGCGACGTCGGTAACAATAGGCCCGCTGGTAGTCGTTATCGTTGCCGGGGTCGTGACCGCTTCGGCGGACTTGAGCAGCCATCTTGCGCTTGATGTGTCACGGGTACATTCCGGTGAACTGTGGCGATTGTTCAGCGGACATTTGGCTCACCTGACGTGGCGACACTATGTAGTGGACGCGCTCGCGTATTGGCTGCTTTTTAGCACCTACGCAGCAAGGCGCAGTTCGACAGCCGCCAATGGTTTGGTCTTGGTAGCCAGTGTTGTAGTCTCAGTCACTGTTGTCGTGCTTCGGCTGCACCCCGTTTATGGTGGCTTGTCTGGCCTGTGTTGCGGGGCCTGTGCAGCACTTGTCCTGGGTATGGTTCTGGATAACCCCAATGGTGTTTCGGGTTATGCACTTGCTTTGTTGTTTTGCGCTTATTTGGGTCTGGCAGAAAGCCTGGTCGCGGGTATACGTGTAGCATCTGAGGCGCATTGGGCCGGGGCTCTCTCGGGAACGGCCGCTGAGGCCATCCGTTGTTACTGGACAAGAAGCTGGCGCCGCAAGAAAAAGATGAGGCCAGGGGTAGACACAATTCCTGTTCAGTGACTTATGCACTCGGTCCCGTGCCGGATGATTTGTTGAAAGTGCTGTGTAAGAGCGGAGGATATACTGATTACATAATCCTGTACTGCATCTGCACCTGCCGGTCCTGCCAGATGTCGTCCGGACTTACGAATTCATCGGACAGGCGAAAGGGTATCCCGATGCTGTTGAAGCACTCGTAAACCAGTTCCGAACAGATGTACTTGCGGTCACGCGTGCGATGGCTGATGTGAAATAGTATGCGGAAACCGATGCGCATGATCTCGAAATTGTCGTAGGGTTTCGTGAGTTCGTCCATGCCGAAGCTGATGGCCTGGTTCAGGCCGGCCTCGTCTACCTCTGGGTGAATCCGCGCGATGACTATATTCCCTTTATAGGGTCGGTTCTTGCCGTGATAATCACGCAGGTATTTGGATAACGGGGCCAGACGCACGCCAATAAGAGTCTCGCTTTCAAGGATGAATACTCGCTCCAGGGTAGGGTCCTTGTAGATCATGCCGACATGACTCCACACCGAGCGTGTGAACTTTTGAATGGTGTGCGAGAAAAAATACGAACCGGAACAGAACACAAGATCTCCGGTCTGCACGTCCTCGCGTATATCCTCATACCAGTGCAGCGGGAGCTTTTTGATTTCCTTTTTGGTTAAACGGGCAGCCATAGCTATCGCGTTGCAGGGCGGGTTGTTGTTCGGAACAAGCCGGATTCCAGTCAGTACAATAACAAATTAAAGAATAGTCCGGCTGCTACCTGTATTCCACCCATGGGCACCATTCCTGTTCAGTGAGCGTTGATTTGCATTGTACGTGGCACAGGTGGTTTGTTACTGTAATAATACTCTTGCATGATGCAGCCCGGTTGAACATGGTTATGGAGGCTATAGTATGAAAATACCAGCAGGAGTCCTTGCACTGTTATTACCCGTCCTGGCCATCGGCCAGAACTACCCCGGGATGAGTGGAGGTGATACGCAAAACATGATGCTGCAGATGCAGAAAATGCAGGCCTGCATGCAGAGTGTTGACCAGTCCCGACTCCAGGCATTTGAACAGCAGGCAAAGAGGGTTGAGGCCGAGGTAAAGTCATTGTGTGCAAGCGGGAAGCGTGATGAAGCGCAGCAGAAGGCCGTGGCCTTTTCTCAGGAGTTCGCAAGCGATCCGGATACCAGGAAATTGATGGAATGCACGAAAATGATGAGCAGTGCCATGCCCGAGATGCCGTTTATGGATCAGGCTAATGATTCTGGAAATTCAGTCAAGCATGTCTGCGATCAATAATGGATGGCATCCACCGGGATG
>JBAVKA010000292.1:0-14078 GCA_049688075.1 Gammaproteobacteria bacterium
CAAGTTATCGACTGGAACCCCCTCAATCCGGATGTGCCGGTTTTCAACGCCAACCTCCAGACCATGGCGAATAACCGGATTGCAAATGGCGATGACATTATTGTTGTTAACGAGCATGACGCCCTGATCTACCCGGATGATTTGACGGATACATTACATCCGACCCAGGCTGGTTATGACAAAATGGCGGGTCCCTGGTTTGACGCTCTGGCTGATGTTGTTGATAAATGCCCCTGAGGAGTTGTTATGAAGGGCCGGTGAAATTGCTACCTTCACGCGTGGTCGAGGTATCCTGTTTTTTCCATAACAGGATATAACGATTTTTCAATGGCCTCTGCAGGCATCTCCTCTTTCCAACGGCCTGTTTTTCCTTAACAGGACAGGACAGCAGTGATATGAAATATATTTTATATTTCGCAGGATTGCTTTGTAGCTATAGTTATTTTCTCTATCCAGTAATTTTAAAATTTACACCGGCCAGAAAGGCTAGGGTGAGAGTTGCAAGCGGGCGTATGGAATACCCCGCGTTGAGTTTGATTATCACAGTACACAATGAAGAAGCGCGGATACATGAAAAACTGGAAAATACCCTGTTACTCGATTATCCAAAGGACCTTCTTGAGATTATCGTTGCCTCTGACTGTTCGTCGGATTTAACAGACAGTATTGTAGGATCATTCTGCGACAAGGGGGTCCGTCTGGTGCGTGCCGATGATCGCAAAGGGAAGGAGTATGCACAGTTGTTTGCTATTCGTGAGGCCAGTGGAGACATTCTGGTGTTCTCTGATGTGTCAACGCGTATTCCTGCAGAAGCACTGCGTATTCTGGCTCTTCAGTTTGAAGATCCACGAATTGGTGCGTTGTCCAGCGAGGATCGGTTTATCAGCAAAGACGGTCGTGTCGTTGGGGAGGGCGCTTATGTTAAATACGAAATGTGGTTGCGACGTCTGGAATCCGGCAGGGCGGGTCTGGTTGGCTTGAGCGGTTCATTTTTCGCAGCCCGACGGGAAGTATGTGAGGAGTGGGATATTTATTCACCCAGCGACTTCAACACGGCACTTAACTGCGCAAAGAAGAGTCTGGTGGCAATTACCTGTCCTGACGTGGTCGGGATCTATAGTGATGTCAAGGATCCCGGACTGGAGTACCGCAGGAAGATCCGTACGGTCGTCAGAGGGATGACAGCCATTACTCGGCACCCCGAGGTACTTAATCCAATTCGGATGGGATTATTCGCTTTCCAGGTCTGGAGCCACAAGATCATGCGCTGGGGTGTTCCCTGGTTTATGCTTCTGTTTGCGGCAACATCACTGACCCTCGCAGGGGAAGGGCTTGTATACCGGCTGGCACTCTGGTTGCAGGTCATATTTTACGGGGTTGCCGCACTTGGCTGGCTATCCACTACCTTGCGAAGAAATACTGCTGTCAGGATTATCTTTTTCTTCATTCAGACCAATCTGGCGCTCGCCCATGCGTTAGTATTTTTTCTGACAGGCAGGCGTATGACGGTCTGGACTCCTTCACAGCGCTAGATGTTCTATCAGCTACCACCTGCCGGCAATCGACTGTGTCTGTCAGGCGCAGGCAAGACTGAATCCAGTCAAGAGAGTGTGTTCTCTCCCTATAAGCCGGTTTTTTATCATTCCGGAACGGCGTCTCTCGCCGCGGCGATAGCCGCTGCAATACGGAACAAGCCAGTTGAGGCGCCTGAGGTTATATTGCCGGCATATGGTTGTCCTGACATTGTCAGCGCCGCGGTCTTTGCAGGTGCAAAACCGGTTCTGGTCGACCTGGAAAATGACCGGCCATGGATGAATCTGGAACGGTTGTCTGCATCCATCAACTGCAACACCGTTGCGGTAGTGGCTGTTGACCTGCTTGGTATCCCTGAACGCATAGCGACTATTCGCAACATTGTGGACCCGGCAGATGTCCTGCTGATCGAGGACAGTGCCCAGTCATTCCCGCTCCATTTGGAGAAGCCATTCTGGGGAGGAGATCTTGTGGTGCTCAGTTTCGGGCGGGGGAAACCGGTGACGTTGCTTGGCGGCGGAGCGGTTCTTGTCCGGCACCCCGCCCTGGGCAGGCTGCTTCCAGAGGGTACAAGTCAATATGGTGCCGGTCGTCTGTTCAGGTTAACGGCGCTGCTATACAACTTGATGAGTTCACCTTACCTTTACTGGATCCCGCAGGGTTTGCCATTTCTTCACCTTGGCGATACACGATACCATCCGCTGAACGCTATTCGAACAATGGACCCCGCAAGACTTCAGCTACTTGACTCTAACGTTTCTAAATATCAGCACGACAAAAATGATGTGCAGGTAGCATTGGCAGATCTCGCCAAAGAAACGAGCGGTAGCGGGGTTGTGATTGACTTGCCTGGCGCTTGCCGGGTTCAACCTCATCGACGTTTGTTGCGCTATCCCTTGCTTATTCAGGCTGAGTGGCGGGATCGTGTATTTCACCGTTTGCGAAACGCTGGCCTTGGTCCCTCATTCCTCTATCCCTCATCCCTGCCTCGCATCCATGGTCTGGAGAATCTGTTGCAGGGTCAGATGGATTTTCCGGCGGCAGATGCATTTGCCCGTCGCCTGCTGACCTTGCCAACACATGAAGGGGTACGCAATGCTGATATCGGGAAAATACGAGAGATTCTTGTTGCAGATTTCAGCGAACGCCTTATCCAGACATTCTGAATATCAACTATAGCAATTTTTATTTAAATAGTTTTTAATTGTATGGGTTTACAGATGGCGATGTGTTATCCGGACGCATTGGCAGAGGGAACAGATTCTGAGGAGGACTGAATGAAACAGTTTAATACTCTCATATTTTTTGCATGGGTTGTTGCACTTGTGGCGGGCTGTGCCAGCATGGGCTCCTCTAGCCTTCCCCCTCAGTCCGATACCACAGGACCGAGCGTCCTTGTTGAGTCTTACCAGATCGCTGTTGGGGATCAGCTCCGAATTGATGTCTGGAAAAACCCGGAATTGTCTGTTACCGAACCGGTCAGGCCGGACGGAAAAATTGCCGTACCTCTGGTTGGTGACCTCCCCGCTGCAGGCAAAACTCCCGAAGAACTCACAGGGGATATTACCAAAAAGCTTGCCAGCTACATTAAAAATCCGAATGTTACTGTTATACTGACAAATCTCGCGGGACAGGAATTTCTTTCAAGAATCCGTGTTACCGGTTCAGTCGCCAATAATATCTCGATCAGCTACCACCAGGGGATGACGGTGCTGGATGCCGTGCTTGAAGCCGGCAGTGTAACTTTGTATGCGGACGCCAACGACACCAAACTTTACCGTCGCACCGAGACAGGTGCTGTGACTTATGATATTCACCTCGAAGATATTCTGGAGAATGGAGATATGAGAACAAATATCATGCTGATGCCCGGTGATGTCATCACCGTTCCGGAACGACTGTTCTAAAGATGCATGTGGCGCCACGAAATATGAGACCGCAGCAGGAAATGCAGCTAAACCGGATGCGCGGGCTGAAGCTGGCATTCTTGTCCGTTCTTCTTGCTCTCAGTCCTCTCGCTTCAGCGCTGGAGTTCGAGCCGTTTGTGGGTGCAGGCGTCAGGTTTACCGACAACGCCAAACTGACTGAGAATAATGAAGATAGTGACCAGATCCTGACCGGTTTTGTCGGTGCTAGAATCACTGATAACGACGGTCCTTTACGTGCCAATGCAGACACGTCATTGACCTATGAGAACTATCTCGAAAACACCTACGGTGACAAGCACTGGTTCTACCTGGCCGCAACCGCCGGCTGGGAGATGATCAGGGACCGTGTTGACTGGGGTGTGAGTAATTACTTTACACAGACCCAGGTCAATAATCTCGATTCCGAAACGCCAAGTAACATCCAGAATACCAACGTCTTTTCTTTCGGTCCGGATATTACTTTACCTCTCTCGGCTCGACAGACTATTACCCTGAG
This sequence comes from Gammaproteobacteria bacterium, assembly GCA_049688075.1. Classification (GTDB taxonomy): domain Bacteria; phylum Pseudomonadota; class Gammaproteobacteria; order UBA9214; family UBA9214; genus CAVQCA01. The sequence continues at coordinate 3,958 of JBAVKA010000292.1, forward strand.
GCCGTTATTCACGGATTTCTACTATCAGGACTCGGATACAGATAATCAGCAATATGGAGTAACTGCGGACTGGCTCTACAAGCTGCGCCCGGATATGCAGGCCGGCATTAGTGGTGGCGCCACAACAGTCAAATATGATGACAGTGACAAGAACCCTGACTATTCCACGTACAACCTTGGTGGGGTTGTGACCGGAACTCGACCCCGATCCCAATACAGTATTGAAATGGGCAGGACGAATATAAGCAGGGACAATGCCGATGACCAGAATGGATTCTACGCGAATCTTGACTGGCTATACAATATTACAGGCCACTCGAGTATACGTGCCTATGCGGCAACGGCTCTTACTGACAGCAGTCAGGAATTATTAAATTCGCAAACCGATCCTGGCACCGGTGATTACAGCAATGTCCAAACGTCCGGGGATGTGTTGCGCAACAAGATTTTCAGGGTGAGTTACATCAGGAAGGATTCAACCTTAAACTCCAATATCTATACAGAATTCCGTGATCTTGACTACAAGGAATCTCCTGACGATCGGGAAGTAAAGGAAATCGGGGCTCAGCTTGATTACCAGGTAACGACCGTGCTCTCAACGGGTATCTATGGATCATACAACAACACAAAAGAATCTGACATGAGCAACGATTACAAGCGTTATCAAACAGGTGTGACTGCCGGTTACAAATTGTCCCGCAAGCTCAGCACCCGGTTTGATTTGCGGTATCAGAAGAAAGACAGTAGTAGTAATAACAATGAATACACCGAGTACAGCGCTTTTCTGGGTCTGGTTTATGGTCTTGGGTCTATTCCAACAACGGGTGGCTATGGATACTAGCGTTACTACTGTAGTGCTTCATTCTTTTAGAACTTGGGTGGCTATTGACGCAGAATGACTTTCTGCAGGATGTCGCGGTCACTGTAGATCCATATGAACGGTCGGGGTTAGCGTCGCGGGGTTTACGAGAAGGACCTGTAGCCCACGTTCGTCTTCATGTGCGTATGTTCTCCGGTCAAGCAGACTGTTCAGAAGTAGAGTTTTCCTGGTTGCGTCAGGCATACAGACGGACTGTAAGCCGCAGTGCGTCATGCGGTCGGTCTTCGTTGTATTCTTTTCTCCCCCACCGGCTGAAGATCCCGCGTACTCCGGCGAGGTTGCGGTACAAATACAGCTAGAATCTGAGATCATTGAGATGCCGCCCTTGAAGAAAGCATTTCATCTCTTCTGGCCTTCTATCTCGCTCTGTTGGGTCGTACAGTTAATGTGACTGATGCACCAGGATGATGCGTTCTGGATCAGATCCATTGTGATAGTGGGCAGGGTGTCAAGTTGGCATCGACTGCCGCTGCTAACTGGTATTGACTGCAACAAAGATTACGTCATTTGATCTATCATGAGGGTCAACTCGACTGGCCTCATATGTATGGCGCTTTCCCAGAGCTGGAAATATCCGTGAGATTACCACCCATGGTGCATCTATTTAAAATTTTGTTGGAATTTGTCGATAACTGATTTGCCTGAAGTGTATCTTCAAATGCAGTGAAATTGCGGTATCTGATATTTTTTAATAGGTAGATTTCAGTATGGATTCCTGCCCACTGGTCGATCTGTAAATGTCGTAGTCGTTTGGATGGAATATGGCTAACCAGGACACAATAAAGAAACAAGAAGCACCAGATATGGACGAGAGACAGGAGTCTGAACATATAAGCATTGGCAAGGTGCGTTTCTTTAGCCATGCAACCCGCTTTTTCCAATATCACTTGCCTACAGAATATGTCCTGTTAGGGATTATTGAGTTCATAGCGTTAAATATTTCATTTTTTCTAGGACTTTTCTTGCGTTTCCATGGCTCGGGATGGGGAATTGAGCTGGGTAATTATATTCCCAGCGCTCTTTTATACAGTCTTTTCATGCAGTTGAGTCTCATGGCCTTTGGTGCCTACCAGCGTAAGTCACGACAGCCCATTGAAATGGTGGCATTGCGGGTCGCTGGCAGCCTGTCTGTGGGGATGGTTGCACACAGTCTGATATTTTATATGTTTCCCTCGCTTTTTATGGGCCGTGGAGTTATTGGACTGTCTTTTATCATAAGTTTTGTTCTGATTATGTCAGTGCGTATGGTTTATCTGCAAATAGATGAAAATCGGGATTTGCGCCTCAGGGTACTGGTCCTGGGCGCAGGTAAAAATGCCAGTCTGATCAGACATGCACAGACAGAAGGAAGTCTGGGTAGTGTGTATATTGCCGGGTTCGTGCCTATGCTGGGGGACAAAGAGGGCGGTGTTGAGTTTGATTTGGTGACCCCGCAGGGGAGATTGATCAATTATGTCGCTGATAATCATATCGACCAGATTGTTCTTGCCGCAGATGAACGTCGTAAGGGGCTCCCTGTGCAGGATCTGCTGGATTGCAAGATGAGTGGGATAGAGGTGATCGATCTGTCCAGTTTCTTTGAACGGGAAACCGGCCAGATACGTCTTGATATCCTGCAACCCAGTTGGCTCTTTCTATCCGAAGGTTTCGGTGTAAGTGCCTTCCGGTTGGTAAAGAAACGGCTGTTTGATTTCACAATAGTCTTTCTGTTGTTACCCCTGGTAATACCTATCATGCTGCTGACAGCACTGGTCATACTGCTGGAGAGCAAGGGGAAGGGTGGTATTCTGTACCGGCAGATTCGGGTAGGCAAGAATGGACAATTATTCGAAATACTCAAATTCCGCAGCATGGTGGTTGATGCGGAAGATGACGGGATGGCGCGCTGGGCATCTACAAATGATGACAGGATTACCCGGGTTGGTTCTTTTCTGCGGAAATATCGCCTGGATGAATTGCCCCAGTTCTTCAATATTCTCAAGGGAGAGATGAGTTTTGTGGGCCCCCGACCCGAGCGGCCGGAATTTGTAAACGAACTGGCTGAAAACATCCCATACTATAATGAAAGACACCGGGTTAAACCCGGGCTCACCGGCTGGGCGCAGATACGCTACCCATATGGCGCATCCATAGAAGATGGCAAAAGAAAATTCCAGTACGATCTTTATTATGTGAAGAATTACAGTAACTTTTTTGATGCCTTTGTCCTGTTGCAGACAGCAGACGCGGTGTTGTTTGGCAAGGGCGCACGGTAGTTGGTCCTGAAACGGTTGAACTCTCCGGCTTGCTCTGTAACGGTTCTATAAACCTCATCGGTCAAATCAGTAAGATTGCGGCTCTATTTTAAACCGCGAAGAAATTTGCACCTGCTCATTGCCCTTTGCCAGCCCCTTCGCTGCTACAGCTTATCTTCCGTCGCCTGAAGGCGGGGAGGTTGCTGAATTGAAGGATTACAGAGACTGGTCGATATTCTCTCGTATTATTAGCTACATGAGGTCGTAGTGATTGCAGATTATGTGATATACCACTCACCGCAATCGTGACAAGCGCCCCAAAGAATCCCCTGTTTTTGCCGTTAAAACTCCCGTAACAGTTTATTAGAACAAACGACCGGTTTGCTGAATGACCGGCGTACAGGAGATCAGGCTATGTTGCTTCATCTGCAGTCGTATTATCGATTTTCAAGGATGGTGGTATCACTCGTCCTGATATCACAATTGCTGGGTTGCAACATGCACGATAATAACAATGGCGGGAGTGCGGGCGGCAACCTGACATCTGATGCCGTGGTTAACGTGGACCTCAATGGAAGTGTCGGTGATGGCCCGATAATCGGAGCCACGATTAAGGTCTACAGCGACGGTGGAAAGATGCTGAGTAGCGTCATGAGCGATGTCGCTGCCGCTTACCGACTTAACATAAAGGCAAAGGGACGTGACTATCCATTGCTGCTGAAGGTATCTGGTGGCACTGATCTGGTGACGGGGAATGTGCCGGACTTTCAATTGCTGTCGGTTGCGCTTCACCCCTCGGAGAAAAGCATCAATATCAACCCGTTTTCAACCCTTGTGGTAAAGATGGCGCAGTCCATGGGAGGGGTTAATGCGGCCAATGTCAGCGCGGCCAAAACAATCGTTACCGACAGCTTCGCGTTCGGCCTTGATCCTTCCGTCGTTAGCGACCCGATTACCGCACAGATCACCGAATCGAATGTAGCCAATATAGTAAAGGCCAGCGAGGTGCTGGGCGAAATGGTACGTCGCACCCGCGATGCCTTACTGACTGCCGGAACGGTCGTTTCGGGTGATGCGGTTATAGCGGCGATTGCCACTGACCTGGTCGATGGTGTTCTCGATGGTTCCGGTGCCAACGGTGTGCAACCAACGATATCGGCCGTCGCAAAGGTGGTGTCTGGACAGGTGCTGGTGGAGGCCCTGAGCAATAACCTGAAGGTGGGTGGTGTGGTCGCAACGGGAGTCATTGATCAGGCCATTGCTGTCACGCATGGTGTTGTATCCTCGCAGCTGACCGGTAGCATGCGGATAACCTCAGGGATGCTGGAGCAGACGCTGATTGCACTGACTGCGTCGCAAGTCCTGGATCCCGGTACCGCGGTGCAGAATATTGTGAGCGGTGTTGGCAGCATAATACCGGATGCGTCGCCGGCTAATGTGGTGACGGTTCTACCCGCCGATGCTTCGACGGGGCTGGATCATGCGGTTACTCTGGCGCCTTACGCCAGTACCGAAGAAACTATCGCTATTAACCAGGTTGTGGACTTTTCGGGGAGTGTCGACACGACGACTGGCGGGACAACGGGCGGTGATACAACCGGTGGCAGTACGACGGGCACAGATACAACCATTGGTGGTACGAAGGGTGGTGGAGCGACGGGCACAGACACAACTAGCGGTGGTGGTACCACGGGTGGTGGCGCGACAGGTACAGATACAACCAACAGTGGTACGACGGGCGGTGGCGCGACGGGTACAGATACAACCAGCGGTGGTACGACAGGTGGTGGCGCGACGGGGGTGTCGGCCCCGACGGGCAACCTGGCGCAGGACGCGTGGGCCTCCTCAGTGGAGAACGCTGGCCTGCCAGCGGCTGCTGCGATTGATGGTGATTCAGCCACGCGCTGGTCGAGCGCGTGGTCGGATCCGCAGTGGATTGTGGTCGATCTGGGGGCGGTGTATCACATTAACCATGTGGTGCTGAACTGGGAGGCCGCCTACGGCAAGGCCTATAAAATTCAGGTTTCAACGGATGGCACGAGCTGGACCGACAAGTTTTCCGAGACCAACGGTGACGGGGGGATTGACGACGTTTTCATTGGCGCCACCAACGCGCACTATGTGCGCCTGTGGGCTACACAGCGGGGCACGCCGTGGGGTTATTCGCTGTACGAGTTCGAGGTCTACAGCCCGACCGACCCGCCGGTCCTGAGTTTGGTGAGTGTGTCGCCGGCGACGGCGACCGTGGCGACCGGCGGTACCCGGACCTTTACGGCCACGGGGCTGGACCAGTATGGGGCGGCCTACCCGACGACGGTTGACTGGACAGTCTCTGGTGGCGGTACGATTGACACCGGTAGCGGTCTGTTCACGGCGACGACAACGGGCGGGCCGTTCACGGTTACGGCGACCTCGACGGCAGACGGTACGATTAGTGGCACTGCCCAGGTCACCGTCACAGACACAACCAGCGTTGATACCACGAGTGGTGGCACGACGGGCACAGATACAACCAGCAGTGGTACGACAGGCGGTGATACGGCAGTTTCTGGCACGCCCGATCCGGTTCAGACTGGCAGTATAACCTTGCAGTGGACTGCTCCGGTGACACGTGCCGACGGGACGCCACTGTCCCTGGCAGATATCGATGGCTATCGTATTTACTATGGGGATTCTGCTGGAAATTACCCCAATCGGCTCGAGGTGTCTGATGGTACCGCACAGTCGGCAACAATTACTGATATTCCAGTCGGTACCTATTATATTGTCATGACCACCTACGATATCGGTGGCCTTGAAAGCGCCTACTCATCGATGGTGGCCAAAAGCGCTCCGTGAATCACCTCGATCAGGCAGTCTCACCAGTCAGAGGCTGCCTGAATTAATCTCTGGCATATAATTACTCTGACCTGGAACCGATCCGTGGAATTTATTCAATACAGACGGGTCTCCCACGGCTATATGGCGTGAATCTCGCGGGACCCTGACTGCGTCGAGCAGTATTGTCCAAGGGTATATCCTATAGAATTGAAGTCATCGAGAGGATTCAGGCAGTGTCTGAACTTCTTTTCATTGACTGTCAGTTCCCCGTCGTCTTCTTGTCGCCTGTTTAACACCCTCTAAACAGCAGCGCTATTTATCACGAACGGATAACGACATAGAATACCTCCTGTCAACCAGACACTATCCGCTGATTATGAGACTTACTCTCCACATGACCTCCCACTTGCTGCTCCTGACGGCGCTGTTAACCGCCAGTAGCGCATTCGGTGAGCGTATGTACAAATGGGTCGATGAAAACGGGCAGGTGCATTACAGCAATCAGCTGCCGCCAGAGGTTACCCAGCGGAAGCGCGAGGTTATCAACGATCAGGGTCGGACACTAAAGGTCTACCGGGCTCCGCTGACTCCGGAAGAGAAAGTCGAGGAAAAACGGCTGGCCGAACTGGAAGCAAGGAAGAAGGAACTGGCCGAAAAGCGCGCCAATCACGATCGCAGTCTGCTGGCGACCTATTCAAGCAAGGAGGACATGTATCCGGTACGCGATGAAAAGATTTCGGCAATTGAGTCGCTTATAGAAGTAACCGACAATCGCATAAGCTCTATGCAGAACCGACTGCTTGAATTAACAGAGGAAGCAGCCAGTTTCGAGCGTAGTGGCAAGCAACTGCCAGCTTCACTACTGTCCCGGATTTCCAATCTGCGCAAGCAGATCAAAAGGAACAAGGAATTCGCCGAAGACAAAAAACGGGAGATAGAGGACATCAGACTCCAGTTTGAAAGTGATATCAAGCGTTACACCGAGCTGACATCCGAAAAACAGGAAGAATCACCCAGAACGAAGCAGCTTTCAGCGCTTGAAGTGGCAATGAAGAATCCTGATCTCAAGCTAGACCGACATGACCGGACTTTGCTGGCGACCTATACAACAGAGGAAGATCTGGTATTTGCGCGCGACCAGGAAATTAAAAATATCAACGCAAGCATAAGCGATTCCAGCAACCTTCTCGATGCTATGCAGATTCAGCTTTCCGAGCTTTCGGACAATGCCAGTGAGTATCAGGACCGGAACGAAATACCACCGGATACGTTGTTGGACAAGATGAGGCAGCTCATCAAAGAAATCGATTCGACCCAGACTATGCTGGAGAAGAAACGCAAGGAAAAACAGGTTGTCGCGGAAAAATTTGCCAACGATATCAATCGTTATCGCAAATTGATAGCGAGCAACCAGCCCTGATGGAGAACTGTGGCCGCTCACACACGGCTCTACATATTCCCCTTTATTGTCAGAGGTTGCCCGAGCAGGGTGATCAATTTGCCCGCCGCTGATAATAAACGCAGTGACGCCGCTATGGGCTGTTGACGCTGTATAACCGGTATTTGTCGCGTGCTGCCGTAATAAGTATTATTCGCAACACGTTGGTTAACTACCGCCTCGCTGCGGCTGACCGGTTACGGGTTGAATACCTTCTTGCTGGCAATGGGTTATATTATTCCTCGGTCAGTGCTTACTTCGCGCGAATCCGTGTAGATTCAGAAAATATTTAAACAGGAGTGCGATGGTTCGTTTACGGGACAAAGCCGCGGAAACTACGCGGCTGGATATCTTCCTCGCACGAAAACCCGACACTCCGTTTTAATCGATTTCTATTACACTGGTTACCGGGCGTTAATGTGACAGCGCCAATATTTCAGGCAGGTTTTATTCCCGGGTATATGAGGCAGTTGTGATCTGCCATAGCGCTTCTCCATTTTTAATCATCCAGCTACCTGATAGCTCAAATCCTTCCGGCAAGATGTGGAGATACGAGTGAAGCTTTTTCATCCCAAGTCAATATCACGATTGATCATGACAGGTTTCCTGTTGGTGTCATTGCCGCTGATCGCAGGGTTGGTCATTGCCACTGTTTCTGTGGATCGATTGATGAGCCAGAGTCAAAACTCCCTGCTGCAGAGTGTGCTGGTGACGCAAGGTGGCCAGCTGCTGGTTGAAGCAATTACTGCGATGGAGCGCAATGCTCGACAGTACCAGGTTCTTGGCGACAAGGTTTTGTTTGATGTGTATGAGGAAAATCACACGAAATTTATCGATACGGTACGTTCTCTCGAAGCGCTGGATCTGGCAGGAAATCAACGTGTCTTGCTTCAGGGCCTGCTTCTTGACGAAGATGATGTGCATGCCGCTCTAAGTGCCTACCGTCATGACGCAACCGAGACCGGGTCAGCCTTGTCCAGATTCACTGAACTTGGAAAGACGGCAAGACAGATATCTGCAGATAACCAGAATTTGATAAATGTCGGGGTGGAACAAATTCAGAGAAATGCAGAGAAGGTGCAGCAAACATTAGTATTGCAGGCAGTTGCCCTGGTTCCGGCTGCACTCTTCCTGACCATATTCTTCACTGTGCTGATCGCACGACCCATCAACCAGGTCGATCAGGCGATACATCGACTCGGGGACGGCAAATTTACTGAACCCGCTGTCGTCACAGGACCACGCGATCTGGTGCGTCTTGGTGAACGACTGAACTGGCTGCGACAGCGACTGCTTGATCTGGAACAGGAAAAAACCAAATTTCTGCAACGTATTTCGCATGAGTTGAAGACCCCACTGACTGTTATCAGGGAAGGTGCAGAATTGATGAATGAACAGGTGGTGGGAGACCTTAATGACCAGCAGCGGGAAATCGCCGGCATCCTGCGAGACAATAGTCTGCAACTGCAGAAATTGATCGAGGATTTACTGAATTTCAGCATAATGCGTTCGCGGTCCTCAAGTCTTTTTCGCAAGCGCCTGGACCTGAAAAGTCTTATCGAAGGCGTTCTTGAGAGCCACAAGGTGGCCATGCTGTCACGCAAACTGGATTTGAGAGTTCATTTGCAGCCGGTAAAACTGAGTGGTGATAAGGAAAAACTGCGCATATTGGTTGATAATCTGGTTTCCAATGCCATCAAGTATTCACCCGATGGCAGTCCCTTGTGGGCTCTGCTATACAGACGTGATGCGACGGCTATCATTGAAGTGTCCGATAACGGGCCTGGCATACCTCTTGCTGATCGAGAACGTGTATTTGAAGCCTTTTATCAAGGTGCGCCGGCCGCCAAGGGGCATGTTCGTGGTACAGGACTCGGATTGTCAATCTCCAGGGAGTACGCGCAGGCGCATGGTGGAAATATTATCGTGTTAAATTCCGGGAAGACATGCGGGGCGCGTCTTCAGGTTGTATTGCCGCTGGATCAAGGATCCTGATTATGAAGAGATTAATAATCCTGCTCGCTTTACCGATCGTTGCCATGGTTGCATGCAGCGGATTCCAAACCTACAGATTCCAGGAGCCCGCACCGGTGGTTTCCGAAGAGCATGGTGTGGGTGATTTGCTGGCGGAATTGCATCTCACACGCACAATGAGTCAGGATCAACTGCAAAAGACGCTGGAATTCTGGGAACAGAGATTCCGCTATGATCCCAGTACCTATAATCGCCTGAAACTGGCGCTGCTTTATGCTACCGCCACTCAGCCGGTCCGGGATCTCGGGCGTGCCCAGAAATTGCTGGATGAGTCTGCTGCAGGTCTGGAAAGTGCAGGGGCGCAGGAACTGGCTTCTATTGTGCACCAGTTTCTTGATGAACAAATTGAGGCCAATAGAAAAGTCAATGACCTCAACAAGAAAATTGTCGAACAGAACAAGCGCATTGCCGAACTGGAACAACAGCAACGCGCCTTGACCAAGATAGAGCAGAAGATCCAGCAGCGTGATAATCCGGAAGGAACCGGGGATGGCAACTGACAAGTATCGGGTGCTGCTGGTTGACGATGATCCCAGCCTGTTGAGGCTGTTGTCGATGCGGCTGACGGCGGCCGGTTATGCGGTGACGGCGGTGGAGAGTGCCGAGCAGGCGCTGGCGCAGATTCCGCTGCTGCAACCGAACCTGATGATTACCGACCTGCAGATGAGCGGCATGGACGGCATGACGCTGTTCAACCAGGTACACAGCCGCAATC
>JBAVKA010000293.1:0-8218 GCA_049688075.1 Gammaproteobacteria bacterium
CGTCATAGGTATTGCGCACCGCCAGGTGCAGGCCGGTGAGGCCGTCCTCGGCGGCATCCACCAGGTGACCCCGTTCCTCGAGGTACTCGCAGAGGTTGGCCGCGAGGTCGTGATTGTCTTCGATGACAAGTATGCGCATGGCGTTAATCTACCGCGAATGGGGTGGCAGGGGGAGATACCGGAACTGCCGGGTAAGTGTTGCCAGATATTCCGTATCGCGCCTATAGTGTACCGCCGTCTTTCATCCGCCTGTAGGAGCGGGCTTGCCCGCGATCATACTGATTATCAAGCATCGCATTCGCGGACATACCCAAGGGGCACAAGAACCCGCTCCTACATGAAAAATCCAAGCGTGTTATGTTCTGCCGGCATTCCCGCAAAGAGGCGCTTTATTCATGACCTGGTTCGATATCGTCGGTACCCTGGCCGGCACTTTCACGACCATTTCCTTCGTTCCGCAGGTCGTCAAGACCTGGCGTAGCGGCTGCGCGGAGGATCTGTCGCTGTTCATGTTCGCCCTGTTCAGCGCAGGCGTGTTGCTCTGGCTGATCTACGGCATTGCGCTGCACTCCGTGCCGATCATACTCGCGAATGGTATCACCCTGGTGCTTGCCCTGATCATCCTGCTGCTGAAGGTTCGCCATACGCTGCGCCGTCGCATTTCGCAGATGGTCGGCATTGAATGATGGTGGGGGAGTGGTAACAATGCTGTCGGGGGGATATCAGTTCTTAAATCCGGGCTTTTTCGAGTTCGACGCGCAGAGCGGGATAATCGATCTTGGCATTGTGGCGCCTGTCGAGCGGGATGTGCGGCAGTTCGACCACCCGGTCGATGTCCGCCCAGGGCAGCGCCCTGGCAAGCTCGTGGCTATCGACGGCACGGTTTGTGTGTTTCAACTCCACGAGCAGCAGGCGTTCGCCGCGATGGTTGAGGAATGCCACGCGGGCAAGGCGAGGGTGACCGGCAAGCGCGGCCTCAACCGTTAACGGGTAAACCGCCCGGGGTGGTTCTCCCACGCGGGCGCTACAGCGTCCCGTGAGCCAGAGGCAATTCTGATCATCGAGCCAGCCCGAGTCGCCGGTGCGATGCCAGATGGTGTCGCCGACAGGGAATTTGGAATCGGCGTCGTCGCACGAGTGCAAGTAACCCGTGACGACATGGGGACCGCTCACCACAATCTCGCCCACAGTGCCCGCGGGTAATATCAGCTTGTCCATTTCATCAGCAGAGCCGCCACCGAGTGAGTGGCCCCAGTGATCCCTGAGTATATGCAGTCTGATCTCGCTGATCGGCTTGCCCGCCGGCAGACCCGCGCCACGGGTGATGGAAACGTGATCGTCTGCTGTGATTTGGTCCGACCGGAGCAGCGCCATAGGCTCGGCCTCCGTTGACCCGTAGAGCGAGGCCACGCGCGCCAGGGGAGCGGTTTGGGACATCTTCTCCAGGATACGCGGAAAAACCGGTGCACCACCCGTAAACACGCCGCGCAGAGAATTCAAGGTGTGGCCGGTCATCAGGCAATGATCCGCCAGGTGCTCGACCAGGGCGGGCGAGGCAAACAGGCTTTCAACCCGCCAGCGGTGGATGCTGCCGGCGAGGACCGCGGGGTCGGCCGCCGCGGGTCGGCGCAGGTCCACATCGGGTATCAGACTGGTAATGCCCGCGCCGAGATTCGCCATGACCAGGGCCGGCATTGTTACAAGATCGATGCTGCCCGGTCTGAGATCCAGGTGACGTGAAAGAATCTGCTGGGTGTCCAGCAGCAGCCGGTGACTGCGCAGCAAGCCCTTCGCCGGCCCGGTACTGCCGCTGGTGAAGCTGAGCATGGCCGGTGCGTCGTCCGCGTGGAAGTGGGCGTCTGCGAAGGCCGGCAGGTGTTGCGCGCTGCCGAGCGGGGTGGCGCCCGGAAACCAGCCCCGGGTGACAAACGCCGGTGTCATGGCGCGCAATGCTGGCATCAGCCTGCGAACCAGGCAGGCCATGGGGCTGCCTACAAATGCCCGCAGAGGCAGGGCATCACGACAGTATTCGATCTGCGCTGCGGCCTTGTCAGGTTCGATGAAGACCGGCACCGCACCGATGCGGAACGCCGCTGCGATTACCGCGTAGAGTGTTGCAGACATGGGCACCAGTATGACGATGCCATCGCCGGGACCCACACCGGCGCGGCCGAGCAGGGTGGCAATCTGCCGCGACCAGAGACACAGCTCCGCGAAAGAGATTTCACGCTCCCGCCCTGCCGGCCCGTCGATGATCGCCGCCATGTGGGGCGTGCGACGGGCGACTCCATCCAGCAGTTCGATGAGGTTCATAGTTGCCCTGACAGACGCTTCGAGTACAGCGTGTAGCAGCGGAAATCGCGCATCAGGCCATTGCTTAGCTGACGGGAAGGATTGCCCTCGTGCATAAGTGCATGGATAGTGCGGTGCATACCGAGCGACCTGGCAGTGCGGTTTAACCGGGATAACAGCACGGCGGCCAGCCCCTTGCCGCGGTGTGATTTCTCCACGGCAATGCTTTTGAGGATGACCGTATCTACGGGCTGGCCGCGCGCGGCTTGCAGCAGATCCGGCACTGCCAGGCAGAACGCCACCTGTGCGTTGCTGCACTCCATGATGAGTACCAGTTCCGGTTTGATGCGGTTCAGCAGCGGCGCATAGATGGCGTGAAATTCGTCCCGAGTGATGGGGGCATAGAACAGGTTATCCCGGAAGGCCTCACTGGAGAGCCGCCAGAGACGGTCGAGTTCCGACTCAATGTCATGTAACGCAAGTGTTCGCAGCGTATAGCCATCCCGTGCTATTTGCTTCTCCAGGTCGCTTCGGTTCCTGTCGCGGGCGTTGTCCTCGTTGATGGAGGAGTAGTAGCGGGCGCAGGCCTTGAAGCCGGCAGCCTCGAAATGTCCGGGCCACTCGTCCGGATTGTCCGGTTCGAGAAAGAAGGGCGGTTCCCGGCCGCGTTCCTTGAGCAGGCGGTAGCGTCGCCAGGTACTGCCGTCGATGGGCCCGACCGCCAGGGTGCAACCTTGCGCGGCTAGTGCCAGGCAGGCGGCGGAGAGAATCTCCAGAGCCGAGCAGGCATCGCAAGCGGCGTAATGACCGATGAAACCGAGACGCTCACCGGGATTGTCTGGCACTGCCTGCCACCAGAGTGAGCCCCGTGCCTGCGCCTGGCCATCGCGCAGCACGTTCAGAAGTGCATCCGGTGCATGACGGGTCACGATGCCGGGGTTCAGCTCCGAGCCTACCTGCAGGCTGCAGAACAGCTCAAGGTCGGCATGTAGCAGGGGAGTTGTGACGACCAAGTCGGTCACCAGGGTGCCGGCCCGAGCGCCGGCACCAGGGCCAGCAGTGAGGTGGATGTTGTGATCACGGACTGGCGTAACCAGCGTGCGGTATCCACCGGAAATTGCGTCAGGCGTGGCTGGATCATGGTGAACAATACGGTGGAGACGGTTACAGCCAGAGCAGCGCCGGCATAACTCATCGCAGCGGCGAGGCTAAGCCCCTGGAAAAGGACAATCGACGGAATCAGCAGCAGCAGGCCTTTGCCGATGCTCCACAGGACGCTGTAGAAGAGTGAGGCACCGGGATGAACATGCCGGTGGCGCACCAGAGCGACGATCGACAGGTCGGAACCGAATACGGCGGCATAACCCGCGAATATCCTCGGATCCTGGAGATGCCAGAAAAGCAGCAGCCAGATGATGCCGCCGAAGATGTTAGCCAGCACTACCGGGAAATCGAATATCCGCAGATGGTCGGTGGGGGTGCGTTTCGTCACTGAGGTGTAGGTAATGATGAGGATCAGCGGCGGCACCACCCAGCGCCAGTCGGCAATGGCCCATGCCGCGTAGCCCCAGAGGGTCGCGCCGAACAGCGCATTGCTGGCGAGGGTGGTGCGCTTGCGCCAGATATGGATGAACAGCGCCAGCCCGATCAGGTAGCCCAGGTGCTCGAGCAGGGCTGTGGCATCCAGTTCGAGAAACGTCTTCAGAAGCACATAACTGAACAGAGGGATGATGAGGTTGTCCAGACCCCACCAGGCCGCCGCTTCGGCCATCATCACCATGACGCCGATGTTGATGCTGATCAGCAGGCACTCGAGCCGCGGGATATCGGTGAACAGCAGCACCGGTACGTGCACACAAAAGAAAGCGGCGAGAAAAAATGCTGTGGACCCCTCGACGCTCTTGCCGACCGTGCGATTGCTGTAGCGGAGCTTGCCGTATTCCTCGCCGACGAGCGCGGCGAAGGTATCGGCTATGGCCAGGACTAGCAGCGGTACGCCGTAGAGCAGCGGGGTGTCCCGCGCCAGCAGGAACAGCAACATCAGGCTCAGGATGAAGCAGAATTCGCCCACCGTTTCGCGGTGCACCGCCATCAATACCTGTCCCGGGCCGGTGCGCAGGGCAGGTATCGTGCGCAGCAGGGTAAACAGGACCAGGGTGGTAGCGCCCAGCACCAGCACCGGCAGGGGGCTGGAAAACAGCCACGGCAATGGCAGGGCGAGCAGCCCGCCGCCAAGATGAAATGCCTTGCGCACCATCTCCGGGTCAGGAGAGGTCATCACCTGCCAGGCGCGCAGGATGGCGATAAAAAAGAGCATGATCGTCATCAGCACGGCGGCCATTAACCAGGGATTCATTACGCCGAGACTCATAGCAGTGCCTCGATGTGCAGAGCGCTGTAGAAGGCGGCCGCGTTCTGTGGCAACAGGTTTGCGGCGAGCCCTTCAAGCGGGTGCAGGCGCGGCCGCAGTCGCTCCGGACACGCCCGAGGTACCTGCATGTTCCAGAATACAATGCGTCCGCCGCTGCGTCCGGCGCGAGCGATCTGCTCGCAGGCCGCCCCGGTGGCGGGTACGGAGAGGTATTCAAACATATCCGAGAGGTTGAAGCGGTCGATGCTCGCCGCCGGCGCTGTGTTCAGGATGGACTCGAGCGATGTACACCGTAATTCCAGCCGGTCCAGATGGTCGCGGATGATGGCGAAATTCTCCGGCCGCAATGCATGGGGCAGGGCGGCGCGGTAGCGACCGAAGGCTATCCACTGCAGATAGGGGTTTTGCGCCGGGTCGAGCACCGTCAGCGCATGTTTCACCCGGGCCAGTGCCACCTCGGCCAGGCTGCCGCGCGCAAAGCAGAAAAATGCCCGATCACGGCCCAGCAGGCTCATGACCGGCTGCGAGAGAAACAGCCGCATCAGCCAGCGCCAGCGCCGGTTATCCCAGACCTCTTCATAGTAGCGTTCCCTGGTTTCCGGGGTCCCGGCTTCGAACAGGGCTTCAACTTCCCCGCGGCGATGGATCAGCGGCAGGACATAGCGGCGGAACACTGAAAAATAGGCCTCGAACCGCCCCGCCGAGCCGATGCCCGCGGTAACGGCCGCCCTGCGCTGGTCCCAGAAGTATCGGGTCGTCGGGGTGAGGTCGCAGCGCAGCGTCTGGTAGAGCTCGAGTCGGCGTTCACTTGGACGAGCGCCCAGCAGTTCCAGCAGCCGATCATGATCGAGCCGGCGGAAGGCGGCACACTTGATTTCGAGGCAGGCGATCTGTGCCGCCGAGAGGTCCACGGCGATCACCCTTTGCGGACGGCGGGTGAGCAGCGAGAGGGTGTTCTCGCCGCCCGAGACGATGGACAGGCACACATCGCCCGGCTGCACATCCAGTGCCTGCAACAGCACGTCGGCATCCTCCCAGCACTGGGCATAACGGATGCGGGGGATATTAACCGTCAGGCTGGTCTGGCTCATGCCGGTGGTGATGGCGTGACCTCGCTAGGGGGCAGGCGCACCACGATTCCGGTGGTGCCATCCATCTCCACCCAGTCGCCGTCCTTCAGCCAGCGGGTCAGGCCGGGCAGGGCAACGATGGTGGGCAGGCCCAGTTCGCGGGCGACGATGGCGGAATGGGACAGCAGGCTGCCGCGTTCCACCAGCAGGCCGGAGGCGGCGGGGAAGACCATCACCCAGCCGGGGTCGGTGCGTTCGGCGACGATGATCTCGCCCTGCCTGAGTCTGGCCTGGCCGGGGTCGTGAATCAGGCGAACCGGACCGCGTACCAGGCCGGGACTGCAGCCGGTGCCTGTGTAGCAATCCCCCTCGGGCAGGGAGACGGGGCGCTCGGTGCTGAAGCTGTTGCCGCGATAGACCACACCACGGGTTTCGAAACGTTCGGCGGGTGCAGGTGCGCGGGCATGCCGGTCGAATTCGCGGCGGCGCACCGCCACCAGGCCGGCGAGATCGGTGGTCGTGGCGCGGCCTTCGACGAAGGCTATCATCTCGTCCCATTCCAGGTAGAAGACATCGCGGGCATGCTCCAGGCAGTCGAGCGCGGCCAGGCGTCCGCCCAGTTCCAGCGCGATCATACGCGCCCGCCCGAACACGCGGGTGCGCTCAAAGCGCAGGTTTTCCCGTTCGCGTACCCGCGCGCGGGTGTTGGCGAGAACCCGGTTAAAAACCACGTGGCGCAAGGGATGTCTTGCGAGGGCGCTTTTCACCCGTGCCTGTGCCTGCCGTCGTGGTGTGGTTTCCTCCGCCGGTGCTGCGCGCGCGTCACCCGAGAGGATGGCAAGTGCGCACTGGCCGATGGCGCGTAGCAGCGGTGAGGGGTCATCGTGCAGCGTCGGGCTCTCCAGTTTGAGTTCCTCCTGGCAGCGCTCGCCGAAGCGCTCGAGGTAATCCGACACCTCGCGTGCGAGATTGGTGTGATTCTGCAATACCGAAAACTGCCCCGGTTCAGCATCGCACAGGCGCTGGACCAGAACTGGCGAGGCGGCTGCCATTCCCGCCATGTGACGTACCCGCCGGGCCGGTTCGGCGCTCACCATGGACTGATCGCCGGAGAGCAGGTCGTTTTGCAGCGTGCCGGCCGTGTCACCGATCCAGTTACACGTCAGACGACGTAGCACGCCGTAAAAGATCATGGTGGCGAAGTCGTTTACGATTGGCGCGTCCCAGTGCGTCAGCAGGCGTCGCTCCAGCTGGCGTGAATAGGCAACCAGTTCGTCGGGCCTCAGGCGGGAGAGGTCCGGCCGCTTCCGTCCCAGGGTCTCGTCCAGGCGTTGATAGAAGCGCTGCACGCGCCGGTTCAGGCCGAGATAGGCCATCGACAACCCCCACAGCGTTGCTGCCAGGCGCAGCCCATCGCGCAGCCGGCCTGCCCGGGACTTGACGATGTCCGAAGCCAGTTCATTGCCCAGACTCTCGCGCACCCCCATCATCTGTTCCATGAACCGGCGGTTGAAGGCATAGCCGGGCAGAATGGCCACCAGACGGTACCAGTTGAACAGGTTGTAGTACACGCGCCCGCGGACCAGTCCCAGCATGCAGCAGAACATGTCGCTGCGCTCCTCGATAAGCACCTCGGACAGGCCCATCAGACGGCAGAACTCGCGGTAGACGTGTTCATAGGCGCGGCGCGCGAACGAGAATGTGAGCGGGGTGGTGATGCCGCTGTAACTCTCAATGATGTTGGCGTTGTCCCATATGGCACGCTGTCCGTCCGGATCGGCACAATCAGCCAGGCCGGTAACAGGACGGCTTTGCAGGAGGTGGAGGCGGCCTCCGGCGAGGGTCCACTCGATGTCCTGGGGGCGTCCGAAATGACGCTCGGCATCGACTGCCAGGCGAACAACCTCGCTGACCCGGGCGTCGTCCAGGCAGGCGCGTCGGGTCTCCTCCGTCGGTTGCTGGACGATTTTTCTGGCATCGGAACTGGAGGGGTCAGGGCGGTCAGCCGCGCTCTTTTCCGTGATGATGCGTTCCATGATCTGTCCGTCGCGCGCAACGCGCCAGGTGTCACCGGTCGCCTCTCCGGAGACCAGGGTACTGCCCAGACCAGGTAGCGCAGTGACGACGACTACCCCCCGACGGCCGCTGACCGGGTCTGCGCTGAAGGCTACCCCGGAGACATCGCCCGTGACCATCCGCTGTACCACGACGGCCGGGGCGTCCGGTACGGGATTGAGGCCCGCCTGCTGGCGATAGGCGACGATGCGCTCACCGTAGCCCGAACGCCATACATCCGCTACCCGCCGGGCGACCTCATCGGGTGCGACATGGAGATAACTTTCCAGCTGTCCGGCGAAGGAATGTGCCGCGCTGTCTTCCTCCAGGGCGGAAGAGCGCACGGCGAACAGCGTCTCACCGTTGGACAGGCGTGCACATGCTGCCTCAATTTCGCTGCGTACGGCCGGGGATGGCGCAAGGGGAGCGG
>JBAVKA010000294.1:0-2293 GCA_049688075.1 Gammaproteobacteria bacterium
CTTTTGAGATTGGCAAGACCGACAAGAGCACAGTGGTAAAAACATTAGGGGTGCCTGCCGATATCAGTAAGTCCGAAGCCCTGGGTCGGGAATACTGGGCCTATCGCGCCAAACCAGAACTGACGAAGATCATGTACGCAGCGCCGAACGTTGCAGGGATCGTGAGGACGTACATGTTTCCCACTGGTCAAACCGGGGACTATAAATACGATGACGCCGATGTTGTGTATGTGTTCGATCGGAATGGCCTTCTCGTAGACGTGCGCCAACCCGAGTGCAAAAAATAAAAATATATATGCAATACTAAAGCATTATTTATTCACCGAGTCTTGTGTTGCTAGTTTCCGCATAGGCAAGCAATGTGCCTCTGCAGACAATCTGCCGTCGATGATATGCGTGCCAATGACATTCTCTCAACGTAAATGTGGAGGACACATCCGGGTCAAATCGAAAGTGTTTCCTTTCAATATAAGTTGGACAAAATGGGCTCATTGATTAAGACGGGTTTTCTGGTCCATCGTGAGCTCTCGCACCTTGTGGCGGGATTTTTATTCCCGACGTCAGGGAAAATAGCATGGATGCTGGACATGCGAGTCCGCCGAGAACTTGCACGACGGCTCAGGATAGCAGCGGCACAGTAATGCAACACAGAATGAAAAGCAGGTAGAGTGCCAAGAACTTGCCCATATCGGTTAAGTGTCGGTTTTTATTTGAGTTATCATTCTTATTCATGGTCGAGGAAATCATGGCCGTCCCCTTACAGTAAAGTGAGTCTGTGGCTGTTCATTAGCAGTTAACCGGTGCTAACGGCTGACGCTGAGCAGGCTTGAATCTGCACCTTCATGGAGATTAGTCGTTGACTTATGCAACATGACCTGATTGCTAGGTGAGTAGTACATAGGCAAAAGCGCCAATGGCGCCAATGATAAACAGGTATGCGAGCATATCGTCCTCCTCCTGGTCTGCATAATGGGCTGAGATGAACACCCTGGCTTCCTGCACCAGTTTCTCAAGAGCGATCCGATGTTCGGCCAAACGTTCCTTGGCGTTGGCACGTTTCATTTCTGCTTCCTTTGCGACGTCCTCACAGGTCGTGGGGTAGCGTTTTACGTTAACAAACTTGCGACTGTGCATGTCCTCGCCATCTCCGGTTGTCATCCATTCATCTTCCAGTTGCAGCATCCGGTCGCTCTCCCACGCGTTGATGCTCGCTATCTTCCTTTCATAGACTGTGTGACACAATCCGTTTATGGCGTCACCACGCCCTTCCTCCGCCCAAGAAATTAGCTTGTCGGGCGCAATGGTGAATTTGGTATTAGTGCCACAAGGGCTTGTGGTCTTGGTATAGAGGTGCTGTGGAAGTTCCAGTTCGGATGTCTTCATATAGTGCCCCGGATGGTTGATTATCACAATATATTGGGTACCAACTTCATTTTAGGGCAATTTTACTGAAAACCCATAGAGATACCAACACCCGCAAGCGGGTCGGAAAATTTGGGTGCTTCGTCGGCCCATGGACGTAGCTATAGCGGCGCTTGAGACCTAACGACGGGTACTAAAGTGCTCAACTAGCCGGCTCCATAGCCGGTCAGTCGCTTGTTGGCAATTGCCGCCGATCCAAGGGATACCCCCGCCAATGGATGCACCAAGGGACTCCGATCCCTCGCTCCGAATGCCATAACGCCAAGATTTCAAAGGGAGATAGTGGACTAGAACCTGGGTCCAAGGTAAATACTCAGTAGTCACACTTCAACCATCGGCCAGTCCTTTAAGTACGTATAAATACGTATTTATCACTGCTTCATTTGGAACGTATGAAGGCCAGTGTTAAATGTGGATGACAACTGCGCTGCTTGATCGCCTGACCCAGCATCGACACGGCATCGAGACCTGCAACGAGACAGCATCACCAGAATCTAGAAAGAGGTAAGACCGATCAAGTCCTCACCCGGAGGGTCGGGCAAAACCCGGGTCAGTGTTCGCTGCAAAACAACAGATTGCAGGAGTCGATATCAACTAGATGTGGAGGTCACCCGGTTTGAGGGAGTATTTCGGGTGGGCGTGTACGTGGCCATGAACATTCCTTGGAGTTTTGCAACAAATGTCTGCAGTAATTTACGGCACGGTCTGTATGGCAACTTTCGGGCAGAGTTGCCATTCCCCGAGACAGAAAACTTCGCTGATGCGGGGTTCCCTGGTAGGCGGCTGTCGACCAGAAAGCGACAGTCCCGGACGGCTACTCCTCTTTAATAATGACGACCAGCTGCCGATGACGACTTAGTCCTACAGACAT
>JBAVKA010000295.1:0-17887 GCA_049688075.1 Gammaproteobacteria bacterium
CACGCACTACAACAAGCCAGAAAACAGCGTGGCGATGCCGAGGAAACTGAAGAATCCGGTGACGTCGGTTATCGTCGTCAGCACGATGGTCGAGGACTGTGCGGGATCCTGTCCAATTGCCGTCAGCACCATCGGGATGGCCGCACCGAAGATGCCGGCGATGACCATGGACAGGATCATGGATACGCCGATGATCCCCGCCAGACCGGCTGATCCGCTCCACACCCAGACACCCAGCGAGGTGGTGGTGGCCACGGCAATTCCGTTCCAGAAACCGGCGGACATTTCCTTGAATACGATACGCGGCCACTGCTGGATACGGATCTCGCGCAGCGCCAGGCCGCGCATCGTGACAGCGAGCGCCTGTGCGCCGGTGTTCCCGGATTGTCCGGCAACCACCGGCAGCAGCACGGCGAGCGCGGTGTATTTGGCGATTGTACCCTCGAACAGCCCGACGACGGAGGCGGCCAGGAAGGCGGTGGCCAGGTTGATGTGCAGCCAGGGGAGGCGTTTGCGTACGGCAAAGGATACCTTCGAGAGGGCGCGTTCGTCCTTGCTGACGCCCACCATTGTCTGCATGGCCACGGTGGCTTCGTCCTCGGCGGCAGCCATGAGGTTGCGGTGGCGCACCACGCCGATGAGGCGCGCCTCGGCATCCACCACCGGGAGGTCGGTGAGGCGGTAGCGATCCAGCAGGTCAACCACCTCCTCGCGCGGCGCGATCGCGTCGACCACCGCCCGGACGGGGCGCTGGATCTCCTCCAGTCGCGTGGTTCCGCTTGCGGTGGCGATATCCTGGATGTCCACCTCGCCTTCGAGATGATTGTCGGCATTCACCACGTAGAGCATGCGCACGCCGCGCCGGCGCAGCGAACGGATGCGGGCAAGTGCCTCGTGTACCGTGGTGTCGGGACGCAGCAACAGCACGCGCGGGTCCATCAGGGAGCCGGCGCTGTCGGCCGGGTAGGAAAGAATGGCGCGCAGTTCCCCCGCGGTCGTCTCCGGCAGCTGTGCAAACCGCGCTTCACGGGACTGCGGGTCAGCCATGGTGAGCAGTGCCGCGGCACGCGGGGTGCTGATGTGGCGCAGCACCTCCGTTGCCCGTGGCTCCTCCAGGGTGCCGATGGCCCGCCAGCCGATGTCCGGCGACAGCCGTTCCCAGATCGTGGCGGTTAGCGAAATCGGGTGCCGCGCAAGGACTTCTCCGATCTCCGCGGGCGGCAACCGTTCCAGCAGCTGCACGGCATCGTCCGGGTGATCCTCGATCAGGTCCCGCTGCAGGACATGAATGGCATTTTCGATTCCCGGTTTCATTTCAGTCTTCCGTCCTGCGCTGTTTAGCCATGCCGCTGTTGGCGGTGAACAGCGCTGCCACACCCAGCCAGAAGATGTCCGCCAGCGCAGCGCGCGTGGTGGTCAGCTCGTTGCGCTCCGCCACCTCGGTGAGCAGCTGCTGTTCTTCCGTCATCACCCTGGAGCGCGCCAGCGCGCCCTGGAACAGGCCCTCGCGGTTGATCACCGGCAGGCTGTCGTGAGTCAGCCAGGCGGGATGGTTGGTGACCGTCTGCAGGGCCGCGCGTGCGTTCAGCACCACGGGCGCGGGACGCAGAACCCGCTGGAGTTTGCTGCGGTCGCGCTCGCCGAGGAGGTCGCAAAGGTCAACCACCCCGGCGAGGTGACGTCGATCGTCGAGTACGTACAGCGTATGTCCCGCCCGCTGGCCGGTGCGGCGCACCAGACGCAGCGCATCGCCCACCCGCTGGTCCACGCTGAGGGTAAGTGCTTCCGCATCCACGAAGGAACCGATCAGCGTTTCCGGATAGCGCAGGCGCAGGCGCAGCCGGGCGGCGGCCGTGCGGGGCATCGCCGGGAACAGTGCCTTGACCTGGTCGGCGTCCATCAGGCGCAACGCCGCTACCGCCGTCAGCGACGGGATGCGCACGAGAATCTCGGCTGCCGCCCGGGTCTGCAAATGGCCGAGGCAGCGGGCGATCGAACCCGGTGTCATGTGTTCGATTACACTGGCGGCCAGCGGTCGCGGCATGGCCTGGAAGACAGCCTTGAGATCGCGGACATCGAGGCGCGCCAGGGTGCGCGCCGCGGCGGCGGGGTGCAGGGTGAGATAACCCTTGGTGAGCGCGTCAAGCACGTCCGGGCTCCTGCTCCTCGATGACCAGTGACACGGTTTCCATGAAGTTGCGCGCCGGAATCATCGCTTCGCCCTCGGTGGTCGACATGATCACCGCCACCGGGGTCATCTCCAGAATCTCGCCCTCCAGGCCCTGCACGCGCACCCGCAATCCAGTGCGGTAGGTCTTGCGTACATAATGCGAGGCCATGACATTGCGAACTGCATCCGCAGCGCCGATGCCGAAGGCTACCGCGGCACTGCCGAACAGCGCCGCCACCGCCAGGATGATGATGTCGGCGAACAGGCTGACATCCAGACCGAGCTGATTGAGACCGAGCAGAAGGGCGAAGGCGAGGATGAGACCCGCCACCAGGTGACCGAGAGAAAGTCCGTGCTGGAAGTCGCTGGCGTCGGCAAGGGCAACGATCATGTTGCGTATTCCGCTGCTGATCAGGTAGCCGATAAACAGGATGAAGACGCTGATCAGTACGCGCGGCAGGTAGCCGAGCAGTCCGAGCACCCAGTTGGCGAAGGTGATGAGGCCGATTTGTTCCGCGGCGGCGCTGACGGTGTAGGCAAGTGTAATCCAGAAGGCGACGTTGCCTACCAGGGTCGTGACCGACCAGCGCGTTCGGGTGACTTCCTGGCCGAGCCAGCGGTGCACGACCGCCATGATCGCGTCCAGCCCCTTGCCGAAGCGGTTGACCAGCCAGCGCACGATGAAGGCCGCCAGCCAGCCGATGAGCAGCAGCGCCAGGGCCTCCAGCAAGTGGGGCAGAAAGGTCTTCAGCGCTGCAGTCAGTTCGCGCAGCGCCTCTTCCATCCACTGACCCGGATCGTCGATGAGATTCACGCCGATCTCTTTCAGAGGAGAGGGCGGCGGTGTGGTCGGTGGGAGGATTGGCTGATCAGCCATGGTGATGTCCGGTGTGCAGGTACTGGCGGTGCAGCCAACTATACACAGGCTGCGGTAGCGCACAATACAATGCCTGTCGATCTCAACGAAGAAATCTGATTTTTTCTGCAGGAGCGGGCTTGCTTGCGTTCGGTGATTAATCGGGTGTCCCCGAACCGGTTGGTATCATGGTGTGCGGTTCGCGGACATAGCCAGAGGGCACAAGTGGCCTCTCCTGCATGGGTTCGATTCGAATCTTACGGAGCCGTGCCCTACGGACTGCGATCCAGGCAGCGTACCGGCTCTGACAGGCTGCCAAGGCGTCTTCACGGGAGACCGTGATCGTCACGGTTGCGGCGGCGGTTTTCTCCCGCTAACGGAGTTTGGCCGATGCGTTTCTACCTGCTGTAAATCATTGAGCTTTTTATCGTACTCCGCCTGACTGATCGCGCCGGCCTTTAGCCGCTGATCCAGTGACTTGATCAGTAATTCCCTGTCGAGGGGTTGGCGGCGTTTCGAAGCGGCCCAGAGAATGGCCGTGGCGAAGCCGCCGATGGCCGATACCCAGCAGAGGATCATGGCCCAGAAACCTGTTCTCGAGATATCCATTACGGTCGTCCGGTTTTCACCCTGCGAGCTTCAGCTCAGGTCGATGGCATGCGCCTTGAGATCAGCCAGTGCGACAATCTCGAGTGTCCGCGCATGGGTGGCGCGCAGGCAGACGCGCGGTGCGCAACCGGCCGCCAGGGCCTCTTTCCAGCGTGCCGCGCAGACGCACCACTGGTCACCGGGTTTGAGGCCGGGAAAGCCCAATTCCGGCACGGGCGTGATCAGATCGTTGCCGCGTGACCAGCTGAACTCCAGGAATGTCTGCGTCACCCTGGCGCATACTGTGTGTACGCCGGCATCCTGCGGCCCGGTTTCACAGGAGCCGGTGCGGGTGACGCCGGTCAACGGTCGATCCGAGCAGGTTTCCAGCGGTTCTCCCAGTACGTTTTTGTGTTCAATAGCGTTCATGCGTGTGTCTGGTCCGGGTCCGGTAGAGTCCGATTAGAGTTAATAATAATTCTATTCATGTTATTTAACGATATGAATTTATGAATAATAAATTATTTTGATCGCCCCAGGCTACCTGCTCGATCCGCTGTATGGCCTCGTCTTCGTGTAGCCAATCTCTATTGGGCAGGGCGCGCTACGGCGGGGCTTCGGGATGCACCTGCACCGTGAGCAGTCGGGCGACGGTCGCGCTGGGGGCGGGATGTGGCGCGCCGCCGTGGCGATCCAGTTCATCGAGGAGCTTCCCGGCTTCGGCGATCAAGTCCTCCCGTTCCGCGCTGGCCGCGGCGAATACCGCTTCCGTCTGCCCGCTGAGTTCCTCCAGTCCGAGTTCGAAGCCCGTGCGCAGCGCGCGTATCACGGTCGTCTCAGTGGACGGTCTGAGGCGGCGGTGCAGCAGGTACGGCAGAAGCCAGGCGACCAGTACCAGCAGGATACTGTTAATGGCGAAGTTCGCGCCGAGGTAGGCCGCCTGTCCGGTGGCGCCGTGCAGGAAGCCCGCGACCACCTGGTAGGACACCCACAACAGGGCGGCCACGGGCAGCAGGTTGTGTGCGGCGCCGGTGATGCGGCGAAGCGAGCGCTGCAACGCCGTGCCGGGCTGGGCCAGCCCCTGGCGCAGGGACTGTTGCAACCGCTGGTTGACCGTCAGACCGGCACTCTCGATCGCAGGCTGCAGTCGGGCGAGCAGCGGTTGCGGGGCTACGCCGATGCGACGCAGGGCGATCTCCAGGGTATCACGGACCTCCGCCAGCTTGCCCTGCGCCCAGGCGTCCCATAACGCCGTCGTCGTCTGATGTTCCAGGGACTGGCGCGGCGGCGGGCGTGTCTCCTTCGACCCCAGAGGTGGCGCTGACAAGGTTTTCGCGCGGTTCCCCAGCAGGCGGGCAAGCAGGCCGGCATCGCGACTGGCAAATTCCGCGGCGACCTCCTGAATGGGCCAGGACATGCCGTCCGTGATCGCCACTGCGGCCTGTGACCATTGCCGCTGAAAATCGGCCCGGGTTTTCTGCCAGTCAGCTGCCCTTCCGAGCTGCAGCAGGGCTGATTTCAGCAGCTCAGTCAGATCCAGCAGGTGAGCCAGATGCCCGAGCCGCTCCAGTTCCTGCTGGCCATGCTGGGTCTGCACCGCCTTGATGGAAGCCTCCAGTTCCGCGAAACGGTCATCCGGGCAGGACGTGTCGCCGCAGCAGGTGTGCAGCACCAGCGGATCGGCAAAACCGGCCTCGTGCAGGATGGTGAACAGGTCCGCTTCCTGTTCCGGCGCACCCTCGTCCCAGTGATTCATGACGAACATCCAGCCGTGACGATGGCCGCGCTGGCGCAGCACCCGCCAGCCGATGTCGTCGCGATAGCGCTCGGGGCTGATGACATAGACCAGCAGATCGATATGCGGAAGCCAGGCAAACACCTGCTCCCGGTTGGCCTGTTCGATACTGTCGATGTCCGGCATATCGATCCACAGAACATCTCGCCGTGCCGCGTCGGCATGGTATGCGATGCGCACCTGCTGCACCGGGAAGTGTTCCGGCAGGTTGGCCAGTTCAACCGCCTCGTGCACATAGACCGTGACCTCGTGGGAGGTCGGGCGCTCAACGCCGACCCGGGCAATGGTTTGTCCGGCGAGGCGGTTGAGCAGGCTGCTCTTGCCCACGCCGGTGCCGCCGAAAAAGGCCACCACCAACGGGCGGGCGGGCTGCGCCCGGGAGAACAGGTCAGCCGGGGTGTGCTGCTCCATCTGCTGCAGTGCCTGCAGTTCGGCTTCGCCCAGCCAGGCCAAGGATTGCGCACGGGTGATCCAGGCGCCGACCCGTTCGCGCAGTTGGGAGAGCCGATCAGTCATGCCGCCACTCCGCCAGCGCCTGTTCCGCCGCGGCGTAGTCTGAACGCGAGATGCCGAACAGGCCGGGTGCCTCGAGATTGCCGGTGAGTTCCAGCAATGCTTGCCGCACCGGGCCGTTGAAAATCTCCCGCTCCACGGCGATGTACTGCCGCCGCTTCAGCCGGCCGGAAACATGGCTCATGTACGAGCCGAGAGCACCCTCGGTCAGCATCGAGGTCAGCGAAACCATCGCCGGCGCGAACAGCAGGTCATTCAGCCCCACGCCCCCGGTTTTCAGCGCGAACGCGATGCCCGCCGCGTCCGTGGTGAGTCGCGCGGCGCGCAGCGTGTTCAGCAGGGCGGGTTTTTGTTGCAGGTGCGTGTACAGGTCGTGCGCCGTGCTCTCGATCTCGGACTGGAAGGCATGGTGATGGCGGTGGGCGACGGCGGCGAACTGTGTCGCCATTTCCGCATGACGCTCGGTGAGGCGCAGGCCGAGCGCCTGCCAGAATGCCGTGTCCGGCGCCTGCGGCGTGCCGCGCCGCAGGGCATCGCGTGACAGCGAGGTAAGCAGATGCTCCAGCAGGTCGCGCAGCACCAGTTCCTCTCCCGGCAGGTCGTGTGCCGCCCGGCCGCGCAGTCGCCCTGTGAGCGTCTTCAGACGCCGGGAATCGAGGAGCCGGCGTGCCGGCCAGGTCAGCGTCTGGCGTGCGCGCGTCAGGACCCTCGCCAGCCCGGGCAGTTCCAGCAGCTGCAGGAGTTCCAGAATGGCCAGACGAAAGGTGTCGAAGCGCTGCGGGTGCTCAAGGAACTCGTCCCGGTAGCCAATCAGCGCCTGCCCGATGGCCGCGTCAACGGACTGCTCCCAGGTGCCGGCCGCCTCGAGTTCGGCACGCACCGGCTCCACCCAGGCGGTCCAGTGCTGCTGCAGCAGGCGGTGGACACCGGCGATGCGTCGGCTGCGGTCGTCAACCGTCAGCGCGCGTTGCAGCGCGGCGCGCAGTTCGGCGGCTTCACGGGGAGGTGCGGTCGTCACGAGGTCGTCGATGCCCGGGCAGTAGGGCATGGCGATGACCTCGATGGCGCCGGCGCGGGGGGTCAGTTCGGCAAGACGTGTTCTAAAGGCCGTAACCAGCACATTCCTGGTGTCCTCGCCGGTCTTGTTCAGGCACACCACCAGGGCGCGCTGCAGGGGTTCCAGCAACTGCAGGGTATTCCACACTGAGAGGTCCGCGTACTTCTCCTTGCTCACCACCAGCACGATCACGTCGGCGATCGCGGCGACTTCCAGTACCCCGCGCTGGTAGTTGTGCGCCCTTAAGGAGTCGAAATCGGGCGTATCCCATACCACCGTGCCGGGAATCATGCCGGCGGTGTCGCCGGTGAGACTGAGCAGGGTGTAAGCGTCGAGTTTGTCGCGGCTCAGGTCCGTGCTTTCGAGACGTTCCCAGCCGGGGAACAAGGGCGTGATCCAGGCCAGTCCCGGTTCCTGCGGGGGAAGCGCGAATCCCTGTGGATGGATGGTGAATCCCGCCAGCGGGCTTACCTCCGCCGTGCGCCGCCCGAGCAGCAGGTTGACGACAGTGCTCTTGCCGACCTGGGTCGGTCCCATTACACCCACCTGCGGCGGGCGTGCGCCCGTTCCGTCGAGTGCGGTGAGGTCGCGCAGCGCCGCTTCGGCGAGTTGCAAGGCCGCCAGTCGCCGGGTGAGTTCATCGGCGCTCATGGCCGGGGAGGAGACCTCGCGGTAGCGCAGCGCCAGCCGGGCAATGACCCGCCCCAGGGTTTCGCGTCCAGGAGCGGATGGCGGGGTTTGTCCTTCTTGGGTGGGGTCAGGGTTCACAGCACGATATTGTGCCTTATGATCACCGGATCGTCAGTGGTGCATCAAGGTCGGCAGCGGTGGCGGGAGAGTGAATGTGAAACCGCAGGCGAACATCACTTCTGATGCGCCGTCGGCATGCCGGGATGACTGTCCACCCCCGGGGTTGTTTCGGTGTCGGTGTGTTCCGTGATGAGCGCTTTCGCACTCAGTTGGGGCAGTCCGCTGACCAGCGACATCAACAAGGCCGCCAGGTAGGGAAGCGACTGCACGATCAGGACGATGATCCAGAGCAGCAGGTCCAGAGTGTCAGAACCGTGCATCATGAAGACGCCCGCGGCGGCGCCCCACAACGCCAGCATGAACAGGCTTTCCTCGCGTGCACTCGCCAGTGCCTTTACCAGCGCCAGGCTGTGTTCCAGCTTGGGCGTGCGCAGGAACGGCCTGTCGCGGGTGACCATGCCGAGCAGCATGGCCTTGGCGATGGTGTGCGAGAGCGCCAGTCCCGCGAGCATGGCGGCCAGCGTCTGCCAGGCGGTTCCGACCACGCGGGCGCCCCGATAGAGGTAGATCACCTTCGCGAGTTTGAAACAGAACAGCGCCAGCGGCAGTACGGAGAGAATGATCAGCGGCGGGTCGAAGTCCGTGGGCGCCATGATCATGGCCAGTGACCAGCCCAGCGCGGCCAGATTGAACAGCAGGTTCATTCCGTCGGCTATCCAGGGCAGCCAGCCGGCCAGGAAATGGTAACGCTGTCCGGCGGTCAGCCGGCCGGCGCCGCCGCCGAACAACTGCGCGGCATGGCGGCGCATGATCTGCATGGCGCCATAGGCCCAGCGGAAGCGCTGGTTTTTATAGTTCATGAAGGTGTCGGGGATGAGGCCCTTGCCGTAGCTGTTCGGGAAGTAGGTCGCCTCGTAGCCATGTTCGAAGATGCGCAGGCCGAGTTCGGCATCCTCGGTAATGCTCCATTCGCTCCAGCCGCCGACCTCGGTCAGCACCGATTTGCGCACCAGCGTCATGGTGCCGTGCTGGATGATCGCGTTGCGCTCGTTGCGGGTGATCATGCCGATGTAGAAAAAGCCGCGATATTCCGCGTAGCACATCGCCTTGAAGGCGTTCTCGCCGCCGTCACGGTAATCCTGCGGTGCCTGCACGATGGCGATCTGCGGGCGCTGGAAGCGCGGCACCAGATCGCGCAGCCAGTCGGGGTCGACCAGATAGTCGCTGTCGATGACGGCGATGACCTGCGCCTCTTCCGCCGTGCGCGCCAGCGCGTAGTTCAAGGCTCCGGACTTGAAGCCGTCCAGGGGGGCGACGTGAAAAAACCGGAAGCGCACGCCCAGGGTCTTGCAATGCGCCTCGACCGGCTGCCAGACGGCCGGATCTTTGGTGTTGTTGTCGACGAGCAGCACCTCGAAGCGGGGGTAGTTCAGCCGCGCGAGCGCGTTGAGCGTTTCGATCAGCATCTCCGGCGGTTCATTATGGGCCGGCACGTGGATCGAGACCATCGGCAGGTCCGCATCGCCCATCGGCCGCGGCTTGAACAGCCGTCGGTGCTCCTTCACCCACAGCGCCTCGGCCCACTCATGCGCCTCGATCAGCAGCACGCCGATCACCCCGATCATGCCGATCAGCATCAGCAGTCCGACGACGATGGTGCCGAGGGTCAGGTATTGATGGATATATTCATGGACGATCCAGACCGCGGCCGTGGCGGCGGCATAGGCAATGATCGCGAGAAAGCTGCGGCCATGGCCGGTCAGGGTTTTGCTGTCGATCAGCAGCAGGGTGAAGGTGATGGCGGCGATCAGCACCGAGATCCCGGCCAGTTTGGGCCAGCCGGGGATGCCTACGATGGGATCGGAAAAGGCGAATTTCGGTTGCCGCTCGACGTCGAACACGCCCCAGTAGGCGCCCACGGAGCCCTCGGTCTGACGTGATGTTTTCCAAGTCTGATCAAAGGCTTCCATAATGTAGTAAATGTAATTTTCCTGTTCCGCCCGCTGCAGGAAACGGCGCAGGAAGATTGCCTCATTCGCGTCCGAGGCGACCGATCCCTGACGGGTGCGTCCATTGCTGGGCCAGCCGACCTCGGTAATTACGATCGGCTTGTCGGGATACATCGCCTTCAGTTCATTGATGCGCTCGACCACGAACTCTACCGCCCGCTGAACGGGAACGCCTTCCCAGTAGGGCAGCACATGCACCGCGAGGTAATCGACATGCTTGACCAGTTCCGGATATTTCTTCCAGATGTGCCAGGGTTCCGCGGTGCTCACCGGAATCTCCAGATTGCCACGCACCTTGTCGAGATAACGGATCAATTGCTGGATCGGGATATCCCCGCGCAGCACTACCTCATTGCCGACGATCACGCGGACTACGTTGCGCCGGTACTTGTGCGCGACCTGCAGCAGTTGACTGACTTCGGCTTCATTTTTCTCGAGACGGGCATCAATCCACGCGCCCAGGGCGACGTTGATGCCGTGTTTGCCGGCCAGGGCCGGAACCTCGGCCAGCGTTCCCTCCAGCGTGTAGGTGCGCACGGCGTGGGTCTTGCCTTCCAGAAGGGTCAGGTCTTCGTCGATTTCCTCTACAGTTGGAAAACTGCCGAGCATCGGATTGTTGTGCGCCCGCATGGGCGAGAACGAGAAGCCCTGGATCATTGCTGGCCACGGTGGTTCGGTATCCGGGCGGTTGATCAATGCCCAGACGCTGATGGTGACCGCCGCGATGGCTACGGTGATGATGATGTTGATCTTGCTCACGGAAGGCAGATGCCCGTCTGCCGGACACCCGGTGTCGCACGCACGGTCGCATACGGCCAGCATTGCGGCACGGCAAACCGCCCTTCAGCGGTGAATGGAGTCAGGTCTTGCATGGCGATTTATTGTGATATGCGGGTTCACGGCCGCTGGCATTCTTTGGCATACCATATCACCTGCATCGCCAGACACGCCAGTTAGGAACGCCTCCATGGTGTTTGGCGGTGATCGGCGTCAGCGCCGTTCGCCGGCCGCGGGGTGCGCCGCGCCGCGCGCGCCGAGCCAGGTAAAGGCCATGGCGATGACGGCGCCGAGAAAGGCCACAAAGGCGTCTTTCTGCGCATCCCAGATGTCGCCCTGGGTGCCGAGGTAGGCGGAGCCGAGTTCGGGACTGACGATTTCCGCAACGATGGCCTCGATGATTTCGTAGAAATTGCTGAACGCCAGCACGATCGCTACGGAGAGCAGGTAGGACCAGGACCTGCGGAGTCCCGCGGCGCGCAGCAGCAGTTCGCGGAACGGGTAGGCGATCAGCAGGCCGAAGGAAAAGTGCACGATGCGGTCATAGTGATTGCGTTCCAGAGCGAACAGGTCCCGGAGCCAGAAACCGAACGGGGTTTCGGCATAGGTATAGTGGGCTCCGACCAGGTGCAGGCTGAGAAATACGGTGAACAGTCCGTAGGACAGGTTGGAGAAGGCGAAGCGCCGGTAGGTGATCACCAGCAGGAAACCGTAAAAGAAAACCAGCAGATTCTCCAGCAACCAGTCATGCCGGTTGAAAGGGGCGATCGCAGTGATCACCCAGAGCAGGACCAGCCACAACAGCATGCCCTGCAGGGAGCGATTGGCACTAAATGGCAAGGGCTTCATAACGGGCTCCGGCTCGTTGGGGGTATTGACCGCATCATCGTCCATAAAACCATTTCACCGCAAAGACGCAAAGTACGCCGAGAAGTTCTTTAATGAAAACACACAACGACTTTGCGTTCTTTCGGCAATTGCTCCCTTCATCGCCTGAATCACCTGCTTTTGGTGCTCTAGCTCCTTGGTAACCGCTCCATGCGTCGCCTAAGGCGCCTACTCTTGGTACGCTATCTCCTGCACGGCCCAGGCTGGTTTCTCGACCGGTTCCCGGTCTCACCTTCTGGCCCAGGCCAGTCTCTCGACTTGTTCCCGGTCTCACCTTCACCCTGCAGTCGAGCGCCTCTGCGGTGAATAAATTATTTATGGCTGGTCATACATAATATTTAGTTCGAATTTTTCCAGACGACCGGTATTTAATTCCCAGCATGACAGTTCCCGACAGGCCATAGCAAGCCGCCTTTCCGGTTGCTACCATCATGGACAGACCCCGATACGCCAGCTATCCACCCGGGAGGATTTTCACATGAAGATGTACAGGACAACCATACGGGCAGGCGGCATGCTGCGCCTCGCCTGTCTGCTGGGCGCCCTGTACGGCGCCGCGGTGTCGGCGCTCGAGTACCGGCAACAGCAACTCCCTCTCGAGGGCGGCGCCATGCAGCAGGTGAGCCTGCCGGCGGGTTACACTCTCGAGTTGCTGACCACGAAACTGGACGGACCGCGCCTGCTGACATTTGCCGACAACGGTGACCTGTTCATCGGTTCGAAATCCGGCAAGATTTACCGTCTGGCGCCGCCCTACACGAATCCCGGGGTGCTGGTCACCCTGAGCGACTACCCGCACAGCGTGGCGCTGCGCGACGGCGAAATGCTGATCGCGCGGACCGACGGCCTCTACCGGGCGCCATACCGCCCGGGTCAAACGACCATGCTGCCGGAAACCCTCACCCTGCTGGCGGCGTTGCCGGCCGGAGGAAGGCATAGCAGCCGTACCGTGCGCATCGGTCCGGACGGCCGTGTGTACGTGAGCCTTGGTATCAGCGGGAATTGCAGCGACCAGTATCTCGGCATGGATTACCCATTCGAGGAACGACGCGGAGGCGTGCTGGTGCTGCGCGAGGACGGCGCGATCCCGCATTTCGAACCCTATGCCTCCGGGCTGCGTAACCCGGTCGGTTTCGACTGGCAGCCGGGAACCGGAGTACTGTATGCGAGCAACAATGGGCCTGACCACCACGGCTTCGAGCAGCCGCCGGAATACTTCAGCCGTCTCGACGCCGGATCATTCCACGGCATGCCCTGGTTTCAGTACGACGGCCGGCGGCTGCACCGCGATGAGTGTATAAAGAGCCGGTCGCCGCGACCGGCGCGTGATGTCGCCATCCCGGTTGCCACCTTTCCCGCGCGCAACGCGCCGATGGCCGTGGCATTCGTGCCGCCAGGTGCCCTCGATCCGCAATTTACCGGCGACGCGGTAGTCGCCCTGCATGGCTCCTGGGGTACCCGGCCATCCGGCGGCGCGTTCGGCAATCGCGCCACGCGCCGCCCGCCCGGGCTGGTGCTCGTGCGTTTCCACGAGGGCGTGGCGCACGGGGTGGACGATCTGGTCAGCGGGTTTCAGATGGATAACGGCAATCGCTGGGCGCGCCCGGTCGGCGTCGCGTTCGGGCCCGACGGCGCGCTGTATTTCACCAGCGACGGCGGCGACACCGAGGGGCTGTTTCGCCTGCGGCGTCTATCGCCGGGTGCAGGCACGGAGTGAAGCGGGTGATTGCGTGCTGAACAGGACGGTTCTCTATCCATGCATACACACCGACTTCACCGCAAAGACGCAAAGAACGCCAGGAAATTCTTTAATGAGAATGAAATTAAAAAACTTTGCGCTCTTTCGGCAACTGCTCCCTGCGTCGCCTGGAGCGCCTACTTTTGGTGCTCTAACTCCTCGGTAATTGCTCCATGCGTCGCCCAAGGCGCTTACTCCTGGTACTCTATCTTCCTGCACGGCCCAGGCCGGTTTCTCGACCGGTTCCCGGTCTCACCTTCTGGCCCAGGCCAGCCTCTCGACCGGCTTCCGGTCTCACCTTCTCCATGCAGTCGTGCGTCTTTGCGTGGATAAGATGTACTGACACCGGCTCCAGCGGCGCAGGCGCTCACGGCGTCTCGTAGCTTACCCCGACGATGAGGTAATGCCGGGTGCCGCCGGGTGTCTCGACCCGGACCTCGTCATCGAGCGTCTTTTTTATCAGGGCCCGCGCCATCGGGGAGTCCATGCTGATCCAGCCGCGGGTGGTGTCGAACTCGTCAGCGCCGACGATACGGTAGACCCGTTCCCGGTTGTCGTCGTCCTCCAGGGTAACCCAGGCGCCGAAAAAGATAAGCTCCGGATTGGACGGTGGACTGGATACCACCTTCAGCTCCGGCAGGCGCTTCTGCAGGTAGCGCACGCGCCGGTCGATCTCGCGCAGTTCCTTCTTGCGATAGATGTATTCCGCGTTCTCCGAACGATCGCCCTCGGCGGCGGCTGCGGTCAGGGCACGGGTGACACCCGCGCGGCGTTTCCAGAGTTCTTTCAATTCCTGCTGCAGGGATTGATGGCCCTCGCGGGTGATATAGGGTGAGGATTTCTGGGCGGGTGGCCGGTAACGTCCCATCGGGCGGTTTCTCGTGCGAGTCAGGCAGTCGTTGACCGGTGATCGGTCAACCCTGTTTTTTCCTGGATCCCTGACGCATACCATACCAGCTTATGCCGGTAAAAAAAGCGGGGGACCTGTTTCCTGCAGGGTATGGCATCGTGCCGGGTCGAACCGGCGCGCTGTCCACCTGGTTGTGCTGTCCGGCACAGTGACTATGACGGGAGACGATCAGAAACGAGACCCTTCCGGTTGCAAAGCAAACATCACTGATGTGGTCTGTTATTATGCCGGCAGTGTTTTTAGTTCGTATCCAGACCCGAAAGAATCAATTGCATGATCCACTGCCGGGCCTCGCATCTATCCAGAACCGGTTCGGTAACGTGGCTAATGTGCAAGAGTCCAGGACCAGACAGGCAATGCACACCGGTCTCAGGTGGCGACGATGCGGTTCCGCGAGAAAACTCATTGGGTTCCCGGAAACGGCTCCTGACGGCTATCGTCACCGAATCCCCCGGGAATTGAGAAGCAGTTTTCGGGGTGAGGGGGCTGCTTCGGATGGCATCCTCTCCTTCAGTGCAATCCTGAATGAGAACTACCCGTGGTCGCGGATTCAGCCGGAATTTCCCGTTCGCATAAAAATGGCGGCCAACGATTTAATGAAGGCCGCCGCACTTCGAGCTAAAGGCGCCAGGTCAACCAGTCCCTGATTCGACCCGGCGAGAGAATAGTACGCGTGCAATATTACGGATTTGTTACGAATCAGCGCTGTCGCATCGTGTTCAGTTGAGAAACCGGAAAGTAATGTGCGCTACCCCCTGTTTTTCCGTCACCGAACCAGCTCGATCTCGCTCGGCCGCCATTCTTTCGTGAAGAACGGTTCCAGCGGGCTGTAGAGACGCAGGAGGGTGAACCAGCCCTTGCCCGGCATCGTCTGGATCCAGTTACCGCGCTTCACGCCTTCTGGTTGCCCCGGTGCAAAGTAGATCGTGGTCGAGCCGTCGGAATTCGCCTCGGCGGCAGGCGAAGGATAGCTCTGGCTGCCGGCGCGCGGGAAGCGCTGCGGCGTATCCAGCATGGAGCGCGACTGGTTATCGTACAGGGTGAACGACCAGAATGCGCGTGCGGGAATGTTCTTCGGCAGCGTCACCCTGTAGGTCCTGGCGCCGTCAAACGGATTCTTGTCTGCGTCCAGAAAACCCATCAGATACTGCGAGCCGACGCCGGGAATCCGCATGATCATGCCGGGGGAGTCGAGCGTGTAGGCATAGTAAAACGCGATCCGTGAGTCGAGCGTCCGCGCGCCGGTTGGCGAATACGGTTTGAATATGCCTTCCCTGGTGAACTGCGGCGGCGGCGTCTCGAAATTGTAGCCACCCTCCCACAACATGTTGCCCCACGATGAACCGGGATAGTAAAACCAGTCAGGATGAGCTTCACCGAAACGCCAGTTCAGCGCACGTCCGGCGGCATTACCCACTGCGGCCGCATCGGTGAGAATCTTTTTCATGCGAGCGTCAGGCATGAATGGTTTGCCCTTCTCGATGCCGATGGCGGCCAGTTGCCCGGCGAGCTCCACGTCGTAACTGGTGGCCGGCTCCTGCTGCACGTTCTCGTTGATCATCTCGAAGAAACCGAAGTCGCCGGGCGGGATGGTGTTGAAGGATTTCCCGCTTGCCTCCACGAACCGTGTCTCGGGAATGACCGGATCCTTCGCGAGCTTGACCTTGCCTTCCAGTGCCGTCGCGATGCTGGTGCCAACGCCGCCCGGTGTGTAGGGGTAGATCTTGATGTGCTTCCTGATGTTCTCGACGGTCGGCTTCGGATCGTTGTCCACGAGGAAGGCGCGGGCCGCGTAAAGGACCCGGTTTGTCCTGGAATGGGCAACGTAAAAGCCGCCATCCGGAAGCGGGCCGTCATAGTCTGGAGGCACGAGCAGGTATTTCCCTCCCTCGCCACGATCGGGGCCGGGGAACCCGATATCAATGATCCACGAAAACCACATGTCGTTGATGGTGCCCAAGCCCTTCGGCGGCTGCTCGACCACCATGGGTCCCTTCGTCAAATCGACCACGGCGAGGTAGTAGACGGTATCGGCGTTGGCCGTGAGGAACAGCGACTTCGCATCCATCAGGTCGGAGAAAATGACAACCGTGTTGTCCTCTGCGCCGATGCTGAGAAAGCCCTTGCGGATCGCATACGCGGACGCACCCCGGAAACTGTTGTTGTACGCGTTCAGGGCACGGGTGAAGTCAAGGGTGTCGTACACCTTCCCGGCTGTTTCCACGCTTGGTGCCCCGTCCCTGAACTCAAGTACGCCAATGCGCGAGTCAACCCGGTCAGGCGTTGTGATCTCAGGCGGTATTTCGGCGGCTGTCCGCGCGGGAGCCAGGCCAGGCAGGGCCAGCACGACGAGGGCCGACAGTACTGTGAGTGGTCTGAGGATCCGCATCATTAGGTTGTACTCCATTTTCGAAGAGCTTGTCTGTCGTAAGCTCCGTGTGGTCTGAAATACAGACGGGTGAGCAATGTCGTTTTCGGAGACAGGCGACGCTGGTCTGTCGTGCGGATGCCCTGTTCTGCATGGCACCGAACACAGCATCTTCATTTCTGACCTGCGTGTCAAATGCAACTCATCGTTATCTCGCGCTGTCTGTTACGGCACGCATACCCGCACCG
Source organism: Gammaproteobacteria bacterium (assembly GCA_049688075.1). Classification (GTDB taxonomy): domain Bacteria; phylum Pseudomonadota; class Gammaproteobacteria; order UBA9214; family UBA9214; genus CAVQCA01. Next base: position 16,668 of record JBAVKA010000295.1, read on the forward strand.
TGGCCAGGTGGCGCCCCGGGCAGGAAGACGACAGCTGGTTCATCTACCAGTGCAGGGCGTGCAGTCGCGCGGCTTTTTTTTGCTGATGGGCTTCCATGCGGGACAGAATGTTGCCCAGCACGCGCAAGGCATCGAGGATGTAGTCGCCCTTGTTCAGCATGACGCATTCGGCCCGCACGCTCATGGCGGCATCGGTGATTTCAGGCCTGGATTTCGCCCCGCGTTTCGCCAGCGTCTCCAGCACCTGGGTCGCCCAGATCACCGGCACGTGTGCCGCCTCGCACAGCCACAGGATTTCCTCCTGGATCTCCGCCAGTCGTACGCTGCCCAGTTCCACCGCCAGGTCGCCACGGGCAATCATGATGCCGAGCGCGTGGTGTCCGATAGTGCCGAGAATGATTCCGGGAAGATTCCGGACCGCCCGGCGGGTACCGATTTTGGCGATCACCGGCAGGTGGGCTGCATTGCGCCGTTCCAGTTCCCGCACCAGATGCTGCACGTCCTCGTGGCTCTGCACGAAGGAAAAGCCCACCATATCGGCGTGATCGCAGACGAAATCGAGATCGGCAAGATCCTTGTCTGTCAGTGCCGGCAGTTCGAGTTCCGTGTCCGGGAAATTGAGGCCCTTGTCCTCGCGGACCAGCGCACCCTGCGGCGCCGCCTCGGTCACCCGCAGCAGGGCCGAGCGCCCGTTCACCGACTCCACGATGGTGCCGATCCTGCCGTCATCAATCCAGACCGCGTGCCCGGGCCGGAGTGCGCTGAAAATTTCCGCATGGGAGCAGTTGATGCGCGCCGGTTCAATGATCTGCCCGTCCTCCTGGAGCAGGGCGTCGCACCCGGGTGCGCCATCGGCTGCCAGCAGCACCGGGTCGCCGCGATAGAGGCGTATCCGCACCGGTTCGCCGCGGAAGGGAACAAGGGGCACACCCGGACCGAAGCGGAAATGTCCGTTTGCTCCACGCCGGTACCACTCGAAACGGGTGTCGGCCGCCAGAAAAGCGCTCTGCCGGCAGTCCGCGACCAGGTCACCCGCGGTGTTGCGCCCGGCGATCTCGAGGTGGCGACGTTTGCCGCGCGTGTCGGTGAAACTGAGGCGGTCGTCGGGCAGCAATTCCCCGTGCAGGGCCGCGGGTATCAACAGGCGATACGGTCCCGCAGGGGCCACACCGGCGGGCGACTCACGCTCCGGTGTGTCGGCGCCGATCAACACGGTGGCC
>JBAVKA010000296.1:0-15527 GCA_049688075.1 Gammaproteobacteria bacterium
GGACTTTCGTATCTGTCAGTTTCATGGGGGCATCTTCTGGTGGTGTTAACCAGTTGCCCAATAATGTTGCCCCCGCTTATATTCGGATGTCAATGGACGTTGTTGCCCCTAATCGGATAATAAGCCCATGAAAAAGCCCGCATTTGCGCGGGCTCTTGGATGTTGCTGGACTTGCTTGGATGATGAATTGGTGGAGGCGGGCGGAATCGAACCGCCGTCCGCGAGTACTCCGCCATCGGCTCTACATGCATAGCCCGGTCTTTGATTTAGCCGCCTGCTACCCGACGGGCAGGGAAGACAAACGGCGATCCCGGTAAGGTTTTAGTGGATCCGCCCCGGGAGAGCTTCACCGCGATCTTGTGAGAATCGACGCCTGGAGGCTGGACGCACAAGCACGGCTCCAGTCAGACGGCACCCTACTGGGTTTTAAGCAGCGAGTGCGTAGTTGTCGTCGTTGGCAACTATGGTTTTGCAGCGTGTTTAACGAGGTCACCGCACCTCGGCATGCACCTCCGGTTTTGCAACCCGCGTCGAATCCAGGTCGCCCCCGTTAACTAACCAGTGAAACAGTATACGCTATCGCAAGTTTCCTGGCAGCCTTGAATTTTATTACTTCGCCCCCAAGCTTAGACTCATGACCGCGGACTCCCAAGAGCATCAGACGCATCCAACAATGGAAAACTCAGACGAGAGCAACACCACCCGAGCCGCGGAACAGGAGACATCGGGCGGTGAAATCGTCCGCGCCAGGGATGTACTGCCCGGTGTTATCCACATCCTGCCCCAGAGCAGCCGTCCCATCTTCCCCGGCCAGGTGACCCCGCTGCTGGTGGACAGCGATCCCTGGGACTCGACCATCAAGGCGGTGCATGATTCGCCGCACGACATCATCGGCCTGCTGCTGGTCAAACCGGACCGCGTGGCCGATGCCACGGTCAAGGATTTCTACACCATGGGCACGGCCTGCCGCATCCACCGGGTCACGAAGGACGAGGGCAAACTGCAGGTGCTGGTGGAAGGGCTGCAGCGCTTCCGGATCGAACAATGGACATCGAAACACCCGCCGTTCAGCGCCCGGGTCAGCTATTACCCGGAAACCCCCTACGAGCAGGTCCAGGAGGTGAAGGCTTATGCGGTGGCGATCATAAACACCATCAAGGAACTGGTGCCGCTCAACCCCCTGTACGGCGAGGAACTCAAGGTATTCCTCGATCACTTCAGCCCCAATGATCCCTCCCAACTGGCGGATTTTGCCGCCAGCCTGACTACCGCTGGCAAGGAGGAATTGCAGGAAGTGCTGGAGACCACGCCTATCCTGTCGCGCCTTGAGAAAGTGCTGCTGCTGATTAACAAGGAACTGGAGGTCGCCAGGGCGCAGATGAAAATCCGCAAGCATGTCGAGGCGGAAATCCAGTCGCACCAGAAGGAGTTCTTCCTGCGCGAGCAGCTGAAGGCGATCCAGAAGGAGTTGGGGCTGTCGAAGGACGACAAGACCGCCGAGGTCGACAAATTCCGCGAGCGCATCGCCGCGCTCACCATCCCGGAAGCCGCGCAGAAACGCCTCGACGAGGAACTGGAGAAGCTCGGCCTGCTGGAGACGGGTTCACCCGAGTATGCCGTCACCCGCAACTACCTCGACTGGCTGACCCAGCTGCCCTGGGGGAAACACACCCCGGACGCGCTGGATCTGGAGCAGGCCGGGCAGATCCTCGATCAGGACCACGAGGGGCTGGAAGATGTCAAGGAGCGCATCCTGGAATTTCTCGCCGTAGGTATGATGAAAGGCGAGGTGTCCGGTTCCATCCTGCTGTTCGTCGGCCCGCCGGGTGTCGGCAAGACCTCGCTCGGCCACTCCATCGCGCACGCGCTGGGACGCAAGTTTTTCCGCTTCTCGCTCGGCGGCATGCGTGACGAAGCGGAGATCAAGGGTCACCGCCGCACCTACATCGGCGCCATGCCCGGCAAGTTCATCCAGGCCATCAAGAGCACCGGCTCGGCCAACCCGGTGATCATGCTGGATGAACTCGACAAGATCGGTGCCTCCTTCCAGGGCGATCCCGCCTCGGCGCTGCTGGAGGTGCTGGACCCGGAGCAGAATGCGGAATTTCTTGATCATTATCTCGATGTGCCGTTCGACCTGTCCAAGGTGCTGTTCATCTGCACCGCCAACCAGCTCGACACCATCCCGGCGCCGCTGCTGGACCGCACGGAGGTCATCCGGCTCTCCGGCTATCTGGCCAGGGAAAAGCTGGCGATCGCGCAGAAGCACCTGCTGCCGCGCCTGATATCGAAGGCCGGTCTGAAGAAGCGTGGCCAGCTGCGCATCGAGCCGGGCGCGCTGCGCCGGATCATCGACGACTACGCGCGCGAGGCCGGGGTGCGAAGGCTGGAGAAATACCTGGGCGCCATCGTTCGCAAGGCGGTCGTGAAGCTGCTGAAAGGGGAGCGCACCCCGATCGTGGTCAGAGCCGCAGATGTCGAGGGCTACCTCGGCAAGGTGGTCTTCGGCAAGGAGAAGCGCAGCAGCGGGGTGGGCAAACTCACCGGGCTGGCGTGGACCGCCATGGGCGGGGCCACACTCACGATCGAGGCGACCCGCATCCACAACTACAGCCGCGGCTTGAAACTGACCGGGCAACTGGGCGAGGTGATGCGCGAGTCGGCTGAGATCGCCTACAGCTATGTCATGTCGAACGCGCAGTCCTTCGGCGTCAAGCCGGCGTATTTCGAGAACGCCTTCATCCACCTGCACGTGCCCGCCGGGGCGACGCCCAAGGACGGTCCCAGCGCGGGCATCACCATGGCCACCGCCATTCTGTCACTTGCTCGGGGGCGCCGACCGGTGCGCCCGCTGGCGATGACCGGGGAGCTGACTCTGACCGGCGACGTGCTGCCGGTCGGCGGCATCCAGGAAAAAGTGATCGCGGCGAAACGTACCGGTATTCGTGAACTGATCCTGCCGGAGGCCAACCGGGGGGATTTCGAGGAGTTGCAGGAACATATCCGGGAAGGCATGAAGGTGCACTTCGTGGCGCGTTTCCCCGAGGTCGAGGCGGTGGTTTTCCACAAGACGGGGTAGTGCGATCTCCGAGAGAAAAATATTCACCGCAGAGACGCAAAGGACGCAGAGGAATCTATAATGAAAAGCAATTAAACGACTTTGCCTGCTCGACGTTTCTGTGATGAAAATTCGTGTTTATGGACGGACACGAGATAGGAGATCACAGGATTGCGACACTACGGTCTGACCAGGCCACTCAGATGTGATTGAATTTTTCAGCTTCGCCACCATCTAATGGGTGTGCTGGTTCTGGTAAGTGTTTGTCCATAAAGAACCAAACTCACCGTAAAGCCGCAGAGAGCGCAAGGTATTTTCTTTTTTTTGGTAAATGAATTTCTCTGCGTCCTTTGCGTCTCTGCGGTGAAAACGGTGGTTATTTATGAACACTGGTTACAACTAAGGAGATTAACCCCAATGATGCGTATTTTCCTGTTTCTGGCCACCAATGCCGCGGTGCTGGTGCTGATCAGCGTTGTCTTCAAGGTGCTCGGGATCGATGGCATCCTGCAGTCGAATCAGGTGGATCTGAACCTGCAGGCCTTGCTGGTGATGTCGGCGGTGATCGGCTTCGGCGGTTCCTTTATATCGCTGGCCCTGTCCAAGTTCATGGCGAAGCGTTCCATGGGGGTGCAGGTCATCGAGCAGCCGCGCAACCAAACGGAGCAGTGGCTGGTCGAAACCGTGCGGCGTCAGGCCCAGCAGGCCGGCATCGGCATGCCGGAGGTCGGGATTTTCAACGCCCCGGAACCGAATGCCTTTGCCACCGGCATGAGCCGCAATAATGCGCTCGTGGCGGTCAGCAGCGGACTGTTGCAGAACATGAACAGCGACGAGGTCGAGGCGGTGCTGGGGCATGAGATAACCCATGTCAGCAACGGCGACATGGTCACCATGGGTTTGCTGCAGGGTGTGGTGAATACCTTCGTCATTTTCCTGTCACGCGTGATCGGCCACGTGGTCGACCGGGTGGTGTTCAAGACTGAACGCGGCTATGGTCCGGCCTATTTCATCACCTCAATCGTCGCCCAGGTATTTCTGTCCATCCTCGCCTCGGTGATTGTGATGTGGTTCTCGCGCAGGCGCGAATTCCGCGCCGATGCCGGCGGCGCCTCGCTTGCCGGCCGCGGCAAGATGATCGGTGCTTTGCAGGCCTTGCAGCGGGCGCATGAACCGCAGGACCTGCCGGGCGAGTTTGCCGCCTTCGGCATCAGCGGTGGCTTGAAAGCCGGACTGGGTAGACTGTTCCTGAGTCACCCCCCGCTGGAGGAACGTATCGCGGCCCTGCAGGCGGGGCAGTAAGCGGTTATGCCGCTTAAAGAGAATGGCCACGCAATCCACAGAAACCACCGAAAGATTTTCAATGGCATTCTGTTCTGATTGTGAGCTCTGAACACACGATCATCCGGGGTTGCTGCCGAAGTCGCGCTGACCGGTAATAGCCACGGATGTACACAGCTGGCTGATACGTTATAGCTGTCATTCCGTGTGCTTCCGTGGTCAATTCTGACTATGTGTCGATGATGCGCTTGGGTAAGCACCGTTCCTCCTGACCTGAGAAATCCCCGGTTTTTCACTCTAAATATTTTTTCCGTGGATTCTGTGGATTCCGTGGCTATCATGGCTTATCCCGGGATAACACGCGACTTTGCGACCGTTCCCGTTCGGGCTAAGCTTCACCGCAATGACCACGCCGCTTAATCAGCAGATCGCCATGAAGATCGCCCAGGCCGCGGACTTGCTGGAGCAGCAGGGCGTACTCCCGCTCATCGCGCCGCGGCGTTTCAATCCCGACGGCCGGGCCTGGCTGCCCGTGCTGCACACCGAACGCGGCGACTGGCACTTCACGCTGCTGTATTCCAACACCGCACGCGCACACGAATTGAAGCGCACCCGGGACTGGGTGGTCGTGTATTGCTACGATAGCCACCACGATGAGGGGCAATGCACCATCGTCACCGAGACCCGCGGTCCCCTGACCGGCCTGCGCGTGGTGCGCGGGCGGGAAGCGGCGTGCCGGGAGTACTACCATGGCCCGGCGGCCGCGGCAGAACAGTAGTGCGTGAGAATGTAAGAAGTAAGGGGTGACGTGTTATTCCGTGGCCATCTGATTTTGGCCTCACTTCTCACGTCTTACCTTTCACTCCATTCCGGTGTATGCCACGAATGACCCGGGTTGTGCCGTGCGTATCGGAAGTCTATCCCGACAGTGAAACGTGATTAGCCGTGATCGGGTTTCACCTGGTTGATCTTCAGCACCGGTTCTTCCGGAAACAGCTTGAGCAGATAGTCCCGCGTGAGTGACGCACCTTTTTCTTCGAAGCGTTGCCAGATCTTTTCCCAGCGGTCATCGTCGAAATAAAACCCGACTGGCAGAATGCACACCGGTTCGCGCCGATAGTCGGTGATCACCATGGGTTCCTTGAGTTTTCCTGCCATCGTCTGCTCCGATGTCTTCGCCGTACCGGCCTGTAAAGAGATAGATGGAAGCTGATTAATTAATCAGCCATTCCTTAGTCATTGCGAGGAGCAAAGTGACCACGCAATCTCCAGGCAGCTATTTCTATTCCATGAGATTGCCGCGCATGCGCTCGCAATGACCTGTACATTTCAATGAAGTTGAGCTTCCTTGACAAGTCCCGGATGACTGTTAATGAATTGCTGCGCGATATTGCCGGATTCTTCCGGTCACGCCGTCAAGGTGCTGTGATCCGCGGGATCTGTTCGCGGAGCCGGGAAAAGGCAGGATTACCCTGCCACAGCCCGACCGGTCAGGAACGCCTGACAGGCGCGGTTTCTCCTTCCACCGCCGACGTGATGGTGTCGATTAATCGCGTCATCTTACTGAAGTGACTTCCCTGCCAGTAGATCTGGCTGCATTCAGGACAGATCCGGAAATGCCGGTAATAGCGTCGAGTACGGGGTTCAAGCCGCGCCTCGATTGCTCCCTTTTCGATATCCTCGAGCAGCCCGTTGCAGCGGATACAGCGACCGAGCGGTGTGACATCTCCTGACAGGTCAAATCGACGCAGGATTTCGACTGTCTGCTCCAGCGGGCGTGTCGCGCGGACATAATAACCGCGGGTGATAACCTTGCGCTGCAGCAGGCGACGGTCGCGGGTGAGCAGGGTGCGCTGTTGCTGACTGGAAATCCGCGCCAGTTCATCGTCCTGGAAATCATTTTGATACAGACAGTCGAATCCCAGCAGTCGCAGATAACGCGCCAGGCGGCCCAGGTGACTGTCGAGTACGAAGCGGGGACGTCGCAGCGGCTGCGGCCGCAGTCTCAGCACCGGACGGATATCCAGGCTTTCGAACATCGGATACACGCTGACATTGTCCCCGTCATTCACAATATATGAGAAATCGACGCTTTCACCATTGACCAGGATCACTTCGATTTCCGTGTGAGGGATGCCAAGCGCCTCGATCATGTCCTTGATGGAAGCCCTGCGGGTAAAGGCATGGGGGAAGCGGCGTTTCCGGCGGGACGCAGGGAGGAAGTCATTCAACTCTTCGTAGAAGCGGAACCAGGCGAGCGGCCGTTGCGGCACCCGAACCCGGAATGCGTCATCAATGTCTGGCATGAGGGGTTTCCCGGAGCGTGTCTTGTGAGGCAGGAATCACGTATAAGTCTTTGTGTGCAAGGATAATTGATTCATTTGGTTGGCGGGCAGTGTTGCCGTTCGCGGCCTGTAGACCTGCCGTGCGTCAGGACTGACGGAAGATGTCAAACGCCGATCCGCCTGTTGCCTGGGGGAACGGAAGTGCCTGAAAAATTGATCGTTCTCGACTACCATTCAGCTATGAATTAAATGAGAATACACGTTTGTGTCCAACGGCAGGGGACGGAGAGGCCTGTCCGGGTGTTTTGGCTCCGGTAAACATCCATCGGAAAATATTATTAATGAAATATAAAACAAAAGCTTGTTATATATATCTCAGGTCATGGTTCATGTTGTTGCCGCTCTTCGGCCTCGCCCTGTGCGCGCCGGTTCTGGCAGAGGAAGGTCCCGTGGAAGTTCTGCAGGGAATGTCCGACCACGTGCTCGAGATCATCAAGCAGGATCCCTCCGTCCTGGACGATAAGGCGCACCTGCGCTCCATCGCCGACCAGGTTGTGATTCCGAATATCGATTTTATCGCCCTGTCCCAGTCCGTGCTGGGAATCACCTGGCGCCAGGCGACGCCCGAGCAGCGCGAGGTTTTCGAACGTGAGTTCAGGTCGCTGCTGATGAACACTTATCTGAATTCCATCTCCAGGGCCGACTACCAGGGACAGTCCATCAAGTATCTGCCCCTGCGCAATCCGCCGACTGGCGACCGGGCGGAGGTCGATGCGGAAATCGAACAACCGAACGGGCCACTGATACACGCGCAGTTTCGCTTGTATCGCCGGGACGGTGCCGGCTGGAAGGTCTACGATGTGGTCGTCGAGGGCGTCAGTCTGGTCATCACCCAGCGTTCCAGTTTTTCCTCCATCATCCGTGACAAGGGTCTGAGCGGCCTGATTGCCATGCTGGAAGAACGCAACAACAAACGCATCGACTCGGCGGCGACAAAGGATGCGCCGTCCGCCGTGCAGTAAACTACCGGTTTGCCAGCGGCCGCGGACGGGCTCCTAGCGATTGCGTAGCAGCCGTCCTTTCTCCCGTTCCCAGTCACGTGCCTTCTCGCTGGTGCGCTTGTCGTGGCTTTGCTTGCCGCGGGCCAGGGCGACTTCCAGCTTGGCCCGCCCGTTTTTCCAGTACATGGCGAGCGGCACCAGCGTATAGCCCTTGCGCTCGACGGCGCCGATCAGCTTGTCCAGTTCGCGGCGATGCAGAAGCAGCTTGCGGGTACGGGTCGGATCGGTCTTGATGTGTGTGGATGCGCTTGTCAGCGGCGTGATGTGCACGCCAAACAGCCATGCCTCGCCGTTTTTGATGAGGATGTAGCTTTCGTTTAGCTGCGCCCGCCCGTCGCGAATGCTCTTCACTTCCCATCCCAGCAGGGAGAGGCCTGCTTCGAAACGGTCTTCAATGTAATAATCGTGACGGGCTTTCCTGTTAAGCGCAATGGTGCCCGAGGTGTCCTTGCCGGATTTCTTGTCGTTCATCGGCGCAGTATAGCAATCCCGCCTGTCGCTCGTATGGCGCCTGTGAGTCGTTGTTGAGGTGGGCAGTTATTTCACGGACAATGCCCGGGCATCCGCAAGAGGAAACCGGCAGGTATGACAACCGAGCGAGTATCGATTCATGGTCAGTGGTCAAACCGCCTGGCGTTTGTTCTGGCTGCCACCGGTTCCGCCGTGGGTCTGGGTAATATATGGAAGTTTCCGTATATTACCGGCGAGAACGGCGGCGGGGCCTTCGTACTGGTTTACCTGCTGTGCATTGCCGTTATTGGCATACCGATCATGATGGCCGAGGTGATGCTGGGACGTCGTGGCCGCCAGAGTCCCGTCAATACCATGCGTACCCTCGCGGCGGAGGAAAAACTCAGTCCGCACTGGCAGTGGCTGGGGTGGGGTGGCATGCTCGCCGGCTTCCTGATTCTTTCCTATTACAGCGTGATTGCCGGCTGGGCGCTGGCCTATGTGTTCCGCACCGTCAGCGGAGTATTCACCGGACTGACGGCCGATGGCGTGCAAAGCATATTTACCAACCTCGTCGATGAGCCGGAACGGCTCATGGCCTGGCATACGATTTTCATCGTGATGACCATGATCGTGGTGGCGCGGGGTGTACGCGGTGGCCTGGAGGCAGCCACGCGCGTGCTCATGCCCGCCCTCTTCGTGTTGCTGCTGGTGCTGGACGTCTATGCATGGAACAGCGGCGCCTTCGAGATGGGGGTCGATTTCCTGTTCAGGCCGGATTTCGGCCGGCTGTCCGCCAATGGGATTCTTATCGCCATGGGGCATGCCTTTTTTACCCTCAGCCTGGGCATGGGAGCGATCATGGTCTATGGTTCCTACCTGCCGGACAACGCCTCCATTGCCAGGACTTCCATCGCGGTTTCTCTCATGGATACGGTGGTGGCCCTGCTGGCCGGTCTCGCCATTTTCCCTATTGTATTCGCCAATGGGCTCGAACCGGCTGTCGGCCCCGGGCTGATATTCCGCACGCTGCCCATCGCCTTCGGTCATATGGATGGCGGGCCATTCTTCGGTATGCTGTTTTTTGTCCTTCTCGTGTTTGCCGCCTGGACTTCCTCCATTTCGCTGATCGAGCCGGCAGTCGCCTGGCTGGTGGAGAATCACGGGCTGAGTCGTGTCCATGCCTCCGTAGTCGCCGGGGTGGTCACCTGGCTGTTGGGGCTGCTCACGGTGTTCTCGTTCAACATCTGGTCGGACGTGAAACTGCTTTCCTTTATCCCGGTCTTCCATGATCACACGGTTTTCGACCTGCTCGATTACCTTACCTCCAACATCATGCTGCCACTTGGCGGACTGTTGATCGCGGTGTTTGCCGCCTGGCGCATGCGCCGCGATGCCAGCGTGGATGAACTGGCCATGGGTGACGGGTTTTTCTATCGACTGTGGCGTTTTCTGGTGCGCTACATCACGCCGGTGGCGGTGATGATCGTATTCCTGAACGTTATCGGGATTCTTTGATTGCGGATTGTTATGACGGGGTATTGTTGTGGAATCGGTTGATCGTTCGGCGCTGGTGCCCTATACGCCACGGGAGATGTTCGAACTGGTGAGCGATATTGAATCGTACCCGCACTTTTTGCCGTGGTGCCACGGAGCGCGGCTACTGTCGCGTGATGTCGACGAGGTGCGCGCCAAAATCGAATTCGCCGTCGGTGGCATGACCCGGTCCTTCACCACGCGCAACCGGCATCAGATCAACAAGATGATCGAGATGCATCTGGTAGACGGTCCATTCAGCCGCCTCGACGGATTCTGGCGTTTTGATCCCCTGGGTGAGGAGGGCAGCAAGATCGCGTTGTTTCTCGAGTACGACTTTTCCAACCGCGTACTGGGTCTGGTGGTCGGGCCGATATTCGGCCAGATCGCCAACACCCTGGTCGATGCCTTTCAGCAGCGTGCCGTTGAAATCTATGGACCGCGCTGAGCCTCTCACCGTCGAAGTCGCCTGCGCCTTGCCGCGGCGGCAACTGATACTGGAACTGCGGGTTGACGAAGGAACCACCGCGGAACAGGCCATACGCGCCTCCGGGATACTCGAGCAGTTCCCGGAGATCGATCTGGAAAGCAGCAAGGTCGGTATCTTCGGCAAGCCGTGCAAGCTCACGGATACCCTGCATCACGGTGACCGGGTCGAAATCTACCGGCCGTTGATCGCCGATCCCAAGGAGATCAGGAAACAGCGCGCGGCCAGGGGCAAGGATATGAAAAAGGGCGTGGGCAGTCAGGAGTGAGGCCGCCCTGCGGGCGTTCACCATGCCGCGTGCTTTTGTCACACTGTCGCTGATATGACCGGAATGTCACGTGGTTAGTGTCTGTCCATAAAAATTATCTCACCGCAGAGACGCAGAGAAATTCTTTAATTAAAACAATTAAACACTCTGCGTTCTCTGCGGTGAATAATAGCGTTTGTGGATGAACATTCCTCAGCTCTCCCCCGGGGCTTTGCGGAAGGTTATCCAGTGCCAGATCTTGTTGAGTATTCCGGGTTCCACGCGCTCGTAAGGTGGAACGACCACCGTTACCGGGGTGCTGCTTTCGCCTGCCACAATGACACCCGCCTCGGGATGGACCGCGCCGGTGATGCTTGCCAGGGCGTCGTTATCGAACAACAGCGTGACCCGTTGTTCGGTGGAGTCGCCATAACCGGGTTTGAAGTAATAAATGTAATCCCAGCGCTGCTGGTGGAAGGTGTCGATTACCAGCGGCGTGCCCATAATGAACTGGACCTGGCTGTGGCTCATGCCGATCTGCAGCTGGTTGACCATCTCCTGGGTAACGACATTGCCCTGCTGAATGTCGATTTTGTGGACTATGTGCCACCGGGGGGTACAGGCTACAAGAGACAGACTTGCAAAGCAGGTGATAATAATGAGAAGCTTTTTCATCTGCAGACCTGTCGGGTTCTCTCGGAATGACCGGCCGCATGATACCCCAACACCACCATCAATAGCATCAGCAAAGGAGAGGAACCATTGGAATCCAGCGAGTTACGCAAGGCCGGGCTGAAAGTTACGCTGCCCAGGGTGAAGATCCTGGATATCCTTGAGCAGAGCAGCAGCCGGCATCACAGCGCGGAGGACGTGTACAAGGCCTTGCTGGATACCGGTGAGGACATCGGCCTCGCGACCGTTTACCGGGTGCTGACCCAGTTCGAAGCGGCCGGTCTGGTGAAGCGCCACCACTTCGAGGGCGGTCATTCCGTGTTCGAGCTCAACGAGGGGGTCCATCACGATCATATCCTGTGCGTTAAATGCGGACGGGTGGACGAGTTCGTCGACGAATTGATCGAGGAGCGGCAGAAAGCCATTGCCACGCGGCTCGGCTATGAAATGACCGACCACTGCCTCTACATGTACGGGATCTGCTCCGCCTGCCGCGCCAGGAGCGAATAGGGTGATCAACCGGCGCGTCGCGGGGGTTTCTTTTTCCTTCCGGGCTGTTTGACGTTCTGCGCGTGTTCCAGCATCTCGCGTGCATGTTCACGTGTCTGCCGCGTGATCTCGATACCGCCCAGCATGCGCGCCAGCTCGTCGATGCGTTCATCCCGATTGAGTTTGCGGATGCGGATGCGGGTAGTGTCCTCCGCCGCGAGCTTGGTTACCTGCAGCTGCTGATTCGCGAGGGCGGCGACCTGGGGCAGGTGAGTCACGCAGAATACCTGCCGGTTCGCGCCGAGGGTACGAAGTTTCTGTCCGACGATCTCGGCTACTCCGCCGCCGATCCCGGAGTCCACCTCGTCGAAGATCAGCGTGGGGATGCAGGCGCTGCGCAGTGACATGACCTGGATGGCGAGGCTGATGCGCGAAAGCTCCCCGCCAGAGGCCACCCGGGACAGGGCTTCCGCTGGCTGCCCCGGGTTGGCGCTAACCAGGAAAGCGATGCCATCCTGTCCGTGCGGCCCGAAAGGCCTGTTGTTGTCGTACTGGACCTCTACCTGGAATACACCACCCGGCATGCCGAGCGTCTGCATCGCCCCGGTAACCTGCCTGCCAAACTGTTTGCCCGCCGCGTTCCGTCGATCCGACAACTGCCGCGCGGTATCCCGATAGGCGCTCTCCAGTGCGTCCAGCCTGGACTGCAACTCGACACGACGCTGGTCGGCATGCTCCAGCGAATCCAGCTCGCGGCGCATCGCCTCCTGTACCGACGGCAGCTGTTCCGGGGCGCAACGGTGCTTGCGGGAAAGGTCGTGGATGAGGCCGATGCGGGTTTCCAGGGCATGTAAATGTTCCGGGTCCACTTCCAGTTCTTCCGCCTGATGCCTGAGGCCGTCGGCGCATTCCTGCACCAGCACCAGACTCTCGCTCAGGAGCCGGGCGGTTTCCGACAGACGGTCGTCGACCGCGATCAGGTGTTCCGTTTCGGTGAGTGTCCGGCTGATCTGCTGATAGGCTGAGGCGGCATCATCGCCATACAGCCGCTCCAGGCCACGTTGACAGGCGCCCAGCAGCTCTCCCGCGTTGGCCAGCCGGCCATGTTCCCGGGTCAGACGGGTGATTTCATCCGCATCGATCTGCAGTGCCTCGAGCTCCTGCAGCTGGTAGCGCAGCAGATCGAGGCGTGCCTCGCGTTCCTGGCCGCTGCGGATTACCGCCTCGAGTTCCTCGCGGGTGGCCTTCCAGTCGTTGAAGAGCACAGTGATATCGGCGAGCGGTGCCTCCTGCGCGGCGAAATCATCCAGCAGCTGGCGCTGTAGCGCGGCGTGCAGGAGAGACTGGTGTTCGTGCTGGCCATGGATATCGACCAGTTGTTCGCCCAGCTCGCGCAGGGACTGCAGCGGGACCGGCTGGTTGTTGATGAATCCGCGCGAGCGGCTATCGCTATTGATGACCCGGCGCAGCTGGCACTCACCGTCCGCCTGGAGTTCCCTGTCCTCGAGCCAGCGCGCGACGGCCGGCAGATCCCGGATGGCAAAGCCGGCCGAGATCTCGGCGCGCTCGCACCCGTGGCGGATGATATTGCCGTCGGCGCGATCGCCGAGGACCAGCCCGAGCGCATCGATCAGGATCGACTTGCCCGCGCCGGTTTCACCGGTCAACGCGGTCAGGCCTCCGTCGAACTCGAGATCCGCCTCCTCGACAATGGCGAAATTGCGAATGTGGATGTGGGCGAGCATGTTATTTCAGCCGGGTTTTTTCACCGCAGAGGCGCAGAGTCCTGGATAGTGTCCATGCATGATGAAATTATTCATCGCAAAGGCGCAAAGAACGCGATACTGGTTAATGGTTTTTCGCTAACAGGTTTCTTTGCGTTCTTCGCGTCTCTGCGGTGAAGGCATTCAATGGTTCAGGGCTGCTCGCTCCAGCGCAGTTTCCTGCGCAGGATATCAAAGTAGTCGTGACCGGGCGGATGGATAAGCCGCAGGTCATGGTCGTGTCTGCGTACTGTGACCCGGTCTCCCGGGTCCAGGGTGAGGTTGACCTGCCCGTCACAGGAAATCTGGGCCTGCAGCGTGCCTTCGTGTATGACGATCTCGATACGTGAGTCATGGTTGATGACGATGGGGCGGTTGCTGAGGGTATGCGGGCAGATCGGCACCAGGGTGATGGCATCGAGGCCCGGGTGAAGGATCGGACCGCCGCCCGACAGCGCATAGGCAGTCGAGCCCGTCGGCGTGGCGACAATCAGGCCGTCGGACCGGTTCCTGTTGAGGAAATGACCATCGATCCAGGTGTCGAGCTCGATCATGCGCGCGATGTCTTTCTTGTGAACGATGACATCGTTGAGCGCGGTGCTGTCGTCGACCGGCTCTTCGCCTCTGGTCACCGCGGCATGGAGCAGGGTGCGTGGCTCCTCGATGAAATCGCCACCGAGGATCCTCTCTATCTGCATACCCATATCTTCCGGCGATACATCCACCAGAAAGCCGAGACGTCCCAGATTGACGCCCAGCACGGCGCAGTCGGTATCGGCCAGACTACGCGCCGCATTGAGCAGCGTTCCGTCGCCGCCGACCACGATGGCCAGGTCACATTGCCGGGCCAGGGTGTCACGGGTGACCACCGGGTGAACGCTGTCGGCAAGCATGTCCGCAACACATTCATCCACCTGTATCCGCAGGCGGTGGCGCTCAAGCAGTGCGGTCAGCGCCCGCAGGGTGGCCGACACGTTGTGGTCACCGGACTTGCCGATGAGACCAACGCGCTCAAAGGGAGAATTCATGAATCGTTATCCGAATCGGGAGGCTGGAAAGCTATCATGACTGCACAGGCGCGCCAACTCCCTCGAATTCACCGGATCGAACCCTTGCTACCCATGCGTGTCGGAGTAATCGCCGGTTGCGCGCTTCCTGCTGGCACTCTATAGTTGAGAGTGCCAAACCAGGCTGCGTGTGTGATGACGATTCGCGGCACACCCCGTTGAAGACGATGACAGAGATACCACACGAAATCTCGGAACGAGCCCAGCATATGCTGAAGGTGCTGATCGATCGCTATATCCGTGACGGTCAGCCGGTGGGTTCCCGGACCCTCGCGCGGGAAGCGGGGCTCAATCTCAGTCCGGCGACCATCCGCAATGTCATGTCAGACCTGGAGGAACTCGGTTATATCCGCTCGCCGCATACCTCGGCCGGACGGGTGCCTACGGTGCAGGGATATCGCTTCTTCGTGGATACCCTGCTCCAGGTGCAGCCGCTCGATAGTCTCTCGGTTGATGAATTGCGCGCCGAGTTCGACGTAAGCATGGCGCCGAAGGAACTGTTCGAGGCCACCTCCGGTCTGCTGTCCGGTATTACCCACCTGGCTGGCGTGGTGACACTGCCGAAGCACGAGCAGGCGATCTTCCGGCGGGTGGAATTCCTGCCGTTGTCGGAAAAGCGGGTGCTGGCCATCCTGGTGACCAGCAAGGGCGAGGTACAGAACCGTATCATCTCGACCGAGCGCCAGTGCAGCACGTCCGAATTGCAACAGGCGTCCAACTTCCTGAACGAGCATTTCACCGGCAAGGACCTGGCGGCGGTACGCGACACCCTGTTGCGCGACATGCAGGAAGCACAGTCTACCATGAACCGCATGATGGCGACGGCGATGCAGATGGCGGACCAGATACTGGAGCAGAACCGGAACGAAGGTTACGTCATGGCGGGCCAGACCAACCTCATGGAGTTCCACGAGTTGTGCGATATCGACAAATTGCGCAACCTGTTCGAAGCCTTCAACAAGAAGCGGGAAATCCTCCATTTGCTCGACCAGTGCGTGCATGGTGAGGGCATCCAGATCTTCATCGGCGAGGAATCCGGCTACCACACGCTGGACGAATGCAGTATGGTAACCGCCCCCTACCAGATCGACGGGCGGATCGTGGGTGTGCTCGGCGTCATTGGGCCGACCC
>JBAVKA010000297.1:0-2415 GCA_049688075.1 Gammaproteobacteria bacterium
CAGTTTGGTTTTCTTTGGGTGAACGGTCAGGTTGTATCGGTTAAACCGTTTTGGAAGCACTGCCATGATTCGCCGGGCATCTTCCTCTAATTCACACCCAATCATAAGGTGAGTCAACGGAGGGAACCTCCCCCTCCGCTGCTCTCAGAACCGGACGTGAACCTCTCGGCTCATCCGGCTCCCATCATCCAGCCGATGGAAGGATGCCCATTTGCCAGTGAGCGAAAAGGCCTGGTTGGCGGCGTGCCAGACGCCCCAGCCAGTGCACAGCTCTCCGACGATGACGGGCAAGCTTCTTATACTTGCGACATGCCCAATGAACCAAGGCACGATTCATGTACCTCAGCACACGATACAGCCGCGACTTATAGAACCGACCATAGAATTGTATCCATCCCCGAATGATCGGATTGAACATCCGGGACAGATCCTCAATGGTTTTATCCGGTTTCAGATGCATGCGCCAGTCATGGATGACTTGCCGAATGGCTTTCTCCGACCGCGGACTGATTGCAGGAAGAAAACTGACGAAGTGCTTGCCACGCCAGTTCTTCGCCAGGCGTGGCTGGAAGGCATACCCGAGAAAGTCAAAGGACTGCTCTTCATGCTCTTCTCGCCTGTCATCGTCCTTACAGTACACGATGCGCGTTTTCTGAGGGTGCAGTTCCAACCTGCACGATTTGAACCGCTCATCCAGCACACAGCGCATCTGCTCCGCTTCCGACCGTGTACGGCAGTGTACCAACCCATCGTCAGCATACCGCACCCACGGATTCTGCGGCCGGTTGCGCCTCATCCATTCATCAAACACGTAATGCAGGAATAGATTGGCCAGCAACGGGCTGATGACACCGCCTTGCGGTGTACCTCTATCCCGTGCAGTTTCTGTTCCTGACGCTGTTTGAAACGGTGCCTTCAACCATCGCTCGGTGTATAGCAACACCCAACGACAGTCGGTGTGCTTACGCAAAGCCCGCATCAACAGTTCATGATCAATGTTGTCGAACAGCCCCCGAATATCAAACTCCAGTACCCAGTCATATTGCCAGCAACGCTTGCGCGTCACCGCCAACGCATCATGGGCCGATTTACCAGGCCGATATCCGTACGAGTCGTCAAGGAAACAAGGTTCCAAGATAGGCTCCAAGTAGTCCTTGACCACCGTCTGAGCTATTCGATCCGCAACTGTGGGCACCCCAAGAACCCGTTCGCCTCCTCCCTTCTTCGGTATCGGCACTGCCTTTACCGGCGGGGGGAAGTACGAACCCGACGAAAGTCGATTCCACAGCTTGTACAGGTTCCCTTTCAGGTTCCTGTCAAACGCTTCGATCGAGATATCGTCGACTCCCGCAGCACCCTTGTTCGCACGCATTTTCTTGTACGCGTTCCATACCGCTTGTTTGGCTATCGCAAACGGCTTCGCTTCTTTCACTGATTCCTCCCATCTCTGGTTGACCAGTTTCGGTTGCCGGATGATCCGGGGCCTTTGCTCCATTGCCGTTACAGCAACTTCGCCGCTCTTACTCCCCGGTCCGTCCCTGTGCCCCGCATCGGTACTCAAATCCTCGTGGGGCCTCCACTTGGATCGCTCCCTTTACATCGAGGCGACAGGTTCCCACGTTCCGCACAGAAGCCTGAACCAAGTTCACGCCGCCTTCATGCCGGCCACCGTCTAGACAGTATACAGGCGCCTTCCAGACTCATCCCGGGCTAACGACTCCCTCCCGGTTTTGATGGCATCCCTACGCTTTCGACACCTTATCAGCGGTTCACTGGTGTTCGTCTCCTTGGACCATACCTGACACTGTCATCGCAGTGCCTTTTCCTCAACGCTCACCACCATGGCTCTTGACCACAGCAGCTTGAGGTGGTTTGAAGCCTCCCCCTGCCGGGCGGCTTCGGAGGGCCTACCTCCATCTCCTGTGCAGCATGGCTGCAGAATTAGGTGACCTTTTCAGCCTCCTTTCTGCGCCTTCGTGGCACACAATCATCGGCCAAGCGCCAGCACCTGCGGCCTCTCGCAGAGTATGGTAGCCCGCGAGCAGATCAACCGGCCGAAAGATGTTTTCTGCGCCCAGCTCCCGCGCCACGCGAGCGTCGAAATTACTCGGCCCCCGCTGTTTACTGGACTGCCAGAAATCCTATTTGTCGATGATCACCGTTATGGGGTAATGGCCCGGGTGATTATCATGCCACCGCCGCAGGTCGCGCAGACAGACGGCAAAGCTCTGGTCACCGGTGCCACATGCGTTGTCGTTGCCACCGTGCGGGCCGTGACGCACCTTCCAGTCCTGGAGGCCGTTATAGGGGTTGTGGTTGCGGATATCGATTTCGACATTGAAGATCCCTGCGTCGAGGGCGCCCAGCCATTCCTTTTCGTAGGCATTGTGCGCCTGGCGCTGAAATCGCTCGTTG
>JBAVKA010000298.1:0-2030 GCA_049688075.1 Gammaproteobacteria bacterium
TGCCGGTGCAGATAACGTGGACCATCCTGTTGCGAGGCTTACTGTTTAACAATCCAGACATCATCAAGCGCCAGCTTCTCCTTGATCAGCCCGGCTTCGGCCTTCGCTTCGGCGGCCGTGGCAAAGCCAGTTACCTGCACGCGCCAGTACTCAGTCCCCTTGACAGAGACTCGATGTAAATCCGCTGCAATACCCCGCGTCCCGGCTCTTGCCCTGAAACGCTCGGCACTCTCCTTGCTGCGCGATGAGGCCAGATTGATCACCCACGGGCCACCATCCCTGGTGGTTTCCCGGGACTCCGGACCGGCGGCCGAAGCGTCGAGTTCATTGATTGCCGCCGTTGCAGCGCCGGCTGACCCGGCTGATTTGCCGGATGTCTCGATTCCCTGGTTAGTCGAAGCACTGGCCTTATCCGAACCGGCAGCGGGAGACGGGCGTGATTCCGCCGGTGTCAGCTTACCTGGCGTTGCAAGCGGCTGCCGGGGCGCAGCTGAGGCCCGTTCCGTTGCGGTGGAACTGATGGCGCCGGATCCCGCGCTATCGCCGGGTGGATCCGTGTTCAGGGCAGAGACGGAATCGACCGGCGGTGGCGCCAACCTGGAGCCCTGGGCAGGATTTCCTCCGAAACCTTCGCTCCCGGGGTCTTGTGCCGCCGGTTCGACCGGCGGGCGAGGCAGCCCGGCAACAGCGTCTCCCGGACTGTCCAGCCATGCCGTATCGCGTATCGCCATCACACCGGATCGCGGCATGATGATCATGATCGCACCGATCATCGCGAGACCCGTTATCAACCAGGGAAACACGGTGATAAAGGCCGGCTTAATGCAGGAAGATAACTTACTGGTCATGGACAGCAAATTATTCAACATCTGAATCAGGTCATCCTCGCGAAGCTTATCCCCATGCAGGCGGTAAAGACAGGCTTGATCATACCCTCGATACACAATCCCGCAATGTCCGCCTCCGGGTCACGCATGTGTCAATTGTCAGGCGCGGCAACCGATCCCCGCGCTTGCCGCCTGCCGATTTAATGTGATCTTAATATAGAATACGTAGTTCCCACAGTATTCAAAGTGGAATGATTCTGGTAGCGTCACACCCCTGACGGAGAAAGGCAGCATCTCAGATGGCGCAGTTCCCGCAACGCAGCAACACAGATACCCAATGAACGGAAACAAGAATAATCTCGATGGATAATATCGCTGGATATTTGCTTGCCCTGTTTGCAACGTCATCGTTGAGCTATTTCCTTTCTTCGCGCGCCCACATTCTGGGCCTGATAGACAGGCCCTCTGTCCGCAAGCTACACGAGGTCGAGACGCCAACGATCGGGGGTATCGCGATCTTCGGCGGCTTTTTGCTCGCCTTGCTTACGTCATCGATATCCGGTGTTTTTCTCGTCGGATTCGTTCTGCCTGCGCTGCTTCTGGTGAGCGTGGGGGTCATCGATGATGCGATCTCCCTGTCGTACAAGTCGCGTTTCGTCATGCAGATACTGGCGGGCCTGTTGATGACCATGGCCGGCGGGGTGATGGTCGAGCAGCTCGGTGCGCTGCTGGTACCCGGCGACGTGATTACCCTGGGGGTGCTCGCGATCCCGTTTACGCTGGTTTGCCTGGTGGGACTGGTCAATGCATTCAACATGTCTGACGGCATTGACGGACTGGCCGGCTCGCTGACACTGGTAGTGCTGGTCGGTCTGGGCATAGTCGCTTATCTGGGAGACGAGTTTAACCTCCTGCAGGGACTGGCATTCCTGGGTTTCAGCCTGGTGGCGTTTCTGGCGTTCAATGCGCGCTTCCCGTGGCACGCGCGGGCCCACATTTTCCTGGGGGACTGCGGCAGTACCTTCCTGGGGTTTGCCGTGACGTGGTTTGCGGTGAGCCTGTCACAAGGTGAACATGCGGTCATGACCCCGGTGACACCGCTCTGGTTCGTGGCGGTACCGTTTTTTGACATGGCGACGGTGATAATCCGGCGTATTCTCAATAAACAATCTCCCTTTGAGCCAGACCGACGCCATTTTCACC
>JBAVKA010000299.1:0-18937 GCA_049688075.1 Gammaproteobacteria bacterium
CTGTTGCAACCTGTGCACCACAATGCAGGACGACGCACAACCAATCCCCACAAATCTCACGCAGGGATTTCTGCCTGTTATCTGGCAGATTATGAGGTCTTCGGATCCGAATCGAGACGCAGCAGTCGTTCACTACGCCTGACACGCACAACTCTTACGCGCCTCGTATCGTGACGGTAGACAATTCGAAACGGTGGATGAATCAACTCCCGGAGGAAGGATTGCCCAAATTCCGGAACTACCCGGCCCATGTCAGGATGATCGACAAGCGCCTCGCCCCGTTGAAAGACCTCGGCTACCAACCGTTCACCGATATCGGACACGCCCTGCCCCGCATACCAGGCCTTGATCTCCACGAGATCGCGCATGGCGGACTCCGCGAAACTGATAACAACCCGCGGCATTGATCTATTTCAGTTCCAGTCGCTTCCTGGCCTCTTTAAGGGAAACTTCGCGTCCTGCCTCCAGGTCCATCAGACCTTCCACGACGGCACGCATGAAGGCCCGCTCCTCTTCTGTTTGTTCATAATCGGCTACAGACTGGACCACGGCAACCCCGCGGCCGCGGCTGGTAAGGAGTACCGGCCGATGTGCATCCGAAACATGTTTCACCACACGACCGGGGTTGGTTTTCAGATCGGTAAGAGGAATGACATCCTCTGAAAATTTCGTGCTCATGGCAACTCCGAATGAGCGATTATCAGGTCTTACGATAGCACCTGTTAAGTGTATTAACAACAGGTCTTTTAATGATAGGACAAGCGTATTTTTGTTTCGCATTGGGGTACTGCATTGAATCATTATGAAATCGCAGAGTTTACCGATCCGCGTCCGCCACCTGATTTGCTAACCTCAGTACAAATACAACATGTATTCCAGAAGCCGCGACGACCAGGTACGGCAGGATCGTTTCTCCGTTTGATATTAACTGGTATATAATATACTTGTTATATTATGCTCAGGCTCAATGTCGACACGTGAGTAGCATTCTGGGCTTGCATTGGGAGGTATGATTATGCTGCAGATCCATGTTTCGATGAAATTCACCAATGAACCGGTCAAGCGCACCCCGGTCATTCTTTACCTCGACACTGATCCTGAACACCCGATTCAGGGTGGCACCGATCGTGCCGGTGTCGCCACATTCGACATCCCTCCTGCCAGCGGCAAAGTGGTGATAAACGGCGCTGCCCGCTATCACGGCCGTCTGAAGGGCGATGTGGAGATCAGTCTCTGGTCACCAACCGATGCCGGCACAGTTGCGGAATCCGGTACACCCGGCGGCGGCGAAAGTGGCAGCGTCGCCTATCCCGGCATGCAAATCCGTACACTCCGTGTCGATGGACACGAGGTACACACCGACAGCGAGGGTTACCTGGTCAACCCTGGCGACTGGTGCGAAGCCTTTGTGCGTGCTGAAGCGGAATACGAAGGCCTTCCGCTCACGAATGAGGTATGGGAGGTGATCCGCTACCTGAGGGACTTTTATGAGCGACACCAGGTCCAGGCCAATGTGCGCGAGATCATCAAGCACTTTCGCACGGTCTGGGGGCCCGAGCCTGGCAGCAATCACCATCTGCACGCCATCTTCCCGCGGGGCGGTCCGCAGAAGCAGGGTAACCGTCTGGCGGGTCTGCTGCGCACCAAGGGTGAGCACTAGGCGGGGATCAGTTACGTTGAGTAGCCTGTTTCCGGGTCGATGATTTACGTAACAGGGACTTCAGGGCCGCGTGGTTTACCACCAGGTCGGCCAGGGTATAGGTATCCAGCACGGCATAGAATGCCTGCACCGCTTTCTGGAATGCACCGCGCAGCAGGCAGGACCGCTCAATGCGGCATTCGGAGGTTTCCGGCGAATAACACTCCACCAGCACACTGTCCGCCTCTGACTTGCGCACAATGTCGCCAATACGGATACGTTCCGGATCCAGCCGCAGCCGCACCCCGCCTCCTTTACCGCGCGCCGTTACCACATAACCCTCATCCACCAGAAACAGAATGACTTTCATCAAATGGTTTTTGGAAATGCCATAGGCAAGCGCAATCTCGCCGACGGCCGTTTGCCGATTACCGTGCGCACCCAGATAGATCAGCACACGCAGCGAATAATCCGTAAATGTCGTCAATCGCATCAAGGAGTACCTCGATTCGCCATAAGCGGACCGGATTCACTCACTATTCCTGTCACTTCCCGACATTGGCGGCAATAAACAGTGATCCCGGCGGGTTTTCTATCACGTGAACTATTTGTAGTATATTTTATACTTCTTACTGATCGGTTGTAAGCCATCATTGCATATCTGGCTGCGAAGGCATTACAAAACCTCGGTTGGGAGACGCATTGACTAGATACCTTGCAACGCATGAACGTATAAATCGGGTCACACACGCAGTGCAGCGACCACCGAATGGATGATGCCTTTATGAACAATGAAACCCTTGAACCCAGCTCCGATCCCCGGATCGCATTGTTCAATCCCGGCTTCAGACCGTTCTTTCTGCTCGCGGGCCTCACGGCTTCCCTGTTGCTGTCTCTGTGGATTTACGCCTGTGCAGGAGGGCACATTCCGTTCGGCTATTACAGTGCCGTGGTCTGGCACGGCCATGAAATGATTTTCGGGTACACAGTTGCGGTGATCGCAGGTTTTCTGCTGACTGCGGTGCGCAACTGGACCGGCATACCGACTCCCGGCAGGAAGGCACTGGCAGGCCTGGTGATGCTATGGTTGGCGGGGCGGATGGTACCGTTCCTGGCCGGGGCGTTGCCGCACGGGATGATTGCGGTGTGGGTTGCAGTGGCGGGTGTGCTCTGGACTGTGGCCTTTACGCTATTCGTGATTTCCTACGCCCGTGTGTTAATCCAGCCCCTGGTTGACGGGCGACCAGGCTGAATAACACCATGCCCGGTGAATTGTCGAACCTGCTTGTTGCCTGCAGTCGATGCGACTTGAAGCGCCTTATGTGAGATGGACAAAGGAAATCTGCCATGACTCCGGACAATTCCAGGCACAGCCACAGGCTTGAAGCACTGACGCGGATCGTCCGCGAAGTGGACGCTGCCACGGATCTCGATACCGCACTGGGTGTCATTGTGCGCCGCACCCGGGAGGTCATGGCCGCAGATGTGTGTACCATTTACTTTACCGATCACGAACAACGCCGTCATGTGTTCGCCGCAACCGACGGGCTGTCGCCGGAACTGGTGGGACATGTACAGGCCGGCTTTGGCCAGGGGCTTATCGGACAGGTGGCAGACAGCAGCCTTCCTGTCAACCTGGCCCAGGTGCCGCAAGAACTGGATCGCGAGTTTCTTGCGCAATCGGGGACCGGTCGTTACCACGCGTTTCTCGGTGTCCCGGTGACTCACAAGCGTCGCGTGCAGGGAGTATTGCTGGTACGACAGCGCAAGGCACGGCGTTTCGACGATGCCGATGAAGCCTTTCTGACCACCCTGGCCGCCCAGCTTGGCAGCGCGATCGCCTTTGCCAAGGCGAATGGCGAGATGTGCAGCCTGTGCCGCATGGATACCGGCGGGACGCGGCGGTTCGATGGGCTTCCCGGTGCTCCCGGACTTGCCGTCGGGAAAGGCATCGTCGTGTTCGCAGCCGACCTTCAGGCCGTGCCCGACCGTATACCCGATGATCCCTTCGCGGAGGAAAGTCGCTTTCGCCAGGCGGTCTCGTCAGTTCGTGCGGAAATTGTCCGGATCGCCGACGACCTCGAAGTCACACTTTCCTCGGCGGATCGCGCGCTTTTCGATGCCTACGTGTTAATGCTGGACAGCCCGGAAATAATGGATGCTGTCGTGCAGCGTATCCATTTGGGGAACTGGGCACCGGGCGCGCTTCGCCAGATCATCGAGACTCACGCGCAGCGATTCGAACTGATGGATGATACCTATCTGCGTGAACGCGCAATGGACGTTCGGGAACTTGGCACCCGCCTGCTGCTGCGCCTGCAGGGCGCCTCGGCGCGCCTCGAGGATTACCCGCCGGACAGCATCCTCATTGGCCGTCGGATTAGCGCGATCGACATTGGGCTGGTTCCTCCGGGACGGATTCGCGGCATTATCTCGGCGGAGGGTTCTTCTCTTTCCCATGTCGCGATTATCGCCCGTGCGCTAGGACTTCCGGCCGTTGTGGGTGTCGCGGATCTGCCGCTCTCCTCCCTGGACGACCAGGAAATCATCATCGATGGCAACACCGGGAAGCTTTATCTCAGGCCAGACCCGGCATTGCGTCAGGCGTTTACCTCGCTCATCGAGGAAGAGCATGCCTTGAGCGAATCCCTCGCCTCAATGCGCGGTCTTCCGACACAAACGCTGGACGGCGTGGAAGTCGCCCTGTATACCAATACCGGCCTCGCCGCCGAACTGTCGCTGGCAACCGCCAGTGATTCCGCGGGCATCGGGCTGTTCCGCTCCGAACTGCCGTTCATGCGTTATGGCCGGTTTCCCAGCGAGCAGGAACAGATTGACCTCTACAGAGAGGTACTCGAGGCCGTGGCGCCGCGGCCGGTCAACCTGCGCACCCTGGATGCAGGCGGGGATAAACCCCTCTCCTATCTGAACATGGCCGAATCGAACCCGGCACTCGGGTGGCGCGGCATTCGACTCACGCTTGACCACCCGGAGATATTTCTCACCCAGTTGCGCGCGGCGCTGCGCGCGGATATCGGACTCGGCAATCTCCGCCTGCTGTTACCGATGATCAGTGACGTGGGCGATGTGGAACAGGCGCTTTTGCTGCTGGATCAGGCAGAGCGACAGCTTCTCGAGGAGGGGTTTGCGGTGACCCGCCCGAAAATCGGCGTTATGATCGAAGTGCCTTCGGCAATCTACCAGATTGAACAGTTGGCCCGACACACGGACTTTTTCTCCGTGGGCACCAATGATCTCTCTCAATATCTGCTCGCGAGCGATCGCAATAACCCCCGGGTATCAGGGCGCCTGGATCCCGGCCATCCCGCCCTGCTGCACGCGCTTCAGCTCATCGTGCATGCCTCAAAATCTGCCGGAAAGCCGGTCACGGTCTGCGGGGAGATGGCGAATGACCCGGGCTGCGCGCTGCTGCTGCTGGGCATGGGCTTCGACGCGCTGAGTATCAGCGCAACGGCGATACCTCGCGTTAAATGGGCCATTCGCAGTGTATCTGCAACGCAAATGAAGGCATTGGCCGAACAGGCACTACAACTCGACCGACCGGAAGGTGTTCACCGCTTGCTGGAGCAGGCATTACAGGATGCCGGGCTCGACCAGCTTAAGCGATAGTAACAATGAATCGCATGCCAAAACTATCCGATCCGGACGCTTAAGGTGCCAGTCACACCGGGCTCGGTGCTGCCCCCTGGATCTCTGCTGCCAGCTCGCGCAGGCCGTGAAGAGCCAGGCGCAGGACCTCACTGTCGGCCTCGCGCGGGAACACCATGTAGGCCGGATGTGTGAACTCGGGCCCGGTGCTGACCTGGAACAGGCGGCCGTGGTCGATAAAAGGCTGTGCCATTCGTATCGGCAGGAAACAACAACCCCCGTTTGCCAGGATCAGCTGCACCCCGAGCCAGCCGATGTTGACCACCTGTGCCGGTCGTTCCAGGTCCGGGTAGCTCTCGCGGTGCTTGGCGTAGAAACCGGGGCCCCACTCGACGTAGATGTAATTCTCGTCGGGCCAGCGGGTATCGCGCCGCGAACTGACCAGCACCAGCGTCTCATCGAACAAATGCTCGACCACCAGTCCCGGGGCATGACTGGGGGTGTACATCAGGCCGATATCGAGGGTGCCCTCGACCAGGCGCCGCATCAAATCCTCCTCGAAGCCGATCTCGCTGCGAATGGAGACGTCGGCAGCGGCATGGCGCATCCAGCCGACCCAGTGCGGCAGAAAACCTTCCCAGAGGGCGATGCGGCCACCAATACGGACCGTGGCCCGGTAGCGGTTGGGCAGGCCGACGTCGTGACGGGCCTGTTCCACCGTCAGCACCAGGGTCTTGGCATGCTGCAGAAAGCGGCGTCCGGCCGGAGTCAGACTGGCCCCGGAACGGTTACGCACGAACAGTTTGGTGCCGAGGTCGGTCTCCAGGTGCTGAATCCGGGCACTGACCGTGGACTGGGTCACATGAAGGCGGCCGGCGGCTTCAAGGAAGCTGCCGTGGGCGGCGATGGCAAGGAAGGTGCGAGCCTGCTCGATGTCCATACGGGTGCGGTTACTGCCTTTATATCGGATATTTAGATAATGATATGCAATAAATATCGTTTGTCTAGTATTAGTAAACCTTAATATGATGTGTCACAGATCAATAACAGGAGACAGTAATGACCCTCGCCCTCGATGCCCGAACTCGTGATGAACGCCGCCCTGGGCAAGGACAAGGCCACCCATCGTGCCTCTATCAGCCGTTCCCGCGCGGCTATGACCAGCTGGCCTGCAAGTTCGCCGGCATGCGCAAGCCGCGCAAACTGATGCTGGACATCTGAAGCTCATGCCCGTGCACAGCTTATCTGGCGCCCTGCGTGCGTTCGCCGGTGTGGGAGCGAACAGCAGCGGTCATCTGGAGAAGTGGGTCTCGGGTGCGGGTGGTCTCACTGGCATACTGGGCGTGATGCTGGTCAGTCAGGCCTACCTTGGATTGAGCGGAAGTGCCAGCCTGGTCGCTTCCATGGGCGCTTCCGCGGTGCTGTTGTTTGCCGTCCCCCATGGGCCGCTGTCCCAGCCCTGGGCCGTGTTCGGCGGACACCTGGTATCGGCCGTCATCGGTGTGGCCTGTGCCAGGCTGCATGCGCAACCGCTCATCGCCGCCGCATTGGCGGTAGCGCTGGCGATCAGCGCCATGTACTACCTGCGCTGTATTCATCCGCCCGGGGGAGCCACCGCACTGACGGCAGTCGCAGGAGGGGATGCGGTTCACGTGCTCGGGTTTCACTACGTCCTGACGCCGGTGTTGCTGAATGTACTCGTCATCCTGCTGGTCGCGATCGTGTTCAATTTTCCTTTTCCATGGCGCCGTTACCCGGCGGCATGGGCGCGCAACCGCAAGTCGTCGGCCGTCCCGGCCGCGAGCAAGCGATTTGTGGCGGTCTTACCGCGTGAAGACCTCGCCACCGCGGCCGGATTCATGGATCCGGCACCCGGCATCCATGAGAATAATCTGAACACTATTTCCAGCCAGGCGTCAGGTAAAGCCGAATCCGGCAACCTGTATCCGGCAGACATCCGCGTCGGTGGATACTACTGCAACGGGGAGTTCAGCCCGAACTGGCAGGTGCGCCAGGTAATCGGCAGTGCCGGCTCCGGAGAAGCTGAATCCGGCATGGAGGACAGGGTCACCTACCGAGTGGTGGCCGGGCACAAACGCCACCAGACCGGCACTGCCAGCCGGGAGGACTTAGCGGGCTGGGCCCGCTACGAAGTTTGTCTGAACGAAAGTTCCTGGCAGCGCGTCGACACGACGCCCTGTGCAATCGTGACGGGTAACGCCGCCTGAACCTGCAACGATCGGAGAGACGCATGAGCACTTCGCATGAACCCAAACGACCAGGCCGCACGGACTTTCAGCAGGCGCTGCAGAGCATGGACACCTATATCGATATCACCGTGGACGACTTGATGGCGCTGACGCAGCGGGCCGAGCAGTTCGCCAGCCGCCGCGCCACCGAGGCCATCGGCGTACGCCGGGTAATGAGTCAGCCGGTGCGCACCGTACACCCCCAAACGCCGCTGACCGATGCCGCCCATCTGATGGTCAGCGAGCGGATCAGCGGCCTGCCTGTGGTCGACGACGCCGGGCACCTGGTTGGCATCATCACCGAGGCGGACTTCCTGCGCGCCCTCGGGGTACCGGCTCATCAGCCGCACCACACTCTGTGGCAGACGCTGGAATCCCTGTTCAGCCATCTGGCCCACCACGGCGACCTGGAGGCACCAGAGGCCGCGGTCACCGAGCATATGGTGAAAAACGTGGTGTGCGTAAGTCCCGAGCAGGATCTGCACGATGTCATCGAGGTGATGAAGCACAATAACGTCAAGCGTGTCGTCGTCTGCGACAGCGATCGGCGGGTCCTCGGTATGGTCACCCGTTCGGATCTGGTGCGGATTTTCTTCGACCGCTATACCCAACCGCGCACGGACTGAGCCATCCAGTTCATGGCGGGAAGGTACAGGTGTCAGAGTACAATTTACTGACTGGAAAGAAATGTGCTCCGAACCCCTTTTTATCGCACGGAGTGCCGTGAAGAGTTCGAGGCGCCTCGGCAGGCGTTGAGAGGAATGGATTGACAGATGCAATGAGCATCCGGATCAAACGCGTTTACGACGACCCCGGCGACGATGACGGCCTTCGTGTGCTGGTGGATCGCCTCTGGCCGCGCGGGCTGAGGAAAGCCGATGCCCGCATCGATTTGTGGGCGAAGGATCTGGCGCCGTCCGCCCCGCTTCGCAAGTGGTTTGGTCACGAGGCAGCCAGGTTCGACGAGTTCCGTTCCCGCTATCTCGAGGAACTTGAAGCACGGCCTGGTATTGCCAGGGAACTACGGGAGCAGGCCGCCGGCGGAACGATAACGCTGCTGTTCGCGGCACGTGATCGCTCCTGCAACCATGCGGTCGTCTTGCGTGATTTTATACTGAAAAACTGATCGCGTATTCGACGCGGAGGACAGTACACACCACCCTCCCGGCTCCCACAATCGAGCACTATTGATTTGCACCGGTGCAAAGCCAATTCGCAACGTGCCCGGCTGCCGCTTATGGCGTATCACCTGCTGTTCCCGCTTGCTACGTCATATGCGCTCATCGCTGTTCCCCTCTGGCACGTATTGCGGAGCAGGCATCCCGCCGTGATCGGCGCCACCTGGCACGGCCATGAGATGCTGTTTGGCTTCGCACTTGCCGTGATCGCCGGCTTTCTGTCCACGCGCCCGATACGCACCGTGGCGTGGTTCCTGGCCGGAACCTGGTTAACCGCCCGGATAGCCGCTGCCCCACGGGTAGCGGTCCAGCCGCCGTTATCGTCGGCATGACGTTTCCGGTAGCGGTGTTTATGCTGGCGGCTCCCCCTCTGTTTGCCGGGGCCAAGCGTCGGGAGAATCTCATCCTGCCCGCAATACTCATCGCCCTGGTTGCCGCCGATGCGGCATGGTGGGCCGGTGCGGTATGGTTCGGTCAGCAGCTTCAGACACGCGCATTGCTGTGCGCAATTGACCTCATTGCGTTGCTGCTGTTGCTGATCGGGGGCCGCGCGCTGCGCGCGGCGGCGGGCGGTCATCTCGAACGGCAGGGCATCGCACGCGTTCACTTCCACACCTCTGGACACTCGCTCTCGGCTATCTCTGGCTCGTACCGGGACTGGCGCTCAAGGGGTTTGCACAACTCGCCGGCAACATTCCGCTAACAGGCATGTTGCACGGCATCGGCATCGGGGCACTCGGCACGCTGACGCTGGTCATGATGGCGCGCACCGCAACATTGCGGGCTCACAAGCCGATCGCGGATTTCGGGGATATCGGGGTCGCGGCCTTACTGGTAAGCGCAGCAGCACTGAACCGTCTGCTCGCATCGTTCGTACCCGCCGCACAGCACGGATTCCTCTGGCTTGCCGCAACCGCCTGGACCAGCGCTTTCCTGATTCTGCTTGTCCGCCTCCGGCGCACGCTGTTGCCTGCTCGCCATGGAGACATTATCGATGAATACGAATAAGCGACGTTTGCCCCTACGGACCCGCCTCGGCACGGATCTGATACGCGTTGTGACAGGACACACACCTCGACAGGGTTTCACCGAGTTGCGACAGGGTGTGTTTTCCATCGCCCAGAGATTCGGCATCCAGTGCGATCTGGTCAAAATCGGCGTGCACCGAAAACCCCAGCTTGCGGAATTCCTCCGGCAGCGCCTGCTTTAGATCAGCCGGCATATGATGCGTCATCGGACTGCCCAGGGAGTGCGCCACCCTGGCGACGGTTTCCATGTCGTCTTTTGACAGGGCGGCCGATATCTGCTGTAACCCGGAAAGAAATTGCCGCATCTCATGAAGCACCATGGCGCGATGCGACTCCGGGAGCGGGACAACTATCCGTGTATCAGCCTCCTCTGCGACCACAACTGACATAAACGCTAACAGTGCTGCAAACAAACAGGCTTTGGTATTCATGCTTCGTCACCTTTTCACGTTGCCAGGAATTATCGTTGCTAATGATCTCGTGCCCGGTTCAAAAGGGCAGAGGCCATGGGGGGTTACCCTTGGCCGAGTTGGATATCTGCAGGCGATGCGCGTTCAGGTGCGCGACGTAGTCGTTGCAGAGACAACTTCTGACCTGCACGGACGGTCGCATCCACCCATGTAAAGCGCCGTCATATATACTGGCTATCTTACCGTGACCTTCATGGGCTGTTTATTCAGTCTCTGAGATCTCGACCAGCGCACCTACCATCGTGACAGACCAGCAAGGCGAGGCCAGCACACCAGCCTCGCGAGACGCGAACGCCGAAGCTGCCCTGACTCGGGAAGCGCTATACGAGCTTGGTCCGAGCCAATGCTCAAGGTAGCTGTCCGGTTCGGCGTCTCATCAAGCTACATGGCACGGGTCTGTAACTGCCTGCGCTGAAGCCCTGGAATCGGCCTTGTGCCCAGTGGTTAACCAGTGACTCTCCGAAAATATTGCGTGCTGAATTGCCGGTGCATAAAAACAGTACGTTGAAAACTTATTCTGACATTGCATCTGTCCCTCGTCAGGTCGCACTTATCGCCGTCCAACATAAATCCCAGCCTTCCATCAATCAGGAACCGCACTCGCTACCGTGCGGATTGGGTAATTTACTGGTTGCACCGCTATTTTGATTTCTCAAAATCCTCAAGTTGTACTGTTCTCATACCAATCCTTTGAGGCATTCACAACTTTCACCACCAGCAGCATGACGGGCACCTCAATCAATACCCCGACAACGGTCGCCAATGCGGCACCGGACTCGAAACCGAACAGGCTGATGGCGGTAGCAACCGCAAGCTCGAAGAAATTCGATGCACCGATCAGGGCAGAGGGACAGGCGATGTTGTGCTTCTCGCCTGCCGCCCGGTTCAGCCCGTAGGCCAGCGTCGAGTTAAACAACACCTGAATCAGGATCGGCACGGCCAGCAGGGCGATAATCAGCGGCTGCTTCAGGATAGCCTCCCCCTGAAAGGCGAACAGCAATACCAGCGTCGCCAGCAGCGCGGTGATCGACCACGGGCCAACTTTCTCCATCGCTGCATCAAACGCGGCCTGCCCTTTAGACTGCAACATCCGTCGCCAAAGCTGCGCGAGTATGACCGGAATCACGAGGTACAACACGACCGACGTGAAGAGTGTGTCCCACGGTACGGTGATCGCCGAGAGGCCCAGCAAAAAGCCTACCAGCGGTGCGAATGCGAACACCATGATGGTGTCGTTCAAAGCCACCTGCGACAGCGTGAACAGCGGGTCGCCATTGGACAACCGGCTCCAGACGAAGACCATCGCGGTACACGGAGCGGCCGCAAGCAATATCAAACCGGCAACGTAGCTGTCCAGCTGGTCGGCCGGAAGCAGTGGAGCAAACAGGTGGCGAATGAATAGCCAGCCCAGAAACGCCATTGAAAAGGGCTTGACCAGCCAGTTCACGAACAGCGTGACGCCGATCCCCCTGACGTGCTGGCGCACCTCGTGCAGGGCGCCAAAGTCCACCTTTACCAGCATCGGGATGATCATTACCCATATCAGCAGGCCGACAGGCAGGTTGACCTGTGCCAGTTCCATGCGGCCGATGACCCGAAAAACCCCTGGCAGGAATTGACCCAGGGCGATGCCCGTCACAATGCACAGAAACACCCAGACGGTCAGATAACGTTCGAAGACGCTCATCGACACGCCGGCCACTTGCTTGGCGGTGATTTCACATTGGGAACTCATGCCATCGGTCCTCTTCTATTGCAGTGGATTTAGTGGCTATAGATCTCGGTGAGGGCGCTCTGGAGGTCGGCGTCGCTCAGTTGTTCCAATGGCAGCTGCAGCAGTTGAAGCATCCGATAACCGATCGCCTGACGCGTCAGTTCGAAGTCCTGACGTTTGGCTTCGTCGCCGCCTGGCGCATTCGACGGGTCCGGGTAACCCCAATGCACTTTCACCGGACTGCCGGGCCAGTAGGGGCAGGTGTCCTGGTCCACCGAATCTTTCGGTTCAGTGTCCGGACCATAACAATTTGATTCGATGGCCCTTATTGTATCCTTCAACCGGAAACACACAAGGACTCGTTTTCGGAGGTCGCGATGCTCACCAATCCGCAGCCACCGCGGATCCATCTTCCCAACGGCTGGCAGGACTGCGTTAAGTCGGCGGTACTCCATGCGATCGCGCTGGCCCACTACGCCATCGTGTATGCCCGCGCATGGGCCGCCGACAGCATCAATGCCCGGGTGCAACTCTCAGCAGAGAACGACCGGTTTCAGGAAGAATGTGCCCTGCTGCGAGAAGAACTCCGCATCAAGGACACCCGCATAGCGCAGATCGCGCCTCAGCGCCGGCCGCATTACGGCCCCTATGAGCGCATGGCGATCCTCGAACTTCGTGCCGCGCGTGGCTGGTCCGTCAAACAAACAGCCGACACCTTCCTCGTCACGCCGGCCACGATTGCAGCGTGGCTGAAACGCATCGATGATCAAGGCGCTAATGCCCTGTTGCAACTGCGCAAGCCGGTGAATAAGTTCCCGGACTTCGTCCGCTACACCGTGCAACGACTGAAAACCCTGAGCCCCGCCATGGGCAAGATCAAGATCGCCGAGACACTGTGCCGGGCTGGGTTACATTTGGGGGTAACGACGGTCGGACGGATCTTAAAAGAAGAGCCACAATCTGACCCCGAAGATGTGGCGCCGTCTACTCGCGTCGTAACGGCAAAGCGGCCTAATCATGTCTGGCATGTCGATCTTACCGCGGTTCCGACAGCTGTGGGCTTTTGGGCACCGTGGTTGCCGTTCGCACTACCCCAGTGCTGGCCATTTTGCTGGTGGGTGGCGGTGGTCATCGACCATCACTCGCGACGAGTGATGGACATTGAAATTTTCAGGAACAATCCCACAGCCGTATCGGTTTCGCACTTCCTCGAATGCGCCATTCACACCGCCAGTGCCACGCCGAAATATATCATCTGCGACAAGGGCCAGCAGTTCTGGCGCAGCGTGTTCAAGGATTGGTGTGATCACCACGGGATCACATCCCGCTTCGGTGCCGTTGGCCAACACGGCAGCATTGCCCTGGTTGAGCGATTCATCCTAACCCTGAAGAACGAATGCACGCGCGTCATTCTCGTGCCACTTCGTAGGGACCGGTTCCACCAGGAGCTAACGTGTTTTGCGAACTGGTACAATCAAAGTCGCCCTCACTCG
Organism: Gammaproteobacteria bacterium; assembly: GCA_049688075.1. Taxonomy (GTDB): domain Bacteria; phylum Pseudomonadota; class Gammaproteobacteria; order UBA9214; family UBA9214; genus CAVQCA01. The sequence goes on from JBAVKA010000299.1 coordinate 13,381, forward strand.
GCGCTCCATGGCAAGACGCCTGATGAGGTCTACCATGTTTTGTTGCCGGCGTGTAAGCGTCCTCGGTACGAACCGCGCGAGCGATGGCCGCGTAGCGCGCCATGTGCATCGCCGCAGGCACCAGTCGCAGGCCACTGTGGCACTCCCATTCGCCTTGATGTGAGCTATCATTGGGGCCGGAAGCACCTGCCAATCGTTGAGTTGAGACGCGCGGCGTAGTTAAAGCGTTGCTGCAGTTCTCGGCATCGGCGATTCCTGTTAGCGTCGATCGCTTTCGTTATGCCCTGATGTCCGTCAGGCGGGCATCTTGAAGTATTTGCGCTGTGAAGATGCCGACTAACACTGGCATTGTCGAGTCAATTGCCGTTCAAGAATGAGGGCACACTTTCGCTGGACCAGGACACCCCTAAACGGCCTAGTTTGCAGGGCGGATTCAACCGGTGCTCACAACACTTTATCTCTTTTCAAATAGATGGAGTGTGAGCAATGGCTCACCGGACACGGATCAAATACACAGCCGGAATTCAATGGCAACGCCATCTCCTTAGTTTATGGGAATATTACGCTTAGAATTATCTCGATTTTTTGCAGCTCGCAGACATCACTATCCGGTTAAAGCAATTTTTAGATTGGTTCCAGCCTTGTTATTCAACAGCTTTAATGTGAAATTATCGGACAAAACCGGTACCGTGTATGCTGGCGTGCACAACATGGAATCAAAATGAACCCGCCGGTGAGGCATTCACAGATTTCCTTGCGACGTGTCGTTACCCGACTGCGAGAGATACACCACTGGGAGGGAACCCGGGGAATACTCAACCGCATGCTTGCGCTCATGGGATACCGCCAGCTCGGGTGGTACCTGCATTCACTACAGGACGGGGCACAGCCAGTTGAAGCTTGCACCGCATTCGAATTTGCCGAACTCTCTGCGAAAGACGTCGGTCGATACGTGGTGTTTCGCCGTGGCGCCAGGGAGGCGGATATCCTGGCCCGAATGGCGGCCGGCAACCGGTGTTTCGCTGCCCTGTGCGACGGTGAAATTGCCTCCGTCAGCTGGGTCGGTGTCAATGAAGGCTACATGCAACTGATCGATTACCGCTTCCCCCTAGAGCCGGACGAAATCTACGTGTTCGACTCGTTCACAGCAAGGAATTACCGCGGCCAGAAAATCCAGTCAGCGCTGTACTACCGACTGTGCGAGCACTTCAGAGAGCGCGGTTACCGGGCGGCGATCACGATGATCGTTCCCGAAAATCGCCCCAACATCGTCTCGCGGACGCGCCAGGGTTTCCGGCAAACCGGCAGCGTGACGCGACTCAGGCTCGGCCCGTTCTCGTGGCACCGCTTTCGTGGTAAACGCAGGCCGGAACGGCCTGCGCCGAACCTGACCTGATGCCATCCCGTCCCGCACCGCAGGGAGTACTGTCGGCAGCCGTCTGGAAGCTGCTCGGCTACGCCCCGCTTCCGGCAGTCACCGCCCTGGACAGGTTGCACCACACGGCAACCATCATCGCGAACCTGCGCATGCCGGTGATGCGGTTTACGGGGACGCACCCGGTCACGGGACGATCCACAACCGTGGTCGTCGCCGGCAACGCACCATCCGTCGAGTACTTCACGCGGCACCTGCTCGGCAGGGATTTCGACAGCGTGTCTATTGGCCACGCGACCGTGTGGAACCTGCCCCGCCTGTGCACCGGTGTGTACCGCGACGCCACCCTGTTCGTCGCGTGTATCGACAGACGGCTGGGACGGCTGATCTTCAGGGACGACTGCCTGCATGTCCCGGAGTGCATCGGCGCAAATCTGACTGTCCCGCAAGATGGCGATGTTACCCGCCGTGCACGGCACAGCAACAGGAATAACATCAGGGCGATTCACCAGAACCGCCTCAGCTGGGAAACCGGTCACAGCCTCGAGGATTTCGACCACTTCTACCACCGGATGTACGTCCCGTACGCGCTGGCGAGACATGGTGATGGGGCCATGATCCGCAGCCATGCACGCCTGCGGATCTACATGCGCCATGGCGGCATTCTCTGGGTGCTGCATGACGGCCGCCGGGTTTCCGGTACCCTGTTCACTGTGGCGGGAGATACCCTCTACCTGATCTGCAGGGGTACCGGACTGCAGCGCGAAGAAACGGTATACCGGGGTGCCATCAACTCATCTTACGTGTTCGGGGTTCAGTACGCGAAACAGGCCGGCCTGCACCGGCTTGATCTCGGAGTGTGTCGACCCTCACTACGTGACGGCGTGCTCGTTTACAAGAAACGCTGGGGCGCCGCCCTGCATGAATCACCACGCTGCCGGCACTCGCTTGTATTCCACTGGGCAAACTGGAACAACGAAATCGCACACTTCATCAGGCAAACAGCCCCGATCACGCGCGATCGCAATGGCCTGGGCGCAATCGCGGCGGCAGCAGAAGGGAGCATGGATACCGGGGAACTGGAGAAGGAACTGCTGGCCCCGGGAATCCGGCACCTACGGATACTGGATGGGACGGCAACGCCGTCCGTCAGCGACCGAGCATCCGCATGATTTTCCGGGTTACGGGTTTGTACCAGCGCCGGCGCCGGACGATATAGCCGAGACTGAAACGATCAGTGTCCGAGTAGACCGCGTGCCAGAGCGGGACAACCGGGTCAATGCGAAAAACACGGACATTCCACTCGTCGTCCATCGATGTAATCACTTGCCCCGTCTTAGGATCGCGGTACCTGAAGAAGGACTTTCCGGCTTTCATGGCATGGGTGATGTAGATCCGCCAGCCGGGAGCCCCGCTGTTGGTGTGCCACCCCATATAGCCACCTTGCGGATACCAGAAATGGCCACTGCGAGAGACTTCCAGCGGATACGGGGCCTCGAAGGTCTCGATTAGGCGGTGGCTTACCCAGTCATCCACGAGGATACGCAGAGACCGCACGGACCCGCTCTGAACCGAGCCGGGGTCAGTAGAACTGTTGAAGGAGATGACGTTGGATATCTCGCGGTTCGTCGCAATACCGTGGATATCCGCCCCGTTGTTCAGTATCAGGTCCAGCGCCGGTTCATCCACCATCGCCCGGGCAGTTCCAGGATCAAAAGGCGTGACACGCTTTCCTGCGGCATCCTGCTGAGCAGCAGTCAGCTCCCTGATGGCTTCGACAATCTCCGGGTCGTCGAGCCAGCCGGTCAGCTCGATAAACGCCTGCCCTGAATTGATCGGGATTCTGTTCACCCTGTCCTCCGGGTTATCATATCTTCAGGTACACGGCTATCGGCCGAACCGGTTACACGATACCTGCAATCCCGTCATGCAACCTTGCAAGGGGACCCAATGGCAGACTCAAGTTACGCCATGACCTATCCACAACTTGCGCTACAGTGTATTGATCGGGGTCTAGGGAATGCCAGCCTCCGTCGTGTACGGGAAACCTGTGAATTTATGGAAAGGATGGCGGATGGCCTTTTTCGCGCACAGGGTGTCCCATTTTCATGCCATCTCGTTCGAACCGCAAGTATTGTTCTGTCCACCGGGGCATCGCTACCGGTTGTCCAGGCAGCCCTGGTACATTCCGCTTACCGGCTGAACCGCTTCCGGGACAGCCGCCGCCGTCCCCCCAAGACCGCGCACAGGAGAGAACTGCGGGCGATACTCGGTTCGGATGTCGAGGCACTGGTTTATGCCTATGAGCAACTGCCCTGGTACCGCGCGGAGGTACTGGACCGGCACATTTCAGCCCTTGAATCCATGCCAGAGACCATGCGGAAAGCCCTGCTGATTCGCCTGGCCGACGAACTGGAGGACTGGCTTGACCTGGCACTGGCATTCAGGGATAACCAGCAAGTGGCATGTCGTATTGATGCGTATGGGGAACGTTGTATCCGGCTCGCCGAGTTGATGGCCTTGGGCGAACTGGCGGAATCCATGCGCGGCGCTGCTGCGCGCTACCGGGACCTTCAACTGCCCGGTGAAATCATCTTCCATCGCAACCGTGTCTACGAGAGACCACGGCGGCATCTCTGGGAGCGGAGTACGCCGGAAACCTGGCTGCTCGCAGGCGCACGTCGTATCGCCCGCTCACTGCGGAAGCATCCTACCTCGCGCAGGCCCGACAATTCTCGAGACAAGGAATTCCCGTGACACGCCTACTGAAGAAGCTGTATGGAACGGGCGTCATAGCCTGGCATATACCGTTCCAGAAGGGAATTGACCGGCTTCCCGTGACACATCTGCATCGAATCCGGGACCGCCGCATCCGCCGACTGGTCGGACATGCGGCGAGGCACGTGCCTTACTACAGGGACCTGTTTCGCCAACAGGGTATTGATCCCCGCGACATACGAACCGCGGACGATCTCGCACAGCTGCCGCTGCTCGACAAGCAAGCCGTGCGGGACAATCCGGAAGCTTTCGTATCTGAAACAGGACAGGGTCGCAGCGCAATTCCCTTCAAGACCAGCGGCTCTACGGGTACACCGCTAACGATTTACCATGACCGGCGTTCGCTGCTTGCCAATATGGCCCGCACCCTGCCAGAGAAAGCCGTCATTTGGGAAGCTCTCGGGAACCGGTCACCCCGCCAGGTCAAGATCCTCTATTCCTCATCGACGGTGAAGAAGATCTGGGAGATCTACCGTGACCTGTCACTGCGGTTGCCCTCCCTGCCGCCATTGCTGGAGCTTGGTGACCCGATTGAACATAACATAGGCGAGATCAACCGGCTAAAGCCGGATATCCTGTCGAGCTACGGTTCCTACATGGAAGTAATCTTCCGCGTGGCCGATGCCCGGCAAATTACCATTCACCGCCCCGGGGTCGTGGTATACGGGGCTGACGCCATGAGCGAGGGCGGCCGCCGGCTGATCGAGGAGAAATTCGGCGTGCGGGTATTCTCCCGGTATGCCGCCGTCGAGTCCTTCCGGATCGGTTTCACCTGCGCACACAGGTCCGGATTTCACATCCGAGAGGACTTGTGTAGCCTGCAGGTCGTCGATGACGAGGGCAAGCGGGTTCGGAACGGAGTTCCCGGAGAGGTGGTGATAACCAATCTCGTAAATCGCGGCACGGTGCTGATCAACTACCGGATCGGCGACCTGGGCGCGCTGTCCGGGGAGCACTGCGCGTGCGGACGTACGCTACCGGTACTGGCACAGCTCGAAGGACGCACCGAGGACATCATCCACCTTGAGGACGGACGGATGGTGCATCCGAGAACCGTCTGGAGTGTATTCAAGGAACGCAACGACGTGCTTGGCTACCAGCTGATCCAGCACCAGCCGAACCGCTTCGAGCTGAAGATCGTACCTGCCGGGAATCGCGTTGACGGCCAGGTCGACGGCAGCATCCTGGAAGCCCTGGAGAAACTGATCGGTCCGGCGAAAATCACGATCAGCATCCATGCAGAGCTGTCCACGGACGGGCGGAAATTCAGGCCTGTGATCACCCGCTGCGGTTCCGCTCGCGGTTCATGATCACCAGGCTCATCCTGCTGCACCGGGTGCTGCACAACGGGCAGCTCAACCCAGGCGATCTGCAGGCCCTGCAGTTGTGCAAGCTGCAGGAAAC
>JBAVKA010000300.1:0-3918 GCA_049688075.1 Gammaproteobacteria bacterium
GTGAAGGCGTCTTAAAGGTCGAATTATGTAACACATTGATAATATGGTGGGCCCGCCAGGACTCGAACCTGGGACCAAGGGATTATGAGTCCCCTGCTCTAACCAACTGAGCTACAGGCCCTTATGCATGCTGCGCGGAAGAGAGTATAGCTGGGCGGCGAATGGCAACCAACCGCGTGGAGGCCGTCCGCCGCTTGCGCTTGCGGCGGTTATTCAATCTCCAGGAAGCTGCGCAAGGGTTCCGACCGGGTAGGATGACGCAGTTTGCGCAGGGCCTTGGCCTCGATCTGGCGGATCCGCTCTCGCGTGACATCGAACTGCTTGCCGACCTCTTCCAGCGTGTGGTCGGTGTTCATGTCGATGCCAAAGCGCATGCGCAGCACCTTTGCTTCGCGCGGTGTCAGGCCAGAGAGCACATCCTGCGTGGCTTCCTTGAGGCCCTCCATCGAGGCGGAGTCGATCGGCGAGGCAATATTGATGTCCTCGATGAAGTCCCCGAGATGCGAGTCCTCGTCATCACCGATTGGCGTTTCCATGGAAATCGGTTCCTTGGCGATCTTCAGAACCTTGCGTACCTTGTCTTCCGGCATGTCCATGCGCTCGGCCAGTTCCTCGGGAGTTGGTTCACGGCCGATTTCCTGCAACATCTGGCGCGAAATGCGGTTGAGCTTGTTGATGGTCTCGATCATGTGCACCGGTATACGGATGGTGCGCGCCTGGTCGGCGATGGATCGTGTGATGGCCTGGCGTATCCACCAGGTCGCATAGGTCGAGAACTTGTAGCCGCGCCGGTACTCGAACTTGTCCACGGCCTTCATCAGGCCGATATTGCCTTCCTGGATCAGGTCGAGAAACTGCAAGCCGCGATTGGTGTATTTCTTCGCAATCGAGATTACCAGTCGCAAGTTGGCCTCCACCATTTCCTTCTTGGCGCGGCGCGCCTTGGCCTCACCGATGGACATGCGCCGGTTGATGTCCTTGACCTCGGCGATGGACAGGTGGGCTTCACCCTGGATCGAGTTCAGCTTGTTCTGTATCCGCTTGATATCATCACGATACTGCGCCAGCTGTGCGGAGTACTTGTGATTGCCCTTGATCTGCCTGTCTACCCAGCCCAGATCCGTCTCGTTGTCGGGAAAGGAGGTGATGAAGTTCTTGCGGGGCATATCGGCACTTTTGATGCAGATATCCATGATGGACCGCTCGTGAGTGCGTATGCGATCGATGGTGCGCCGCAGGTTCGCGGTCAGTATTTCCACGATGCGCGGAACCAGCTTCAGCATTACGAACTGCTGTTCAAGCTGGGTGCGCAGCTTCTCGATGCGCGCCTGGTTGCTGCCGCCTTTCTCGATAGCCTTTTGCAGCTGGCTGTAGGTTTTCTCCATATCGGCGAATACCCTGCGAGCTTCCTCGGGATCGGGGCCGGTATCGACGATGGCCGAATCGGCTTCATCATCATCGTCGTCGTCGTCGACGTCGTCATCATCGGACGGCGTGGAGAGTGCTTCTACCGGCGTTGCCGCCTGTTCATCTGCATTGGGATCGACAAAACCGCTGATGAGATCGTTCAGGCGCATATCGCCGGCTTCCACGCGCTCGAACGCACGCAGCAGGGTTGCCGTCGATTCGGGGAATGACGCGAGCGCAACGATGACCTGATTGAGGCCGTCCTCGATGCGCTTGGCGATGACAATCTCGCCCTCGCGGGTGAGCAGTTCGACGGTGCCCATTTCGCGCATGTACATGCGCACCGGGTCGGTGGTGCGGCCGAACTCGCTGTCCACGGTGACCAGGGTGGCGGCGGCTTCTTCGGCGGCATCATCATCGGCCGAGTGCTTGGTGCTGGCGAGCAACAGGGAGTCTGCATCCGGGGCGACTTCATGCACCAGAATACCCATATCGTTGATCATCGCGATGATGTCCTCGATCTGCTGTGGATCGACGATGTCCTCGGGAAGATGGTCATTAACCTCGGCGTAGGTCAGGAAGCCCTGGTCCTTGCCTTTTTCGATAAGGTGCTTGAGTCGGGATTGTTGATTTTTGTCCATAGTCACATGTAGCGGCAATCGCTCTGCCGTCATTAGGAGCCGAAAGGTGGCGAAATTAATCGCGCAGTATAATTAATATATGATAGTCGGCCAAGAGAAAAACAAGCCTTCTGCAGTCTTTACGATTACCGCCTGGCATCTGTGGGGCGGGACTGGAGTAATGCCTTAAGTTCCTGTTTCTCCTGGTCATTCAGAATCCTGTAGCGTTCCTCCTGCAATAATGCGCTGATTCGCTTCTCGGTTACCTGGTGGGCTATCTGGCTCAAATGGCCGCGAATTTCCGCCTCCAGGTCGAGTTTTTCCGTCAATGGCGTCCACTGCGCCAGTTTGTGCAGGTGGCGCGACTCCTCGCGACCGCGCCAGTGTTCCAGTATGGCGCCGGTATTCAATCCCGGTTGCCGCTGCAGCAATTCGAACAATTCCAGCAGCAGTCTGACACCCGGCATGGCATCGGGTTCCGTTATCCCGGGTGGGACGATTTTTTGCGCCAGCTCCGGCTGGTGCAGCAGCATGGCGATCGCTTCCCGTACCGGTGATTTACCGACGCCGGTGGTATGGGCGGCGGTAGTGGTCTTAACCGCCCGGGTTTCCACACGCTTCTGCAGTCGATCGGCCAGATGGCTGCTGTCGGTGCCGGCGATTTGCGCGAGTCGCTCCAGCATGAGCTGGCGGAAGATGTTGTCCGGCAGCCGGGAGAGCAGCGGGCGCGCCAGATCGACCAGTCGCGCCCGGCCATCGATGCTGGCCGTGTCCACCTGGCTGGAGAGGTGCTCGAAGAGAAAATCGGACAGGTGCACGGCATGCGTGATCATGTTCTCGAATTCATCCTTGCCGGTCTTGCGCACCAGGGTGTCCGGGTCCTCACCGTCCGGCAGGAACAGGAAACGGGCTTCCCGCCCGTCGGTCAGGACGGGGAGGACGTTTTCGAGCGCCCGCCAGGCCGCGGCGCGTCCGGCGCGGTCACCATCGAAGCAGAACACCACTTCGGGGACCGTGCGGTAGAGGCGCTCCAGGTGATCGGGTGTGGTGGAGGTACCCAGGGTGGCGACGGCGTAGTTGATGCCGAACTGGGCCAGCGCGACCACGTCCATATAGCCTTCCACCACCAGGATGCGTTCCAGGCGGCGCACGGTCTTGCGTGCCTCGTACAGTCCATAGAGTTCGCGACCCTTATGGAAAATCGTTGATTCGGGGCTGTTGAGATACTTGGGGGTGTCGTCGCCGAGGACACGCCCGCCGAAGCCGATGGTGCGGCCACGCCGGTCGCGTATGGGGAACTGGATGCGGTCACGAAAACGGTCATAGATGCCGCTGCCATCGGGGCGCTCGATGAGCAGTCCGGTTTCCAGCAAGGCAGCGCGAGATGCAGCATCCCCGCCCAGCGCCCGGGCAAGGTTGTCCCAGCCGGGCGGTGCGAAACCGATGTCGAAGCGCGCGGCGATGTCGCCAGTCAAGCCGCGCTGCTTGAGATAATCGACCGCCCGGGCCGCCTGCGGATGGCTGCGCAGCTGCTGGCGGAAATAGCGTGACACCTCCTCGAGCAGCGCATACAGGGGCTGCGTGGGTGACTGCGATGCCGGATCCGCCGTCGCCTCGCGCGGTACGTCCAGGCCGGCCATATGGGCGAGGTCCTCGACGGCCTCCACAAATTCCATGTGTTCGTAGTCCATGAGGAAGCTGATGGCGCTGCCGTGTGCTCCACAGCCGAAACAATGGTAGAACTGCTTCACCTGGCTGACGGTAAACGAGGGCGTTTTTTCGTTATGGAACGGGCAGCAGGCCTTGTACTCGCGCCCGGCCTTTTTCAGTGGCACGCGGGCATCGATCACATCGACGATATCGGTGCGGGTCAGCAGTTCGTCTATGAAGG
>JBAVKA010000301.1:0-5662 GCA_049688075.1 Gammaproteobacteria bacterium
TTCATCATGCCGCTCCTGCCGCCAGTTCGTTCAGCCACACGTAACCGCGCTCCTCGAGTTCGAGGGCCAGTTCGGGGCCGCCGGATTTCACGATGCGACCGTTGCTCAGGACATGGACATGGTCGGGCAAAATGTAATTCAACAGGCGCTGGTAATGGGTGACCACGATAAAGGCGCGCTCGTCACTGCGGAGTTGATTGACCCCGTCAGCCACCGTTTTCAGGGCATCGATATCCAGTCCCGAGTCCGTTTCATCGAGGATGGCCAGCGACGGCTCGAGCACCATCATCTGCACTATCTCGTTGCGTTTTTTCTCACCGCCGGAAAAACCCTCGTTGACGGCGCGGTATATCAGCGCCTCGTCCATTTTCACCATTTCCACCTTTTCCTTGACCAGGGCAATGAAATCCATAGCATCCAGTTCGTCCATGTTGTGATACTTGCGGACGGCATTGAGCGCCGCCTTGAGGAAATAGATATTGCTGACGCCGGGTATTTCGACCGGATACTGAAAGGCGAGGAACACCCCGGCCCTTGCCCGGTCCTCGGGCGACATGGCAAGCAGGTCCTGTCCCTTGTAATGCACCTCGCCCTGCGTGACCCGATACTGCTCACGCCCGGCAAGCACGTTCGCGAAGGTGCTCTTGCCGGAGCCGTTCGGCCCCATGATGGCGTGCACCTCGCCAGCCTTCACTTCCAGATCGATGCCATGGAGAATCGGCGTGCCATTCACCGAGGCATGCAGATTTTTTATCGAGAGCATTCCCTATCTCCTGTGATCATTAGCCGATAGCGCCTTCCAGGCTGACGCCCAGGAGTTTTTGCGCCTCGACGGCGAATTCCATCGGCAGTTCGTTCAGGACCTGCTTGCAGAACCCGTTGACGATCAGAGTGACGGCGTCTTCGTCGGAGAGCCCGCGTTGCCGGCAGTAGAAGAGCTGGTCTTCGCCGATCCTGGAGGTGGTCGCCTCGTGTTCGACCCGGGCGGTGTTGTTCTTAACCTCGATATAGGGAAAGGTGTGGGCGCCGCAGCGATCGCCCATCAACAGCGAATCGCACTGGGTGTAGTTCCGCGCACCCTCCGCGCTCTTCAGCACCTTCACCAGGCCGCGATAGGCATTCTGCCCCTGGCGAGCCGAGATGCCCTTGGAGATGATAGTGCTGCGGGTGTTCTTTCCGATATGGACCATCTTGGTGCCGGTGTCCGCCTGCTGGTGATTGTTGGTCAGAGCCACCGAATAGAACTCGCCGATGGAGTTGTCGCCTTCCAGGATGACGCTGGGGTATTTCCAGGTAATCGCCGAACCGGTCTCCACCTGGGTCCAGGAGATCCCGGCATTCGCGCCGCGACAGGCGCCACGCTTGGTAACGAAGTTGTAGATGCCGCCCTGACCCTGCTCATCTCCCGGGTACCAGTTCTGCACCGTCGAGTATTTGATCCGGGCGTCCTTGTGCGCGATCAATTCCACGACAGCGGCGTGCAACTGGTTCTCGTCGCGCATCGGTGCGGTGCAGCCTTCCAGGTAACTGACGTAGCTGCCTTCATCGGCAATGATAAGCGTGCGTTCGAACTGCCCGGTGTTGGAGGCGTTGATGCGAAAGTAGGTGGACAGTTCCATAGGGCAGCGCACGCCCTTCGGTACGTAGACGAACGATCCGTCGCTGAATACCGCGGCGTTCAGGCTGGCATAGAAATTATCGGTATGTGGCACCACACTGCCGAGGTACTTCCGGACCAGTTCGGGGTGGTTGTGTACGGCTTCCGAAAAGGAGCAGAAGATGATGCCGTGTTCCGCGAGCTTGTCCTTGAACGTGGTCGCCACCGATACGCTGTCGAACACCGCATCCACCGCCACGCCGGCAAGCGCTTCCTGCTCCTCCAGCGGAATGCCCAGTTTCCTGTAGGTCTCGAGCAGTTTCGGATCGATCTCGGCGAGACTGTCGGGCCTGTCCGCGCGTGCCTTCGGCGCGGAGTAATAAACGATGCTCTGGTAGTCGATCGGGGGGTAATGCACGCTGGACCATCGCGGGACTCGCATGGTCAGCCAGTGGCGATAGGCCTTGAGCCGCCAGTCGAGCATGAACTCCGGCTCCCGCTTCCTCGCGGAGATCTGCCGAATGATTTCCTCGTTGAGGCCGGGCGGTACGCTGTCCGATTCCAGATCGGTGACGAAACCCGCCTGATACTCTTTTTTGATCAAAGTGTCGATTTGTTGATTAACGACCGCCATGACAACCCTCCGGGAGCGAGCGATGAAACCCTAACTATCTGATTAACAGGTGAAAAGGAAACTTTCACTCGAATAAATGCCGTGTAGTAAACGTATAATAACCTAGTATTATAGTCAAGTATTATTGTGGTACTCCCATCGAGTTGATGCAGAGAATCCCGGTACGGATATTTTCAGCCCGGCCAGGTGCCGGCCAGGCTCACCAGCCGGGATGCTTTTCCTGGATTGCTACAACGCGCCTGCATTTCCGCGCCAACGTGGACCTGAGAGCCTTCACCGAGCGGTTCTACTGGAAGATATGCGGCGGTCACCTGCAACCGGTACTGGATACCCAGATTTATCTGAGGAAAGAGACCGGCGTGAGGTTCGAACTCGCCAGCCTGCTGGTACCCGATGAAAATGATTCGGACACGGAGCTGGAGGAAATGACGTGCTGTGTGGTGGAGCATCTGGAACCGGATGTACCCATGCCCTTTACCGCCTTTCATCCCGACTGGAAAATGCGTGACAAATCGCCCACCCCGGCTGAAACGCTGAGTCGGGCGCGGCGAGTCGCCCTGAAAAACGGTGTGCGTTACGCCTATACGGGTAATGTTCACGATGAAGCGGTCAGCAGTACCTATTGCCACCAGTGCGGTGGCAGACTGATCGGAAGGGACTGGTATGTCATTACCGAATGGCATTTGACGGCTGATGGCCGCTGTCCTCATCGTCACGCCGTCTGTTCCGGGGTTCTGGAATCACGCCACGGTGACTGGGGAAGCCGGCGTGCCGGTAAGACTCGCGAACATGCCTGAGCGATGACGGGTATCGTCCTGGGCGCGAATTATCCATTGATGGCCATAAAAAGCAGGCAAGACGTCAGTCTTGCTTGCTTCACATCAGTCGGTCCGGTTCCCGCGCGAACGGCGGCGATCCCGGGCGAAGATAGCGCCGAGCTAGAAGTTGTAGGTAAGCGCCACGACCGCGGTGTACTGGTTCTCGTCACCGACCTTCTTGACGAGGGGGCTGTCCTCGGCATCGTTCAACATCCGTGTATAACTCACGTTGCCGATCATGCCCCAGGTCCTGGTGAACTTGTAGTGTCCTGTCAGACCCACGCCGGCGTTCTTGAGACCGCTGCCGGCACTGTATTTGGGTAAACCGCTTCTCGCGGCATTGGGGCCGGACACGCCGAAATAGGTTTCCATCCAATCATCAGATGCCCAGGTGGTGTATGCGCCAGCCGCCATCTCGAACCGGTCGTTCACCGGTAGGTGGTAGAGCCCGTTGAAATAAAACAGGGTGCCATTGCTTTCACCGGAGATGTCGTAGACGCCGGTCATGCTCAAGAACAGGTCACCGGCATGATAGCCGACGAATCCACCGGCTTCTTGCTCATTGGGCACCGTCTGCATGTTGGAAACCTTGTTGTTTTCCACATCGCCACCGCGTTTGAACCGGTACTGTACCACCGGACCTATTTCCCAGGATGTCTTGCTGGTCAGGATATTCATCTTCAGGCGCGCGGCGCGCTCACTGCCCGAGGTGCCGCCGAGGCTGATATAACGTCCGCTCTCCATGTTGTAGCGGCCGTATGCGGCGATCTTCGCTTCGTAGTTGTCGGAGCCTTCGTAGTCAGGACGGTAGGTCGCGCCAAGTCCGAGAAACCCACCCGCATTTGCAGCGATTTCACTCGAAACATCGTCGTAGGCCATTGCAGTTGAGGCGGCGAAAGCACAGGCCAGCACCGCTCCCAGTGTGTGCAGGGTTATTATTTTCATCATCAGCTCCTCGGTTGGTCACTATCGGTGTACGGGAAAATGTCGGGTAACCGGCGAACCCCGTCGGCGCTGCCCGTATTGCGGTTCGAGTCGACATCCGGTTGATGATACCCCACCCTTTGGTGGGCGATATTAGCATGATAATTAATCAAATATACATGCGCGAGTTTGCCCACTGGATCGGAAACGCCAGTTTTCCGCCATTACGGCGGGAGCGATAGAAAACGATGTGTAATCAATGAAGTTCTTGCTGACAGTCCATAAAGGCGTAGCCCACGTGCCGGGTGCTCCCTTTCTCCGCTAACCGGCTGGAATAGGGCAGGTGCTCGCGGGAATCCTGGAGTGTGAGGTCGAAGGCATCTTCCCCCGCGAGTTGATGGGGGGTGGTTCTCGTTCCTATGTTTTACTACGGGTCCGGCGTCAGCGCCTGAAATACTCCACCACAAGAATAGTCGGCGGAATCAGTGCCGTCAGCAGGATCAGTATACCCAACAGGAATGCACGAATAGTCTCTTTCATAACAGATCCCGGTTATATCGTTGCGCCACACTCCGCGATATGGATGCGAACATGCGAACAAACGAGAAGAATCGATTGCATGCCGGTCGACGACCTCCAGCGGGGATAAGCTCATCCCGGTAAATTGAACCAGATAATTATTATCAGAAGTTGAGGGACTATGATCAGAAACAGCAGTGCAAGTGCTGCCCGAAAATAATCCAGCAATTCCTCGCACATCGCGTTTATTACCCAATAACCGTCATACAGCGGACGGCCGGTTACATTCCATATGACCGGTCCGGTTTGTACCGGGCCGATGCAGCGAACTGCAACTTAATAATCATGCAACCAGCATACCAATTGGAGATATTGTTTATATTTTTGTATTTTATAGATATTTAACGAGTCGGGGTGGATGTTCGATCAAGAAAAACGACGCATGCTGGTGCAATCATGATCTGTCGGTACGATCATGGGGCATTTTGAAGGCAACGAAGTGGCATCAGCTGAGGGTTCATGCCCATGAAGTGCCGTCCGGTGGTGTATTTTTGAGCTTCACGGGAAAGGGGGTAAGCCCGGGTTGGATGCAACGCCAGCGTCAATGCATGTGTGGATGCGGGCGCTGGTATCGGCCGGCACTCCGCACCAGTGCCCGTATCCTGGACATGTGCACCCCGGTATTTCTGAGCACAATCCTCTCGATATCCTCCTGGGCGCTTAACTTGTCGCAATATTCAAATCCACCGCCGCTGGTGCATATTTCCACGGCAATCTTTTCCACACAGACCGGCAATTCGGCGTCCGTGCAACCCAGGCAGCCGTCCATGTCAGGCTCACAGGCCGGCACTCCCGCCGGCCACAGAAGACAGGCAAGCGCACACCCGCGGATCAAGCCGTAAAACATCGAATGCATAATACCCATCCGGGAATCCTGGTGGTTCAAACCGGCAACAGGACGGTTGAGATGATTGTTAATGCCTGCAGAACCTGCAATGACACTATCGACCAGTGCCGGGTCGACTTGATGCAGTATAAATGAAAACACCGGTTCGGTTGATGCTGATATCACGCCTTTCCCGATGACGCCGCCGGTAGTGCAGTCGTACTGCCTGCAGTTTCGCCCTTTCGCCGGATTTGTATCCCTCCGGGATATCAGGATGACAGAGG
>JBAVKA010000302.1:0-12818 GCA_049688075.1 Gammaproteobacteria bacterium
ACCTTGAGGTACGCCCGGCGATGCAGGAAATGCTCTCCCCCGCCATCACCGCGACGATCCGGGGCAACACCGATTCCGAGTATCTGTTCGCCTGCCTGCGGCAGCTGCTCGCGGACAATCCGCACCGACCCCCGACCGATGCGCTGGGCGAACTGCTCGATCTGCTGGCCGAGTGGGTCGATGAGCAGCCGGCGCTGCTGAATATCATCGTCTCCGAGGGAGAACGGCTCTATGCCAGCCGGCACGCGCTCAACCACGAGTGTCCCTCGCTCTACTACACCACCGATGACGAGCTGTTTCCCGGCGGCCAGCTGCTGGCCTCGGAACGGTTCAACGACGACAGCTTCTGGCAGCCGGTTCCCGAGCATCACCTTCTGATCCTGGATGCGGAAAAGCCGCCCGAACTGCTGGAGCTGTGAGTTCCGGCCATCCAGGCCGTAGCCCGTTTCAGCCAGGCGGACCCTCCAGCAACTCCACCCGGACATCCATACTGCTGAAAATGGCCGGCGGACCAAACTGGTGGTATATCGCGACATCGGCTGCATCGCGGCCGTAGGCCACGGCAAGCCGCCCTCCGCGAAGCGTGTTCTCCGTGGGGTCGAAGGTGTACCAGCGGCCACCCACATAGGCCTCGAACCAGGCGTGCAGATCCATTGGCTCAAGCCCGTAGAGGAATCCGACGACCATGCGTGCGGGGATGCTGATGCTGCGGCAGAGTGCGATGCCAAGGTGGGCAAGATCGCGGCATACCCCCTGGCGCCATCCATTCACCTCGACCGCGGACAGCGGCACCGCGCTCGATCCGGGGGTGTACCGCACCGAGTCTCGAATCCAGTCGCTGATTCGACCCACCTGGTCGTAGCCCAGCGACGCCCCGTCTACGATGTCTCTCGCGAGATTACCGAATCTGTCCGATTCGCAATAGCGGCTCGGGAGCAGATACGACAGGACCGCGTCCGGCAGATTCTGAATTTCCACAAAGTATGCGCCCGGCGCCTTGTCCACCACATCGGCCGTCATGACATCGGCCGAGGTATGAACATGGAACCACCCGGCCGGTACGACCAGTCGCTGGCAAAGATTGCCAAAAATATCCGTGTATTCCTCCACGGGAACGCTCGGCGTCAGGGTATAGGCCTCCCGCGCGACCCACTGTTGCGCGCCGCTACGCGGCCGAAGCATGAGGATTAACGGGGTCGGGACGCCCATTTGAAACGCGAGATTACACGTGGTTCGGATCCACATGACGATCTTTCCTGATCTTTATGACGTGACCGGACACGCGCACTCTCAAGCCCCGGATACACGAATCCGGCCTCGGGCGACCGGATGCATTTCCGGGCGATCATATTTGTCGCCCGCGTGCCCGGATTGGTTACACCGCGGCTTCATCGCGGACAGTGCGGTCACCGGTAAAGGCCGTGTTATGGCTGGTCACCTGCTAAAGGGTGCCGCACCGGGCACCCACAATCGTTCCGTGCGCCCACCCGGGCATATACCGGATTGTTTATTTCATCTTTGGCGGAAGAGATAGCTGTGCTGCCGATGATACGCGAGTGATTCATGGTTCGCCTCCCTGGGGTCTGCGCAGCGGCGACTGGCTGGCGGCAATGGGATGCCCGATCACATTATCAGTCGTCCCGACAGTACGCCGTTGAGGGGTTATTACAAGAAGTATTTATGAACGCCGTGGTCGTGAAATGCCAGTCAGGCAGGATGGATAAACTGATGCGAGTGCAACGGCCATCCCGGATGATACCACTCGATCCGGGGTGGCTATGCCCTGACACGCCGCGAATACATCCCTGCGATGCTGAGCGGCATCCGGTACAGCGTGCTGCCGGCGGCGAGATACAGCGTCCGTCCGTGCGCATCGCCCCGGGCCATGTTGTGCGGGTGGCGTGGTGCATAGACCGTGCCGAGGTGCCGACCCTCGGGCGAGAGGACCCACAGCCCGCCGGGGCCGGAGACTTAGAGATTGCCCTCGCGGGTGGCCAGGGCGATGAGATGGCCGTCGGCATCGACCACCGCGATGCTGCCGCCCGGTGTCTTGAGCCGGTCTACCTCCGTCACGGCGGCCGCGATGACCTGTTTGGCGCCGGCCAGCGTGAGCACTTTCTGCGATGTGGTCGCCGGTTGACCGCCCGCAGACCCGCAGAAAATCACCGGGGTGGCGGCCCGCAATATATTGCGGATTCGCAGGGTAACCACAATGGACCGCCAGCCACAGCCGCCCTCTGTTTTGTTGTTATGTCTGTTCAGGCCATTGAAATCACTACGCTATTCGCAGGCAAATCGAATCTGGCATGACCCTTGCCTTACTGCTTCGTAACCGGCGTCAGCGCCGGGTTACTCCGCGGAGCCCCCGGTCTTCGCGGCTATCAACAACACTCGTGGAGGATTTCAACATGAACAAGCGGCAACGCTTCAGCGGATTGGTCGGCACGGTTATCGCCCTGGGCTTCATCAACACCGCGTCGGCCGGACATCAGTCCTGGCACTACGACGCATCGAGCGATACCGTCAGCTACGCCTTCAGTGGATCGGACAACCGTAACTCCTGGGACAGGGTGTACCCCGAAACGCGGCAGGCCGGCGTTCAATCCTGGCAATACGATAACTCCAGCGACACCATCATCTACGCGGTAAGCGGGAACAGGCAAAGCAGCAGCGAACAATCCGCCGACACAGGCACCAGCATCGCGATGGACATTGACCTGCCCAGGTATTACTACGATTAATCACCGTGACCGTCGTCCGGGCCTCTCCGGACCGGACGACGGTAAGTCATCGCTGCACACGCACGCGAAGTCGTCGTCCGTGCACATCATCAAACCACCATTTACACCCCTGGTGCAGACATACTCAGGGCGAGCGTCGACCCGACAATACACACGCGACGGAGCACGAACCGGGCAGCAATGAACATACCCTGACCGTTACGATATCCTGCCGGTAGATAAAGCAGGGACGCACAGGCAATCCCGTAGCCGGCCCGGGTGTATCCGCAACACCCGCCAATCGTCGTGGCTTGCCGCTGCTGTTTGCGGAAATTCGCAATGAATGAAATATGGCAATGCCATCGCCCCCCTCGGGGATAAATTAATTCCACGCTTTCTCAACAAGATAACGTTCTGCGCCCGAATCGGTACCGGCGTGGCACGGTTGATGCTGGATAGAGATCAACAGAGGCCCCACATGAAGAGGTAACAAACCATGAATCGCATGATGACAGGAGAACGCCTCAGGAAAGAAAACCTGGCCTACGGCGGCACCGGCGGGGTGAGCAGCGGAAACCGCGCGGCCGGTTTCATCCCGGCATTCTGCGACACCGCCACCGGCCGGGTGGAACCCAGCCGTCTGGACGACGGCACGCTGGCCCCCATGCATCTGCTGGCCGGCCTGCCCCGGGAATGGCTGGTGGCCTGCAGCGACGGAAATGAGGTGCTGGCCGTCAAGGCGACCGTAGTCGCCGGCTTTCTTCATGCCGGTGCGTTCTACACCCGCGATCAGGCGGCGCAGGCGGTTGCGCTGCACTGACATGCCGACGGCTGCGGAGCAGCCATGCGCCGTGCCGGAACGAACGGTAGCTCAGGTGATGAAATCGTGAGCAGGGTGTGAGGATGTCGTGACCTGCAGCTGTCATCGTATACCCGCAACAGAGAAACGGAGCGACAGGCTCAGCTCGCCGCCGATAGACATCCCGAACGCCGCATCTATACTAGTCGTAAACAAGCGAGAGCTGACGGGATTCGGCCACAAGCACGCTGCAGTATTTCCCTCACGGGCACATCACACCTGTGTTGCGGAAATCCCGTTTTCACCACGCTCGCACCCTGCAGGCCCGGCCGCAAGCAACCGGTGCGTGCCAGCTTCACGGTGATCGGCGGGTTGCGGGATGGCGGTCACACCCGCCGGACAGGGTGGTATAGCGATAAAACAACACAGCAACAACAGGGGACAAAGCAAGGAATCATTTATGAGCACAGCACACACTGCACCAGTGAGTCCCCCGCCTACACCCACCGCCACAGAAGATATCCTGCAGCTCATTTATCAAGGTACCGCCACCGCCACCGGTGAGGATTTCTTCCGCGCCCTGGTACGCGCCACCGCCTCCGCCATGCAGGTGCATTTCTGCTTTGTGGCAGAGTTTGCCGGCAGCAGGGATCGGGTGCGTACACTCGCATACTGGAAGGGCAATAATTTTATCGACAACATCGAGTTCGATCTCGATGGCACCGTCTGCGAGGACGTCCTCAAGGGTCAGGTGCGCTACTACCCCGATGGGGTGGCGGCACTGTTTCCCCGGGAACCGGTGCTGGCCGAGCTTGGTATCCAGAGCTACCTCGCCACACCCATGACCGACCGCCACGGCGAGGTGCTCGGACATCTGGCGGTCTGCGATCTCAAACCCATGCATTTTCAGGAGAATGCGTTGGCCGTGTTCAAGATCTTCGGCGCACGGGCAGCGGCCGAACTCGAGCGCTTGCACGCCACCGAGTCGCTGCGGCAAAGCGAGGAACGCCTCGCCACTATCCTGTCATCGGCCACCGACGCCATCATCACTATCGACACCGATCATCAAATCACACTGTTCAACCAGGCCGCCGAGGAAGTATTCCGCTGCAGCGCCGCCTGGGCGGTGGGACAACACTTCGACCGGTTTCTCTCGGCGTCATTCCGTCAGTTAATCGCTCCGATCGTCGACATGGGCAGCGATGACGCCCATCAGGTCTGGGCGCCGGAGGGTATCACGGCCGTACGTGCCGACGGCGAGGAATTCCCCATCGAGGCCACCATCTCGCCTCTGCGGGTTTTCGGCAAGCGCCTCTATACCATCATCCTGCGCGATATCAACGAACGGGAACTCGCCCGTCAGCAAATCCGCAACCTGCAGGCCGACAATCTCAACTTGCAGGAGGAATTACGTCGCCAGCAGCGTTTCCCCGAGATGATCGGCGACTCGCTTGCCATCAGCGAGGTGTTCGAGCAGATCAATGTGGTTGCAGGCACCGATGCCAGCGTTCTGCTGATCGGAGAAACCGGCACCGGCAAGGAACTGATCGCCCGGGCATTGCATGAGCGCAGCGAACGCAAGGACCAGATGATGGTGAGCGTCAATTGCGCCGCCCTGCCGAGTGAACTGATCGAGAGCGAGCTGTTCGGCCACGAGAAGGGCGCATTCACCGGCGCCACCTCACAGCGCAAGGGCCGATTCGAACTTGCCGACAACGGCACCATCTTCCTCGATGAGGTCGGCGAACTCACCGCCCAGGCCCAGGCCAAGCTGCTGCGGATACTGCAGCAGCAGTCCTTCGAACGGGTTGGCGGCAGTACCACCCTGCACGTCAACGCCCGCGTCATCGCGGCGACCAACCGTGACCTGGCCGCGATGGTGAAGGACAGCCGCTTCCGGGACGATCTCTACTACCGGCTCAATGTCTTTCCGATCCGCGTCCCTCCCCTGCGTGAACGGCGCTCCGACATTCCGCTGCTGGCACGGCATTTCCTTCACCAGCTCTCGCGCAAGCTCAACAAGCCTGTGCAGGGCATCGAAAAGGAATCGCTGGAGCGACTGGCGGGGTATTCCTGGCCGGGCAACGTCCGCGAACTGCAGAACGCCATCGAACGCGCCACCATCCTCGCACAGGGACCGATGCTGCGAATCACCGATCCGATCTTCACCCAGCCCGATCAAATGCCCGTGATCGAACCCTCGGATGGCACCCTGGATGCTGTGCAGAAATCCTACATCCACGAGGTACTGACGAAATGCCATGGCAAGATCGAGGGCCGCAACGGCGCGGCGGCCATGCTCAACCTCAAGCCGAGCACACTGCGCTACCGGATGCGCAAACTCGGCATCGACAAGGAAACCGCACGGTGATCAACGGATTCGATTTCTCCTGCAGGTAACACGTCGCTCTCTGGTTCCCATTCAAACCGCTTTCCCCCTGTTTCCGTCATCACCCGCCGTCTGCCCGCAGCCATTCGCGGAAAATCCGCGAATAGTGGTGATCAAGGTATTCAGCGCATTTCCGACTTCCACACGGCATCGCGCAACTCAATGTAATAACTAATTTATTTACTTTCTCATGGACATGGCACAGGCGTTGCAATGCCAGGTACGAGGGCAACGTGCTCTCGTTTATGCAACCCAACATGGAGGAAGTTTCAATGAAAGACAGCAACGCAATTATCAGTGCCGCGATCGCGAGTGTGTTCGCACTCAATGCCCTGGGTGTCACCGGCACTGCCGTGGCAGCAGAGAAAAAGCCGGAGAAGTGTTATGGCATCGTCAAGGCTGGAAGTAATGACTGCCAGACCAGCTCCCACGCCTGCGCTGGTCAGAACAAGGAAGATGGCGATGCCATGTCCTGGATATACCTGCCGCAGGGCACCTGCGAGAAGATCGTGGGCGGCAGCACGAAGCCCAAGGGCTGAGGCGAGAGATGACTGTCTCATTCAGACAGCCTGTTGGGACGGGTCCGGTTCCGGCTTGTGCCGGAATCGGACTCCGGTCCACCCACGTGCACGAGATCCTCGAAAACCGGCCGACGCTCGGCTGGGTCGAGGTCCACAGCGAGAATTACTTCGGTCGCGGCATTCCGCGGCATTATCTGGAACACATTCGCGAGCGTTATCCCGTCAGCCTGCACGGTGTTGGACTCTCGGTCGGATCGACCGATGCGCTCAGCCGTGAGCACCTTGCGGCCCTGCGGGAGCTGATAGCGGACATCGATCCGTTGTTCGTTTCCGAACACCTGTCCTGGAGTTCTGTGGGTGGCCGTTACCTGAATGACCTGCTGCCGCTGCCCTGCACGGAGGAGGCACTGGCTCATGTGACCGCGCGCGTCGGCGAGATCCAGGAACGTCTCGGACGGCAGATTCTGATCGAGAACATCTCCAGCTACCTGCAGTTCGATGAATCCGCCATGCCGGAATGGGAGTTTCTCGCCGAACTGGCGAACCGCAGCGGCTGCGCGGTGCTGCTCGACGTCAACAACATTTATGTCAGCGCGACCAACCACGGTTTCGATGCCTACCGCTACCTGCAGGCCATACCAGTGCGCGCGGTGCGCGAGATGCATCTCGCCGGTTTCACGCGCAAGACCTTCGACGGCGGCGAGATCCTCATCGACACTCATAACCGCCGCGTGGTGCCCGAGGTCTGGCGTCTTTACGAGGCGGCCGTCGCGCGCTTCGGCGCCGTACCCACGCTGATCGAGTGGGACAGCGATCTGCCTCCCCTCACCGTGCTGCTGGATGAAGCGCGGCAGGCGCAGACGATCATGGAGACCCATCATGCCCGCGCTGCGTGAACTTCAGATCGGCTTCGCCGCGGCGCTGACCAACCGGGAAGCCGCGACACGCTTCGCGTCCGGCGTGCGCGCAGACGGTCTCGCGGCGGAACGCCGACTGCAGGTGTACCGCAATAATCTTTTCGCCGGTCTCTCGGAGGTACTCGCGGCCGTCTACCCCGTCACCCGCAGGCTGGTGGGCGAGGCGTATTTCAGCCAGGCCGCGCGCGTCTATATCGTCAACTACCCGTCGCCCTCCGGCGATGTACATCGCTACGGCAGTCATTTCCCCGCCCATCTCGGCCGCTTCCCGGGCGGTGAAACGCTGGGGTATCTGCCCGACGTCGCGCGGCTCGAGTGGAGTTATCACCGCGCCTTCCACGCCGATCAGCATCCGGTCCTCGATGCCGAGGGTCTGCGCGCGGTGCCACTGCCGGATTACCCGCGGCTGCGGCTGATGCTGCAACCCTCCGCCCGCCTGCTGGACTCGGGTTACCCGGTGCTGCGCATCTGGCAGGTCAACCAGCCGGACTGGACAGGCGATGCGACGGTCAACCTCGCAGAAGGCCGCGCGCGGCTGCTGATCCTGCGCCAGGGTATGGAAGTCGCCTTCATTCCGCTCGGCGCAGGCGAACACCTCTGGCTGCAGGGTCTCGCCCATGGCCTGACCCTGCTCGAAGCGCAGCAGCGGGCCACCGTACGCGAACCGGACTTCGATCTGGCAACGGCGCTTCAACGCCATCTCTCGCTTGGTGCCTTCAGCGGGTGGCAGTCATGAGGACGGCACTGCACAACTTGAACGACTTCATGTCCGCTGAAGCACCCTGCCGGGCAGGTCCTGTCGTGACCGTCGGTCGCAGGACGATGCACATGGATGTGCAAGTGTCGCGTGAGGGCAGGATGCCCGTAGCGACTGCAGTCGTCGAGCGTACAGGGATGTATTCACAGCGTGTCACGACAGGACGTGCCCGGCAGGGAACAGGGTTACGCAGTTCCCGGTATTCATTCATTCTACAGGAGACAAGTCATGTACATCACCTCTGAACACAGCCAGCAAGCCGGACGCATCCGCCCGGTGGAACTGATCCGGCTGGCGATCCGCGGGCTGAACGCGCTCGCCCCCGTCGGTGACCTGGTGATCCGCCTGTGGGTCGCCAACGTGTTCTGGAAATCCGGACTCACCAAGATCCAGAGCATCGACACAACGCTGACGCTGTTCCGTTATGAATACAGCGTGCCGCTGCTGCCGCCTGAACTCGCGGCCTATCTCTCCATGTTCACCGAACTGACGTTTTCCGTCCTGCTGGCCGTGGGGCTGGCCGGACGGCTGAGCGCTGCGGCGCTGTTCTTCGTGAACATCGTCGCGGTCATTTCCTATCCCGCGCTGGAAGAGGCCGGGCTTAACCAGCACCAGCTGTGGGGACTGCTGCTGCTCGTCCCGCTGCTGCACGGTCCCGGAAAGCTGTCGCTGGATCACCTCATCAGCAGACGCTACGGCGCTTAACTCTCATTGATCACGGAGCACGGTATGAACGGGCACACTTCTTTCGGTCAGATTCTGGCAGGCCAGAAGGCGCTGGTGACGGGCGCCAACTCGGGCATCGGCGCCTCCATCGCCAGGGCGCTCGCCGAGGCGGGCGCCAGCGTGGCGATCAACTATGTCAGCAACCCGGAGAAGACCGAGGCCTTGCTGGCGGAAATCCGCGAGGCCGGCGGCACCGCCATCGGCGTGCAGGCCGACGTCAGCCAGGAAGCGCAGGTGCAGGCGATGTTCACGGAGGTGATCGGCGCCTTCGGCACGCTGGACATCCTGGTCAACAACGCCGGCCTGCAGCGCGATTCCTATATTCATGACATGACGCTCGAGGACTGGAATTTCGTCATCGGGGTGAACCTCACCGGCCAGTTCCTGTGCGCCCGCGAGGCGGTGCGCGAGTTCATGCACCGCAAGGTGCACCGCAGTTGCAGTTGCTCGGCCGGCAAGATCATCTGCCTGTCCTCGGTGCACGACCGCATTCCCTGGGCCGGCCATTCCAATTACGCGGCCTCCAAGGGCGGCGTCATGCTGTTGATGATGACGCTGGCGCAGGAGCTGGCGGTGCACAAGATCCGCGTCAACAGCATCTCGCCCGGCGCCATCAAGACGCCGATCAACCGCATGGCCTGGGACACGCCCGAGGCGGAGGCGGATCTACTCAAGCTGATCCCCTATGGACGCGTGGGCAATGTCGAGGACGTCGCCCATGCCGCGGTCTGGCTGTCCTCGGACCTCTCGGACTATGTCACCGGCACGACCCTGTATATCGACGGCGGCATGACGCTCTACCCCGGCTTCCACGAGGGCGGCTGAGATGAGTCTCACTCCCCGCCTGCGCACCAGCGCGAGCCTGTTGGTGCTGACCACCGGCATGGTCTCCGTCACCCTCGCCGCCATGACCGGCGAGGGACCGGCTGACAGCGTATCCGATTCCCGCGGCAACACCGCCGGACTGGCCGAAGGCGAGACGCCGTGGTGGCCGAGCCGCTACGGCGCCGACGACCAGATCGGCAGCCTCAACGAAATCACCCCTGCGGTGACGCGGGCGGCTGCCGCGCTGGTGCGCCAGGGCAAGGTGGTCGATCTGGGCCGTATCCTGGACGAGGACACGCCGAAGTTCCCCGGGCGTTACTGGCACCAGAGCCTCGACGTCACCCCGCACTACGAGAACCTGCGCCGCGCGGACAGCGGCGGCCAGGGCTGGGGCAGGAACCAGATCAACTGGATCACCGAGATCCAGGCGGGCACCTTCCAGGTCGGCACCCAGCTCGATTCCATCGGTCACATCCAGGCGGGCGAGCGTTTCTACAACGGCTGGACCACCCGCGACCTGGTGCAATCGAACGGCCTGGCGCGCTTCGGCATGGAGACCGTACCGCCGGTGATCACGCGTGGCGTGCTGCTCGACGTAGTCGCCTACAAGAACGTAGAGCGTCTGCCTGCGGGCTACGTGATCACCCGGGAAGATGTCGAAGGGACACTCAAACACGAGGGCCTCGCGCTGCGCGCTGGCGATGCCGTGCTGTTCCATACCGGCTGGGGCGGACTCTGGGGCGTCGACAACGCGCAGTTCCTGAGCGGCGAACCCGGTCCGGGACTGGCGACGGTGCAGTGGCTGTATGACCAGCACATCGCCGTCACCGGTGCGGACACCTGGAGCTACGGTCCGGTCCCCGGCGAGGATTCGGAGCGACCGTTCCTGGTACCCCAGACCATGTACGTAAAGCTGGGATTGTTCGGGCTGGAGAACCTCGCCACCGAGCAGCTTGCCCGGGACGGTGTGCATGAATTTCTGTTCGTGCTGACCCATGCGCGCACGCGCGGCTCCACCGCCGCCGTCGTGTCCCCGGCCGCGGTGTATTGAGGCGTGAGCAGATAACCGAGTGAATTGACGTAATAAACCAGACGGGAACAACGACCATGCACTATGACTACATTATTATCGGTTCCGGCGCGGGCGGTGCGGCCGCCGCCTGGCGGCTGGCGAGTGCCGGCAGCCAGGTGCTGCTGCTGGAAAAGGGCGATCCGCTGCCGCGCGACGGCAGCACGCTGGATGTCCAGCGGGTGATCCGCGAGGGAAGCTTCAAGAGTCATGAACCCTGGCTCGACAAGGACGGCCGGCATTTCGCCCCGGAGGAGTATTTCAACCTCGGCGGCAAGACCCGATGGTACGGCGCCGCGCTGCTGCGCTATGCACCCCGGGAATTCGAGCCGGACGAGGCGCACCAGTGCCTGGGCTGGCCGATTGGTTACGCCGACCTCGAGCCCTACTACGCAGAGGCCGAACAGCGGCTCGGCGTGCGGATATTCGCGCCGGAGCCCGGTCTGGCCGCGATCGTGCGCCGGCTGACACGAAGCGGCAGCGGATGGCGGGCCGAGGCACTGCCGCTCGCACTCTCCGCCGAGATCACCGAGCACCCCGAGGAGGCTGCGCACTTCGATGCCTTCGCCTCGGTCAGGGGTCTCAAGGGCGATGCGGAAAGCGCCTTTCTGCAGGCCGCGCGCGAACTGCCCAACCTGCGGGTGCAGAGCGGGATGGCTGTGGCCGAACTGCTCGGCGACAGCTACCAGTCGCTGCGACTGCGCGGTGTCATGACCGAGGACGGGCAGATCTTCGAGGGACGCACGGTGCTGCTCGCGGCCGGCGCGCTGCACTCGCCGCGGCTGCTGCAGCACTATCTGAGGCGCACCGGTCTGGAGGCGCGCCTGCCCTGCGCCGCTCAGGTCGGACGCTACTACAAGCAGCACCTGCTGACCGCGCTGGTTGCCTTTACCCCGCGGCGCCAGAGTGACCTGCTGCGCAAGACGCAGGTACTGCTCAACGAGCGGGTGCCGCACAGCAGCGTACAGCCGCTCGGCTTCGATGGCGAGTTGATCGGCGCGCTCATGCCCGCCCTGGTGCCGCAGCGCCTTGCCACCGCACTCGGCCAGTATGCCTATGGATTTTTTCTGCAGACCGAGGACGGCTCCGACGCCGCCAACCGGATAAACGCAGAAAACGGCAGCGTTCTGCCGCAGATGGACTACGATCCGCGCCGCCTCGCCCCCGCGCATGCCGAACACCGCCGTCTGGTGCGCGGCTTCCGCAACGATCTGCTGCGTGCCGGTTGCCTGGGTTTTTCCAAAGGTATTCCGCTCAGCGGCACCGCCCATGCGTGCGGCAGCCTGGTCGCCGGGGACGACCCCGCGCGTTCGGTCGTCGATGCCGCAGGAAAGGTGCATGGCATGGACAACCTCTACGTGGTAGACGGCAGCGTGTTGCCGCGATCAAGCCGCGTTAATCCCTCGCTCACCATCTTCGCCTGGTCGCTGCGGGTCAGCGACCTGCTCAACCGATCCGCCACGGAGGCACGCGATGCCAGCGTTCGTGAATCAGCCCCTGCCTGAATTCATCCGCTTCGGCCGCGAGATCTGCGGCGATCTGGCCCAGGCGGAACGGCGCGAATGGTGGCTCGCCAATGGACTCGGCGGCTATGCCGCCGGCACCATCGCCGGCAACCTGACGCGCCGTTACCACGGCCTGCTGATCGCCCCGGTGAACCCGCCGCTCGGCCGTCATCTGGTGTTCACCAGGGCCGAGACGGTGTTGCATGACGGCGAGCACGTATGGGAACTCGCCACCAACCACTGGACGGGCGGCGCAGTGGCGCCGCAGGGACACATGCACATCGAATCGTTTCACCTCGAGGGTCGCATGCCGGTGTGGCACTACACGGTCGGCGCGCTGCGTCTCGAACAGCGTATCTGGATGGAACCGGGAGCACCCCGACAACGGGTGTAAAAGGGACAGGGTGAGGGGATTACCCAGATTCCCTTAACAACGATGGCAGCAAACTGACTTCGGAGGCAGATGACATGGCAACAGCTGAACTGAACGTGGAGCGGCAACGCCTGGAGCGGCAGCACGAGGGCCGCGAGAACTGGCGCCTGTGGGGACCTTATCTCGCGGAGCGCGCCTGGGGCACGGTGCGCGAGGA
>JBAVKA010000303.1:0-2074 GCA_049688075.1 Gammaproteobacteria bacterium
CCCGCTCATTGGGGACCAGCCGGCGGTTGTCGACGTCGTAACCCAAGGGCGGTATGCCGCCCATCCACAGCCCCTTCCGCTTGCTGGCCGCGATCTTGTCGCGGATGCGCTCGCCGGTCACCTCGCGTTCGAACTGGGCAAAGGACAGCAGGATGTTGAGCATCAGCCGCCCCATGGAGGTGGTGGTGTTGAACTGCTGGGTAACCGAAACGAAGGAGACGCCGTGGCGCTCGAACACCTCGATCATGCGCGAGAAGTCGGTGAGCGAGCGTGTCAGTCGATCGATCTTGTAGACCACCACGATGTCGAGCTTGCCCGCCTCGATGTCGGCGAGCAGCCGCTGCAGGGCCGGGCGCTCCATGTGGCCACCCGAGTACGCGGGATCGTCGTAGTCATCGTGGAGCGGAATCCAGCCCTCGGCCCGTTGACTCGCGATGTAGGCATGACCGGCGTCGCGCTGGGCGTCGATGGAGTTGTACTCCTGGTCGAGTCCTTCCTCCGTTGACTTGCGGGTGTAGACGGCGCAGCGCATACGTCGCGTGAGGTGACCATAACGTCCGGACAGGGTTGGGTTTGTCATCAACAATAATACCTGTGACCGAGACGAAGGACACCCCGTGACGCTCGAACACCTCGATCATGCGCGAGAAGTCGGTGAGCGATCGCGTCAGTCGGTCGATCTTGTAGACCACCACGATGTCGACCTTGCCGGCCTCGATGTCGGCGAGCAGCCGCTTAAGCGCCGGGCGGTCCATGTGGCCGCCCGAGTAGGCCGGGTCGTCGTAGTCATCAGAAAGGGGAATCCAGCCCTCAGCACGCTGGCTCGCGATATAGGCGTGACCCGCGTCGCGCTGGGCGTCGATGGAGTTGTACTCCTGGTCGAGCCCCTCCTCGGTGGACTTGCGGGTGTAGACGGCGCAGCGCAAGCTCTCGGAGAAAGTGCCGTTGAACAACGAAACCTGCCAGAAACTGATTGCCGAGTTGAATGCAAAGTAGGCGCTGAAACGTCAATTGCCCTGGGACTGTGCGCCCGCGAGTCTGGTAAGAGCATGACAACATGCTCGACTGGATATACGACCTTCCGGTGAAAACGCTCACCACCTAGATGGCGGTCATCTGCGCCACACTGGAAGCTGCCTTTCAAATGGCAATAAGAAAATGAAAAAGGACGCACACGTCTGAGTGACGTGTGCGTCCTGTACCTACCAATCGATTAAATCTTTACCTCGATCCGGCGGCCTTCCTCAATTGCTGCTGCCCTGGGGGTTTTCCATCATCTTCATGGCCTTTTCAATCGCCTTCTTCATGCTGAGCGAGTCAGCGCCCTGACGAGGCGGATAATCCTGCAGGCTCTTCAGATGTACCGCGAGGAAGGGAGAAGCCGCGGTTGGCGCCCACATTTTCTGAGCGAAAAATTTGCGTCCGATGTAACCCCACTCGTGTGACTCTGGGTCCATTTTTTCCATCGGGTCCATTAACAGGTTAAAGACATAGGGAACACTCGGATAATATTTCTCATTCCACCAGCTTCCCTCCGGTTTAACACCAATATGCATCTTCCAGCCATCCACGCGCATGGCCATCAGGTCGGTCTCGTCGTAATAGAAGAATTCCCGGCGGGCGGACTTATCGGATTTTCCGGTCCAGTAGTCAAGCTGGTTGTAACCATCCAGATGGACCTTGTAGGTCATGTCGCCCATTTGGTAACCGGTAAGCAATTCCTCCTTGAGATCCGGCAATCCCGCTGCAGCAGCCAGGGTGACAAACAGGTCTTCATGGCTCTGGATTCCGTTCAATGTGGTTCCCGGCGCGATGTGTCCGGGCCAGCTCACCAGAGCTGGCACGCGCACGCCGCCTTCCCACGTGGTGCCCTTCTCGCCGCGGAAAGGCGCATAACCGCCATCCGGCCACATCATCAACTCGTTCCCGTTGTCGGTGGAATAGACAACGATAGTGTTGTCATCGACCCCCAGTTCCTTGAGCTTCTTCAAGATCGCACCGACCTGCTCGTCATGCTCGATCATCTTCGCTCTCACGACATCAGTTTCAGCGCGACCTTCGTCCACCGCCTTTC
>JBAVKA010000304.1:0-1667 GCA_049688075.1 Gammaproteobacteria bacterium
GGCTCCCGCTCAATGGCTTTCATGAGCCATTCCTGGCTCCGGTCGCCCTGGAGCCCGGCGCGCAACACCGAAGCCATGCCCGCATGGGGTTTCGGCATGATCTCCCGAACGCGTGCCGTGAGTTTCCTGTACGTCGGCCAGTACTTCTCCTCGAGGTACAGTCGGCATACCGTCTCGGTCGAGATCGTGTCCAGCATCTCCTCGTCGCTGCACACCTCCATCGCGTAGCTGTCTGCCACCAGCTCATCAAGACGCGCGGCGGGCAGGCTGATCCGTTCGTAGAGGGGTGCAAACACCCGGAAAAACCACCGCACCGGCTGGAAGCCGGGGGCTACGGTGTTGGTTGCGATAGCGTACTGTGGCCAGACCTGTCGAAGTTGATAGAGCCAGTTACCCAGCGGGTTGCGGCGTTTCGAAAACTGGCCCAGCCGTCGCGCCAGCGTGCAACGGAACTGGGTGGGAGAAAACCCCTGAATCAGCGGCAGGCCGATGACCAGCGTGTTCAACGACCACAGGGGCAGGGCGCAGTACGGGGTCTTCACGAGTTCGAGTGAAAATTCACCGCCGATCACCACGCGGTCGATCCCTGGGCGACGGTAATGCCGGCCCAGTTCGTCCACCAGATCGAAAAGCGCGGTCGCCTTCTTTCTGTCGAGCACGACGCCTGCGGGCAAGGCCGGCCTGAACTGCGCCATGCGGTAGGTGACCAGTACAGAGCCTGCCGTCACGGTCGACCAGATGAGCAGCCGGCTCCAGGCGACAGCCGGCTGACCGGTCAGTGCCTCATAAGCTCCGGAAATGCCGGCAATCACCAGCCATGGAAACAACAGCAGCCAGCCAACACCGGCGAGCGCAAGGACAGTTGCCGCCAGCAGATAGCCGCGGGGACAGGTTTCCGCAAGGGATTCGACTCCGGTATCGAATCGCTGCAGGAGTGAATGCATCCATCCCGTCTCTGACATGACAGTGCCTCGACCGACCGTGTGAGCATTGATCAGGAATTACCTGGGGAACCAGCGTAGCGATCTGCCGGATTCCTGCCGAGACAGGGGTCACGCTTCGGGGACGTTCCTGTCATGTCGGGCGATTGCGCCGTAACATTTCGCCCCGGCTTGCTGGATTGAGACCGCATTCAGGTGTGCCGCCCGCAGGGGCTGCTGCGCTGCCGGCGCAAGCGGTGAGAGTTCGCCGCTCCCACTCTTACCTTCTCCCTGCAGGCAAAAAAAGACCCCGCCGGGGCGGGGTCTTTTCTGCAAGCTGTTGGCGCAGGATTTGATGTCTAGATGGCCTGGACCTTGACGGCCGAGGGACCTTTCTGGCCCTGTTCCACCTCAAATTGCACCTGCTGGCCCTCGGCCAGGGACTTGAAACCATTACCCTGAATGGAGGAGTGATGCACGAAGACATCCCTGCTGCCGTCCTGCGGGGTAATGAAGCCGAAACCCTTGGAGTCGTTGAACCACTTTACTGTACCTGTAATCACGTAAATACCTCTATAGAAAGTTGAATTGCGATGTTTGTGCAGTTCATTTCTGTAAGAGATATAGCGGGAGAGGCAACCAAGGAAACTGGAGGGACTACCGAACTAACCACAAGAGCTGTACTGCAACAGTTTTCACTATACAGGAAAGCCGGTGGATTACTACAACTAAATAACCCTCCGGGCG
>JBAVKA010000305.1:0-2539 GCA_049688075.1 Gammaproteobacteria bacterium
GTTATCCAAGACATTTACCACACGCTGCACCGTAGAAGCCTAGTACATACCAGGCTCTAATTCATCGGGAAAGACACAAGAAATCTACCTGGCAGATTGCAACTTCTTCTTGATGAGTTAAACGCCAGCTTGCTGATGGTTACCATCAAATCGTGCCACTCCATACCGCGCGAGCGGTTTGGTCCCCTGGCCGGAAACGGTATTCAGGTAATTCTTACATATGATTCAGGGCACGTCTGAATAACGCATGAAAAATCGGGTACGTTCTGGTGGTACTGTCGTATCTCACATTGATCTGTTTTTTCCGACGCGATCAGGCAGCAATGTATCCGCTTCCTCCGGAAAAACGCCTGCGCGGGGCTGTCAGGTCCAGCCGTTCTGTTCCCGATGCGTAACAAGTTCCTCCGGCCAGCAGCCGACCGGCTGGCCGAGATCGAGCCGCTCGTCCTCGAAGCGCACCAGGTAGAGCGCGCGTCCCGGTTCCTCTTCCAGGTAGCCGATGTTGATGATCACGCCGCGCGTGCCGGGGGAGGCCAGCACGGCGTCGACTTCCACGCCGGGGATGGAACCGTCGCTGCGGATCTCCCCGCGCGCGTAGATGCAGTCGCCCGGCTGCAACTGCTGCAGCGCGGGGACGTCATTTGTTTCGTTTGTCATATTGTTGCCTTTGCTACCCGCGTTGATCGCCCCGGATGTTGCATACACGACAGTCCTGGCGGCGTCGTTTCCGAAAAGTCCTGATTACACAGCGAAGTAAAGCTGCATTCGCCTCTGGCACAAGCCTTGCTTTGTATCGTGGCAAAGGCCCTGCAAATCACCTGCCATGAGGAGTGTTGTGAATGCTTACATTGACTGCCAGTGCGGAAAAGGCCATCGGTCGTTTTATCAAGGGCGCGGAGTCGCCCGTTGCCGGTATGCGTATCTCGGTGACCGGAGGCGGGTGCTCGGGAATGCAGTACGCGCTTGCCCTGGAGGAATCCGCCAATGCCGATGACACGGTCATCGAGTGCGGCAGCGTGAGCATATTCGTCGATCCATTCAGTGTCCCGATGCTGCAGGGGGTGACCGTGGATTTCCTCGACAGCATGGAAGGCAGCGGGTTCAAGTTCGTCAATCCCAATGCCGCGGGCAGCTGCGGCTGCGGCAAGTCTTTTTCCGCCTGAGGCGGCGCTTGATCAGGAGAACGGGCCATGTGGGATTACTCGGAAAAGGTACAGGATCATTTCTTCAATCCACGCAACGCCGGTGCGGTGGAAGGCGCGAATGCGACCGGTGACGTCGGTTCACTCAGTTGCGGAGATGCGCTGCGCCTGACCCTGAGGGTGAACGCGGACTCCGGGATCATCGAGGCCGCCGGCTTCCAGACCTTCGGCTGCGGTTCGGCGATCGCCTCCTCGTCGGCGTTGACCGAGATCATCAAGGGTATGACGCTGGATGCGGCGCTCAAGGTGAGCAACCAGGACATCGCGGACTTCCTCGACGGCCTGCCGCCGGAGAAGATGCATTGCTCGGTCATGGGTCGCGAGGCCCTGCAGGCGGCAGTGGCCAATTACCGCGGCGAGGAGTGGAAGGACGATCACGAGGAAGGCGCGCTGGTCTGCAAGTGCTTCGCGGTCGACGAGGTGCTGATCGAGGAGACCATCCGCGCCAACAAGCTCAAAACCGTCGAGGACGTGGCGAACTATACCAAGGCCGGCGGCGGCTGCGCCTCCTGCCACGAGGGCATCGAGGACATCCTGGCCCGGGTACTGGCCGAGCAGGGTGAGACCTTCGATCCCGCCGCCACCTCGATACCGAATGTCGAATCGTCGCCGGAAACCCTGGTGGCGGGCGCCACCGGCATGACCAACCTGCAACGTATCCGCCGCATCGAGCGGGTGATCGAGTCCATACGTCCGCGATTGCAGATGGACAAGGGCGATGTGGAGCTGGTCGATGTGCTGGGCGATTGCGTCTACGTCAATATGACCGGCGCCTGCACCGGCTGCCAGATGGCGTCCATGACGCTGGGCGGCATCCAGCAGCGCCTGATCGAGGAACTGGGCCAGTTCATCAAGGTGCTGCCGGCGACCGAGATGCCGCGGGCGGCCGCAGGCGGAGGCTGAGCGATGGAAGGCATCTATCTCGACAACAATGCGACCACGCGCGTGGACCCATCGGTGGTGGAGGCCATGCAGCCGTATTTCACCGAGCAGTTCGGCAACCCCTCGTCCATGCATGAATTCGGCAACCAGGTCGGCCACGCTATCAAGAAGGCACGCAAGCAGGTGCAGGCGCTGCTCGGCGCCGCGTTCGATTCGGAGATCATTTTTACCTCCTGCGGTACCGAGTCCGATTCCACCGCGATCCTGTCTGCGCTGAAGGCGCAGCCGGAGCGCAACGAGATCATCACCACGGTGGTCGAGCACCCGGCCGTGCTGAGCCTGTGCGAGCACCTGGAGAAGGACGGCTTCAGGGTGCATTACCTGAAAGTCGACGGGAAGGGCCGGCTGGACCTGGAGGCATACCGGTCGCTGCTGTCGGACCGCGTCGCCGTCGT
>JBAVKA010000306.1:0-1560 GCA_049688075.1 Gammaproteobacteria bacterium
GGCAACAGCGGCCTGATGGATTACAACGGTAACCAGTGGGGCTGGTACGCGCAGGGGGTCTACCAGTTTATGGCGCACTGGCGCGCCGGGCTGCGTTACGACCGTTTGAGCGCAGACAACAACCTCAATGTGACCAGCCTCGGCGGCTTCTCCGATAACCGGGCCGTGATCGATGCTTCCGGGCTCGACAACAACGGGCATCATCCACAGCGCTATACGGCGATGCTGGACTGGTCGCCGAGCGAGTTCAGCCGCCTGCGGCTGCAGTATGACCGCGACGAATCCCTCATCAACCGGACCGACAACGCGTGGTCGCTGCAGTACATCATGAGCCTCGGCACCCATGGCGCCCACGAATTCTAATCAGAGGATCAAACCATGACACGGTATCTGCTTTCAGTTTTATTCGTACTGCTCCAGCTGCCGCTCAACGCGGCGGCTGATCTGCGTGTATTCAGCTGCGAACCCGAGTGGGGTGCGCTGGTTACGGAACTGGCCGGCGATCATGCCGAGGTCTTCACCGCCACCACGGCGCAACAGGATCCGCACTACATCCAGGCGCGTCCCAGCCTGATCGCGAAGATGCGGCGCGCCGACCTGGTGGTGTGTACGGGCGCCGAGCTGGAGGTCGGCTGGCTCCCCGTGCTGATGGCGCGCGGCGGGAATCCGAAGGTCAAACCGGGGACCGACGGCTACTTCGAGGCGGCGGCTTTCGTGCCGATGCTGGAGGTGCCGCAGCGCCTGGACCGGGCCGAGGGGGATGTCCACGCCAAAGGTAATCCGCATATCCAGCTCGACCCCCGCAATATCGCCCGCATCGCGCCGGCGCTCAGTGAACGTCTGGCCAAGGTCGATCCCGCCAACGCCGGGGATTACCGCAAGCGACTGGAGGATTTCAGCCAGCGCTGGCAGAGTGCCATCCAGCGCTGGGAAAAACAGGCGGAACCGCTCAGGGGCATGCCGATCGTGGTGCATCACAAGAGCTGGGCATATCTCAACCAGTGGCTGGGCCTGAAGGAAATCGGAACACTCGAACCCAAACCCGGTGTTCCCCCCGGCAGCAGCCACCTGGCCGAGTTGCTCGAGACACTGAAGGTGACGCCGGCCAAAGCGGTGATCCGGGCGCCCTACCAGGACCCGCGCGCCTCCGAGTGGCTGACCAAGCAGGTCCCCGGCCTGGTGATGATCGAAATGCCGTTCACGGTCGGGGGCAATGCGCAGGCCACGGACCTGTTCGGCCTGTTTGATTCGAGCATCGCGTTGTTGAAGGGAGCGCAGCCATGAACACGGACGGCCTGGATCTGGCGATACTCGGCCCCGCCTTCCTCGCCGGCCTGCTGGTACTCTCGACCCATGTGCCCCTGGGGCAGCAGGTTTTGCGCCGCGGCATCATCTTCATCGACCTGGCGATTGCCCAGATCGCCGGACTGGGCGTGCTGGTGGCGCACGCCATGTCGTGGGAGGAAAACGTCCTGACGATGCAGCTGACGGCGTTTTCCGCGGCACTGCTCGGCGCACTGGCGCTATATCAGTGTGAACGGCGCTGGCCCGAGATCCTGG
>JBAVKA010000307.1:0-5123 GCA_049688075.1 Gammaproteobacteria bacterium
TCATGTCATGGCCAACGCGATAGTGAAAGAAGCGTGGACCAGCCGTATCGGGGTCATCCTCGCGGTTGCCGGCAGCGCCGTCGGGCTGGGCAATTTCCTGCGCTTTCCCGGCCTTGCCGCCAAGTACGGCAGCGGCGCCTTCATGATCGCCTATTTCACCTCGCTGCTGGTGCTCGGTCTGTCCATCTGCTGGGCCGAATGGACGCTGGGTCGCTACGCCGGACAGAAGGGCTTTCATTCGAGCCCGGGCATCTTTCACACCCTGATCCGCCATCCCATGGGAAAATTTGCCGGCGTGCTGGGCGTAATCATCCCGGTGCTCATCTACATGTACTACGTCTACATCGAGGCATGGGTGGCCGGATACGCGTATTACTTCCTGTTTACCGACAAGCTCAGCCTCGGTGGCGACGTGGCCGCATACAAGGATTTCTGGATCAAGTACATCGGGGCACATGAAAACGGCTTCCTGCTCTCCGACGGCGGCGAGGTGATCTGGTTTCTGCTGACGGTGTTCGTGGTGAACTTCATCATCATTTTCCGCGGCCTGGCGAGAGGCATCGAACTGTTCTGCCGCTGGGCGATGCCTGCACTGATCCTGCTGGCGCTGGTCGTACTGGTGCGCGTGCTGACGCTCGGCACACCCAATCCCGATCTGCCGGAGCAGAACCTGATCAATGGCCTCGGCTTCATGTGGAATCCGGGCAACGTGAGCGAACAGTTGCTGAATCCGGAGCTCTGGCTGGCGGCCGCCGGACAGATTTTCTTCTCGCTGTCCGTGGGCTTCGGCATCATCATCACCTACTCCAGCTACCTGACGGACAAGGACGACGTGGTGCTGAGCGGACTCACGGCGTCCTCGGCGAATGAATTCTGCGAGGTGGCGCTGGGCGGAATGATCACCGTACCGGCGGCGTTCGTTTTTCTGGGCGCGGCGGGAATCGCGGGGCAGGGCACCTTCGGACTGGGCTTTCAGGTGCTGCCCCTGGTGTTCTCCCAGATGCCGGTCGGCTGGCTGTTTGGAGGCATCTTCTTCTTCCTGCTGTTCCTGGCGGCGATCACCAGTTCCCTGTCCATGCTTCAGCCCGGCATCGCCTTCATGGAGGAGGGGCTGGGCCTGACTCGCAAGCAAGCCGTCACCCTGCTCGGCCTGCTGACATCGATCGGCTGCCTGTTCGTGGTGTATTTCAGCAAGGACATCAAGGCGCTCGATACGATCGATTTCTGGGTTGGGACGGTCTTCATCTTCCTGATGGCCACCTTCATTATCGTCTACTTTGGCTGGGTCATGGGCATCGAACGCGGCTGGCAGGAGGCACACAAGGGAGCCGAACTCCGTATCCCGGGAATATTCAAAATCATCATGCGTTATCTTTCCCCGGTGTACCTGATTACCATCTTCGCCCTGTTTCTGCTCTTCAACGTGTTCGGCTGGAATCCCGGGACGGGCGTGTTTACGCCGACGGGCTACGCCAGCGACCTGGTGGGCGAACATCCCAACGACGTGGCCCGCATGAGCGTTGCCCTGATCCTCATGATCATCGTGTTTTTCACGATACTTATCGCGCAGGCGGGCAAACGCTGGGACGGACAGGCCGCAGAACAGGCAAAAGGAGAGGGTTCATGAGCACAGGCGGGTGGATTACCATGATTCTCTCCGTGGGATTTGTCGTCACTATGTTCGGCTGGAGCATGGGCAAGGTGCTTTTTGGCAAGGAACCCTCCGAAAAGCTGCACAGCCTGGACAGCATTGACACTCATGACACCAACGGGGATTGAGTCCCCGCCGGAGCACCCTTCTGGCGGTGCCCTGTAGTTTCACTGGTGTGTCTATCCATAAGGGAAATTGCCTCACCGCAAAGGCGCAAATAAGTTACTTCGCGAACTTCGTGTCTTTGCGCTGAAAATGGTGTCTTTTTGGCGAAACCTGCCAGACTAGGAGCCTGTCGGACTTAGGTGATCGTGGCGGGCATGGTGGCAGAGCGAGGACAGAGTTTACCGATTTTGAGGCGCATAGTGGTGCTATGGAACGAAAAATCGGGGAACTATGGGCCGCTCTCCCGCCAGCGCAGTAGATCAAGCCTAAGTCCGGCCGGCTCCTAGAGTTAGCCAATGCTGCATGAACCCGAAATATCCCGCAGACACCGCAGTGGCTTTTGGCTGGCTGCGGTGTTGTCCCTGCTGCTGCCGGGATGCATGCAGCCGGCGGTGACGCCCGACAAGCCGTTTGTCCGTCCGGTATCACCGACGCAGACAACCTCCTACCGCCGCGATATCAAACCCATCCTTGAGGAAAAGTGTATCGCCTGCCACGCCTGCTATGACGCTCCCTGCCAGTTGAACCTGACATCCAGTGAGGGTTTGCTACGGGGCGCGAACAAAAAAGCGGTTTATGACGCCGCCCGGCTAACCGCGACGGAACCGACGCGGCTGTACGTCGATGCCACGACCCCCGCGCAATGGCGCGAAAAGGGATTTACTTCGGTATTCAACGAACAGGGAAGCCGGCTCGAGGACAATCTCGAGTATTCATTGCTGTACCACATGATCACGCTGGGAAAGGAGCATCCGCTCGCGCCTGGTTCACCGGTCCCGGAGAGCATCGAACTGGGGTTGCAGCGCAAAAACGAGTGCCCGCTTCCTGCCGAATTCCAGGATTACGCACGCAGCAAGCCGGAGCAGGGGATGCCGCTTGCCATCACCGGGCTGAACGATCGCGAGTACACGACCCTGCGGGAATGGATCCTGGAAGGGGCGCTCATCGATGAGCAGCCTGCCGTTCCTACGGCGGAAGAACAGCGGCGGATCGATGAATGGGAACGTTTTTTCAACCGCGTCCCGTTGAGAAACCAGCTGGTCTCCCGCTATCTGTATGAGCATTATTTCCTCGCGCATTTCTATTTCGAGGGTCTGGACAGCAGAAATTTCTTCGAACTGGTGCGTTCCAGCAGCGCCCCGGGCGAACCCGTGCGCATCATTCCAACGCGACGACCCGACGATGATCCCGGGCAGTCCTTCTATTACCGGCTGCGCCCGATACAAGGCACGATCGTCGAGAAAACCCATATCACCTATGCTCTGAGTCAGGCGAGAATGCGCCGGCTCGAGAAGCTGTTTCTCGCACCGCAATGGGATATCGAGAAGCTGCCCGGATATTCACGCGCTTATGATATCAATCCCTTCAAAACCTTCGCCGCCATACCGGCGCGTGGACGTTACCAGTTCCTGCTCGACACCGCTCAATACACCGTCATGACCTTCATCCGCGGACCGGTGTGCCGCGGCCAGGTTGCCACCAATGTCATCGACGACCAGTTCTACGTCCTGTTCCAGGCCCCGGATGCCGATCTGTCCGTTACAGATCCGGGCTATATGTCCCGTATTACGCCCTACCTGGCACTGACCGGTGCATCGGACGGAGCGATTGCCACGCTCAAGGACTGGGTAGACCATAAGGATGACCGGAATAAATATATCCGCCTCCGGGGTGAGTATTACCGGGAACAACAACCCCGGGGGCCCGGGCTGGACGATATCTGGGATGGCGACGGCACGAACAACAATGCGGCGCTGACTGTATTCCGGAATTTCGATAATGCGATGGTGGTGAAGGGGTTTGTCGGCGCCGTTTCTAAAACCCTCTGGGTGATGGATTACCCGATGCTCGAACGGACCTATTATGAACTGGTGGTGAATTACGATGTCTTCGGCTCCGCCGGCCATCAGGCCGAGACCCGACTGTATTTCGACCTCATCCGCAGCGGCGCGGAAAATAATTTCCTGCACTTTATGCCACCCGGCGTGCGTACGGCAATGCGCAAGTCCTGGTACCAGGGAACCCTGGCGCAATTGAAGATCAACTCCATCTACGAAATCGTCAATGAGACGCTGCCGGTTCAAATCGCCTATCGAACGGCGGATCCGAAAACCGAGTTCGTCGAACTTGTCACCGCCCGTCTCAAGTCACTGGCCGGTCCTGATGACGTGCTGAATCGCTGCGCACATCCGCCCTGTTACCGGGAAGGAGCCGGCGCGGCGGAACGGCAGGCGGACGCCGCCCTGCAAACCCTGACCTCGACACCAGCATCGCGCAGGTCCATGCATTTCGTCGATTTCATGCCGGATGTCGCCTTCCTGCGAATATCGACCGGTCGCCCGTCGGAGGACCTGGCGTATACCCTGATCCGCAACAAGGCCCATACGAATGTGGCATTTATGCTGGCGGAAGAAAAGCGGCGGAAGCCGGGCAAGGACACGCTCACCGCCTATCGCGGCCTGCTGGGCAGCTATCCCAATTTCCTGTTCAACGTCCCCCTGAGCGAGATAGGTACCTTTGCCAGTGCCTTGCGTGCCGCAAACACGCGCGAACAGTTCCTCGCCGTGATCGACAGCTATGGCCTGTCACGGACCCATCCGCAGGTTTGGGAGAATTTTCACTGGTTCGTCGATTTCATGCGGCGACGCCACCCGATCCAGGCAGGGGTGTACGATCTCAATCGTTTCAAGAAGGTGAGCGATCTGCCGTCCGATGAAAACGGGTAGGGCGTACCTATACACTACCGAAAACCATTACCAGTTCTATAATTTGAAGTGTGCTTATCGGGTTGGGAACGCCTACCGACCTGCAAGAGGAGATTACGCGACATGAAGAACCTGGTTTACGGAATAATCCTGGCGGCGGGGTTCGGCGCCGCGCAGGCGGATTTCGTCCCTGATAAATACAAAATGGAGCAGGCCTCGGACCTGCTGGACATCTGTACCGTCGACACATCCAATCCCGACAATGCGGAGGCCTACGGTTTTTGCGTCGGCTACTTCACGGGTGCCATGCACTATCACCGCGCGCTGGCGAAAGGGCCGGATCACAAGGCGATTGCCTGCCCTGAACATACGGTCACGCGTGCCGAGGCCATTTCGGTATTCGTCGCATGGGCGCACCACAACCCGCAATACCTGACCGAGGAACCCATCGAGGCTCTCATGAGGGCTGCCGTGGCCAAGTGGCCGTGCAAGCCCGGCAATCAGGCGGCAACCGAGGGTATGCGGAACTGAACTATCACAGCATTTGAGGAGATGACGACATGAAGCAGTGGATACTGGCGGGTGTGAGTGCCTTGATGCTC
>JBAVKA010000308.1:0-2640 GCA_049688075.1 Gammaproteobacteria bacterium
ATCCAGCGTAGCGGCATGCCCGGGAGTGCCGGCCTCGCTGACTTGTCGGTGGCGGCCAGGCGCGCCGCCGCGCCTATCAGCAGCACGCCGGTCAGTCCGCCACCGATGGCGGCTTCCGTCAGCGCCACGTCGGGTGCATTCAGCCGGACCCACAGCAGCGCCAGGAGCAGCCCGTAGGCAATGAAGCCGACGGTCGCCGTGAAGATGAGGCGGGAAAGGAGTGCCCAGGCGGCGACCGCCACCACCAGCAGCGCGAGGCCGGAATCCAGAGCCAGTGCCACCGTCACTTGGGCTGCTCTCCGCGCGGGGCCACGCGCGCGATGATTCGGGCGACAGTCGCGGCGGTGAACAGGACCAGCACCCAGACAAGCAGCAGTTTCACCCCGGCAAGCAGGTTCCCGGCGCGCGGCAGCAGGCCGAGGACCACGAGTCCGACGCCCAGGTTGTCCGCCTTGGTGAGGGCGTGCAGCCGGGTGAGCGTGTCCGGGAAGCGCAGCAGCCCCACTGTTCCCGCAAGAAAGAAAAATGCGCCGGCCGATACGGCGATGACGGTGAACGCGTCCGCGAACAGGCTCATTGCGGCTCCTCCGGTGCATTGCCTTTCGGCGCGCGCGCAAAGAATGCCGCGAAGGCGATGGCCACAAATGCCGCCAGCAGTGCCAGCGTCAGCGCGGTGTCGATCACGCCCGGTGTTCCTTCGGCCACGCCCATTAGCAGCAGTGTTGCGATGCCGCCGGTGCCGAGCAGCTGCGCGGACAGGATGCGATCCGCGTCCGACGGACCCCGTAGAACACGGGCGAGTCCCAGCGCCGTCGTCGCCAGCACAATGAGTGCCGCGGCCAGGAGGAAAGTGGTCATCGTTATAGCATCGGATCAGCGTGCATCGGTGCCCTGCCTGCCAAGCACGCGTGTGAAGGCTGCCTCCTCGTCGGCGAGCTGCGCGACGACGGGCTGATCCACGTCCAGGCAGTGGTAAAGCAGGCTGTGGCCGTCCTCGTCCACCGTCACCGTGCCCGGCAGCAGACTGGTCAGCGAAGCGAAGGCGTTGCGCCCGGCGCCGGGCGGTAGACGGACGGGGTAACGGACGAAGCCGGGCTTGATCGGCAGCCGCGGATCGAATGCGCGCCACGCGACATCCCAGCCGGCGACGACGGACTGCCACAGGAAACGCACCACCAGCGCCGCCAGCGCTCGGGGCTGCAGGCGGTCAGGGCCCGGCGGCAGCAGACGCAGACTGGCCCAGGTGGCGAAAATCGCTGCCAGCAATCCGGGCGCCAGGTCGGCAGGCTGGTAACCGATCAGCACTACCCAGAGGCCGAGGAATCCGGCACACCGCAACAAGCCCGCCCTGGCGGGGATTTTAGTATGCATGGTTTTGTTATGCATGGTCTCGGTACGGTCAACAGGCGCCAATGGGTCATTGAATGCGGCAGCGATAACGCTCATGAGGATGATACCCAGTTGATCGTAGTGCCGTCTATCTGCGTGGATATGATTCGGTCCGTTATACGATGTCGAGGGATCGGCAGTCCTGAGGGACCCGAATGTCAACTCTGCCTTCCCGTCACGAATGTGCCATAGTCCGCGTCGATGTCCAGCCGTACCTGGCACCGTACTTGATCACGACACTGCCCACCGCCGAGGCGTCGTAGCCGTCCATACCAGAGACAACCGTGAGATTCATGCACCACAAT
This sequence comes from Gammaproteobacteria bacterium, assembly GCA_049688075.1. Lineage (GTDB taxonomy): Bacteria > Pseudomonadota > Gammaproteobacteria > UBA9214 > UBA9214 > CAVQCA01. Next base: position 1,695 of record JBAVKA010000308.1, read on the forward strand.
CGGTATCTCAGTCTGACGGACTGGAGACGCGTACCTGTGGTTTCACATGGTATGATCGGCTTTAGTCCTTTTTCTATTACTTATGTGGCCGCACTTTTATTCAAGCGGCATTTTATAGCACCATTTCTTTTTTATGAGGGTGCATTGTTTTCAGAGGCAAATTTTTCACGGGGTCGCTCTGACATGGATGCGCACAGCAGTCTTACCATATTGATACTGGCTTTCGGCCTGGGCATGCTGCATGCGCTCGATGCGGATCATATTATGGCGGTTTCCAGCCTCAGCAGCACGCGCCCTGGCTTTAGACAGAGTTTGCAGTTTTGCGCCCGCTGGGCTATTGGTCACGGCACGGCACTATTACTGATCGGTTGTGCCGTCCTCGGATTTGGTATGGCCATCCCCACCCGGCTAAGCGAGTTGGCGGAATCCCTGGTCGGCGTGGTGCTGATCCTGCTTGGATTATTTGTCCTGTGGGATTTGTACCGGCAGCGCGCACACTTGCACGTTCACCAGCACGGCAATATCCCTCAGCACGCTCACTGGCATGTGCATGAACATAAACTGATATCAGGCACAGGATCTGATGATCACCACCATAGGCATCAAGCACATATACACCAGCCACATTCACACCAGCACAGTGCCATCATGGTCGGCGTCTTACACGGAACTGCCGGTTCTGCCCCGCTGCTCGCCTTGATCCCCATCACCCAGCTCCATTCGATATGGTTGGGGCTGCTCTATATGCTCCTGTTTAGTCTCGGCGTGTTACTCGCCATGCTCATTTTCGGTGGTTTGTTAGGCGGGACGTTTAAATACGTCATGCGTTGGGGTAAACATTTTGTCAATGGCCTGCGTTTATCTGTCGCCAGTGGCACCATCGCCTTTGGTATGCATCTTCTATTAGGGCATAGCGCCTGATATAGACAGCGCATAACCCTGAGCA
>JBAVKA010000309.1:0-2910 GCA_049688075.1 Gammaproteobacteria bacterium
GCGGCGACGTGCTGGCCGACGGGCCGAGCACCGACATGGGCGAACTCGCCCTGGGCCAGAACCTGCTGGTCGCGTTCATGCCCTGGAACGGCTACAACTTCGAGGACTCGATCCTGATTTCGGAACGCGTCGTCGAGGAAGACCGCTTCACTACGATCCATATCGAGGAACTCACCTGTGTGGCGCGTGATACCAAGCTGGGTTCCGAGGAGGTCACCGGCGACATTCCCAATGTCGGTGAGGGCGCACTGGCGAAGCTGGACGAATCGGGCATCGTCTACATCGGCGCCGAAGTCAAGCCGGGTGACATCCTGGTCGGCAAGGTGACTCCCAAGGGTGAGACCCAGCTCACTCCGGAAGAGAAACTGCTGCGCGCGATCTTCGGCGAGAAGGCCTCCGACGTGAAGGACACCTCGCTGCGGGTGCCGAGCGGCATGGACGGCACGGTGATCGACGTGCAGGTGTTTACGCGCGATGGCGTCGAGAAGGACGCGCGCGCCCTGCAGATCGAGGAAGAGCAACTGGCCATGGTGCGCAAGGATCTCAACGACCAGCTGCGCATCATGGAGGACGACATCTACCAGCGTGTGGAAAAGCTGCTGCTCGGCAAGCTCGCCGAGGGCGGTCCGAACAAGCTGGCGGCAGGCGCCAAACTCACCCGGGACTATCTCACTGATATCGGGCGCGGCAAGTGGTTCGAGATCCGGCTGCGCAACGAGGAGGCCAACGAGAACCTGGAAAAGGCGGGTGAACAGCTCAAGACGCTGCGCAAGGACTTCGACCGGCGCCTTGAGGAGAAGAAAGCCAAGCTCACCACGGGCGATGACCTGGCGCCGGGTGTACTGAAAATGGTCAAGGTCTACCTGGCGGTCAAGCGCCGCGTTCAGCCGGGCGACAAGATGGCGGGTCGACACGGTAACAAGGGCGTGATCTCGATGATTCAGCCGGTCGAGGACATGCCATACACGCTGGACGGCACTGCGATGGACATCGTGCTCAACCCGCTCGGCGTGCCCTCGCGCATGAACGTCGGCCAGGTGCTGGAGACACATCTCGGCTGGGCGGCCAAGGGGCTGGGCATCAAGATCGGCAGGATGCTCGACGCGCAGCGGGATGCGGTGGTCGCCGAGCTGCGCGGTTTTCTCGATCAGATCTATAACGCCAGCGGTCGCTCCGAGGATCTTGCTTCGTTCACCGACGAGGAGATCCTGGATCTGGCGAGGAACCTGAGGAAGGGCGTGCCGATGGCCACCCCGGTGTTCGACGGCGCTTCCGAGGAAGAGATCAAGCGCATGCTGGAACTCGCGGATCTGCCCGTCAGCGGCCAGACGACGCTCTATGACGGGCGTACCGGCGATGCCTTCGACCGACCGGTTACGGTCGGTTACATGTACATGCTTAAGCTCAACCATCTGGTCGATGACAAGATGCATGCCCGCTCCACCGGCCCCTACAGCCTGGTGACCCAGCAGCCGCTCGGTGGCAAGGCCCAGTTTGGTGGCCAGCGCTTCGGTGAAATGGAAGTGTGGGCCCTGGAGGCATACGGCGCCGCCTATACGTTGCAGGAAATGCTGACGGTGAAGTCGGATGACGTGAATGGCCGCACCAAGATGTACAAGAACATCGTCGACGGCGATCACCGTATGGATGCCGGCATGCCCGAATCATTCAACGTGCTGGTGAAGGAAATCCGTTCGCTCGGCATCAACATGGAACTGGAACAGGACTGACGGCGGCACGCTGCCCCTTAGCGCGTAACTCGACACTGCAGACGCAGGAGAGACGATGAAAGATCTACTCAATCTTTTGAGGCCGCAAGGCCAAACTGACGATTTCGATTCCATCCGCATCGGTCTGGCCTCGCCCGACATGATCCGGTCGTGGTCCTACGGCGAGGTCAAGAAGCCGGAGACCATCAATTACCGCACTTTCAAGCCGGAGCGTGACGGGCTGTTCTGCGCCAAGATCTTCGGCCCGGTGAAGGACTACGAGTGCCTGTGCGGAAAGTACAAACGCCTCAAGCATCGCGGCGTGGTGTGCGAGAAGTGCGGCGTCGAGGTCACGCTCGCCAAGGTGCGCCGCGAACGCATGGGACACATCGAGCTGGCCAGCCCGGCGGCGCACATCTGGTTCCTGAAATCCCTGCCCTCGCGTATCGGTCTGCTGCTGGACATGACCCTGCGCGACATCGAACGGGTGCTGTATTTCGAGGCCTTCGTGGTCATCGACCCCGGCATGACCACCCTGGAGCGGGGCCAGTTGCTCTCCGACGAGGGCTATCTGGAGGCGATCGAGGAACACGGCGATGAGTTCGACGCCCGCATGGGCGCCGAGGCGGTGTTCGAGCTGCTGCGTTCCATAGACCTGGCGAGTGAGGCGGTGCGCCTGCGCGAGGAGATCGGGGGGACCAATTCCGAGACCAAGCTCAAGCGCCTGGCCAAGCGGCTCAAGCTGGTGGAGTCCTTCATCGAGTCCCGCAACCGGTCTGAGTGGATGGTGCTCACCGTGCTACCGGTGCTGCCCCCCGATCTGCGTCCACTGGTGCCCCTGGACGGGGGGCGTTTCGCCACCTCGGACCTGAACGACCTTTACCGGCGGGTGATCAACCGCAACAACCGCCTCAAGCGCCTGCTGGAGCTCAACGCCCCGGACATCATCGTGCGCAACGAGAAGCGTATGCTCCAGGAGTCGGTGGATGCCCTGCTGGACAACGGCCGCCGGGGACGCGCCATCACCGGTACCAACAAGCGCCCGCTCAAGTCCCTGGCCGACATGATCAAGGGCAAGCAGGGACGCTTTCGCCAGAACCTGTTGGGCAAGCGGGTGGACTATTCGGGGCGCTCCGTAATCGTGGTCGGCCCCACCCTTAAGCTGCATCAATGCGGTCTGCCCAAGAAGATGGCCCTGGAG
>JBAVKA010000310.1:0-3663 GCA_049688075.1 Gammaproteobacteria bacterium
AGGTGATAGTAGAAATCGTGGTCGTCACCGTAGAGGCCGTGCAGGCGCTCGAACAGGCGCGGGAAATGGCGCCTGAGCCGACGGGTGTAGGCTTCCCACTCCACCGCCTCCGTTCGCTCCCTGAAGCGGCTCTCTATGCGAGGAAACAGTCGTCTTAAGGCAATCGCGCCCTGCTCTTCAACCCAGGCCCTGCTTTCGGCCATCGTCTTCTCCCGTTCAGTTGCCATCGCTGCCATTGTCGGAGCCATTCTGTGGGCAGCCGCCTGGCGAATCAATGGTGTCAGACACGATTGAGTCGAGGCGGGCACGGTTGACTCCATTCGGAAAGCAACCAGCAAGGCGTGGCGCCGGGAAATGCTCGTTACAGGCTGGGAATCGAGGGACTGCTGATGTGCCAGGCCGCACCCAAACCATGGAGCAGCGACAGAAGATCCGCGACATTCCAGGGCCGACGGAAAATCAATCGAGTCTGACCCTGTTAAACTGCTAGCCGCACGCGGCGGTGGCGATCTCCTGCGCCCGGGCGGTGATCCGCGGCGTGTGCTGGCGCGGCGATGTGGTGAAGCGCAGGGATTCGGAGTAGGGAAACACGTCCTCGAAACGCCCGCTGGCGACGCCTGCCTGGCGCGCCTGCCACCAGTTCGGTTCCAGCAGGTCGGCATGCAGTGCGAGAAAGGTCTTGCGCAGGTGCGGGTTCGACACAAGGAAGGTGCCGAATTCCTCGGGAAACACATCTCCCGCTGCCACCGAATACCAGGGCTCGGCCGCGAGCTCGAATTCAGGGTAGGGCGGCTCCGGGATGCGCCGGAACCTGCACTCCGTCAGGTAACAGATATCGTCGTAGTCGTAGAACACCACCCGCCCCTGGCGCGTCACCCCGAAGTTCTTGAGCAGCATGTCACCGGGAAAGATGTTGGCCGCCGCCAGTTCCCGGATGGCCTTGCCATATTCGTCGATGGCAGAGCGCAGCGCCTCGCCCGCGGCCCGGTCGAGGAAGACATTCAGCGGCGTCATGCGCCGCTCGATATAGAGATGCTTGATAACGAGCTGGTCGCCATCGATATCGATGCTGGAAGCCGCCTCACAAGTGAGTTCCTGCCGCAATTCGGCGGAAAAGCGCGCGAGCGGGAAGGCCGCGTCCGAGTACTCCAGCGAGTCGGCCATGCGCCCGACCCGGTCGTGTTCCTTGACCAGTCGATACTTGGCCATCACGGCCTGACGGGTGGTGTCCTTGGGAGGGGGAAAGCGGTCCTTGATGACCTTGAAAACGTAGGGATAGGACGGCAGCGTGAATACCGTCATCACCAGACCGCGTACGCCCGGTGCGATCACGAACTCGTCGCTGGAGTGCCCGAGATGGCGCAGGAAATCGCGGTAGAACTCGGTCTTGCCGTGCTTTTGCAGTCCGATCGCGGTGTAGAGGTCCGCCTTGGTTTTGCAGGGCAGCACGCGGCTCAGGAATTCCACCACCACCGATGGAACCGGTGTGTCGACCATGAAATAGGAACGCGCGAAGCTGAACAGGTTGGCGAGTTCCGCCTCGCCGACCAGCAGTGTGTCCACATACAGCCCGCCGTGTTCGTTGTTGAGGATCGGTATCGCGAACGGGGTTTCGTCGGCGCCGTTGACGGCCTTGCCGATGATATAGCCGGCCTTGTTGCGGAAGAACAGACAGTCGAGCACGGCGACCTGGAAGTTCTGCTGGCGCGTCGCATTATCCGGGATGCGCTCGCGCACCGCCCGCAGCAGGTTGCGCAGGTCGCGCCGGCGATCCTCGAACGGCAGGGTAAAGCCGCAGCTGTCGAGCATCCGCGCGAGGGTTCGGTGGAAGCCCTCGCGCGCGGGGTAGTGGCTCGTCCAGGTTGGTACTTCGAGTTCAAGATGCTCGGTCGAGATCGCCGGGCGTACGAAGATGTGCCGGGTGTTGTAATAGCGGCGGTGGAAGAGATGGCAGAATACCGAGTTGAAGTAGGTCTCGGCGAGTTCCGGCTGCCGGTGCTGGTGCAGCAAGTGCACGTATTCTACCTTGATCCGGCGCCACAGGGCCTCGTCGGGATCGCGGATGCCGTAGCACCCGCGCATCCGCTCCAGCGTTTCGTCGACCCGCTGGTCATAGTAGTGGATGCGTTCCCGCGAGACCCGCTGCACCCTGCGCCAGTCGGCCGCCTCGAAACGCCGCATTGCCCCTGCCGTGATCTCCTGGAACAGGCGGTAGTGACGCTCGAAGCCGTCGAGGATGGTGCGCGCGATCGCCTGTGCCTGTTCTGTGTCCACTATCGGGAGCCGCCGATGGCCGTCTCGAACTGGTCCTCCTCGGTCGACCCGCTGAGCGCGGTCACCGAGGAGGCGCCGCCTTCCACGATCCGGGTTACGGCATCGAAGTAGCCGGTGCCGACCTCGCGCTGGTGGCGCGTGGCGGAGTAGCCGTCGGCCTCGGCCGCGAACTCGGCCTCCTGCAGCTCGACATACGCCACCATCTGCCGCTTGTGGTAGGCGTGCGCCAGTTCGAACATGCTGTAGTTGAGCGCATGAAAACCGGCCAGGGTGATGAACTGAAACCTGTAGCCCATGGCGCCGAGCTCGCGCTGGAAATGTGCAATGGTGGTGTCGTCGAGATTCTTTTTCCAGTTGAATGAGGGCGAGCAGTTGTAGGCCAGCAGTCGTTCAGGGTACTCCGCGTGCAGGGCCTCGGCGAAACGCCGCGCGAATACGAGGTCGGGCTTGCCCGTTTCGCACCAGACCAGATCGGCCCAGGGTGCATAGGCGAGACCGCGGGCAATCGCCTGGTCGATACCGTTGCGCACACGGAAGTAGCCCTCCGGGGTGCGTTCGCCGGTGCAGAACGGACGGTCGCGTTCGTCGATGTCGGAGGTAAGCAGACTGGCCGCCTCGGCGTCGGTGCGTGCGACCAGCAGCGTCGGCACGCCGAGCACATCCGCGGCGAGCCGGGCGGCCACCAGCTTCTGCACCGCCTCGCGCGTTGGCACCAGCACCTTGCCGCCCATATGTCCGCACTTCTTTGCCGAAGCCAGCTGGTCCTCGAAGTGGACGCCGGCGGCGCCGGCCTCGATCATCGCCTTCATCAGCTCGAACGCGTTCAGGGGGCCGCCGAAGCCGGCCTCGGCGTCGGCCACGATGGGAGCGTACCAGTCGCGCTCGCTCCGCCCCTCGGCGTGGGAGATCTGGTCGGCGCGCTGGAGCGCCCGGTTGATGCGCCGGACCACGGCCGGGACGCTGTCGGCCGGGTACAGGCTCTGGTCGGGATAGGTCTGTCCGGACGAGTTGGCGTCGGCGGCCACCTGCCATCCCGACACGTAGATCGACTTCAGGCCCGCGCGGACCATCTGCACCGCCTGGTTGCCGGTGAGGGCTCCGAGAGCGGGCACGAAGGGCTCGGTGTGGAGGAGCTGCCAGAGCCGCTGCGCACCCTCCTCCGCCAGGGTGTGGGCGATGCGCAGCGACCCCCGGAGCCGCTCGACGTCCGCCCGGGCATAGGGCCGGACGATGCCGTCGAACCGTCGGGCGGCGAGGGCGTCGAGCTCCTTCTCGGTGGGCTGCTCGAGGGTTTCGGTCGCAGGCATGTCGGGTCTCCTTTCCGTCCGGTCCACCGGCTCAGCCCTCCGGGCTCTCGGCGGCGCTCTCTCCGAGGAGGGCGTAGGCCGG
>JBAVKA010000311.1:0-20945 GCA_049688075.1 Gammaproteobacteria bacterium
GGGGCGTTTGACTGAGGAACGGACACAGCTGAGCTATTACGTCAAGTCGTTCACCGACAATGTACAGGCCGGGCATAGCTCGACAGACGCGGCCGTCGTGGTAGCGGAGGCCTATCTGGACGGGAAACCGCGCAAGCAGAGCAAGCACAAGTTCACCCGGGCTGAGAGTGATGCTGCATTCTGGTCCAGCGGCTTCCTGCGTACCCTGCCGGCTGATGCGTGGCACACGGAACCCCTGGTGCTTGCACTTTCCCGATACATGAACCAGGAGCGCGTGAGCAATCCGGCGCTGCTCGAACATATTGCTGCGATTGCGCCAAAAGCAGTACGGCGGGCGATTCGCTATTCGGGACTGGTGCTGCAGCAACAGTCCCCGAGGCGCGGAGAAGTTGATCGTCTCGCGGCCATCGCGCCGGCAGAGTTCGGCGAGTTTGTTCGTGTTCTCGATATCTTCGACACTGCCTACCGCGAACGCATGACTGTCGTGGACAGGCTCAAGCAGCCGCTGAGCGGGTTGACACCGCTTGAACTGTTGGTCTACGCAAGCCTGTATGCCTTTGAGCATCTGGTCCCGCGGGATCTTCTATCGACTGACCCGCCAGCGGACCCGGATACAGAATACTAAGATTGACCGATTTGGTTCCAACTAGCCTCAGGTTGTCACTTGACAACCTTTTTTATATCAATTACCGTTAGCGGTGGAAACGTGAGAAAGAAACATCCCGATAAGGAAATCGAAGACACGGTCTGTTATGCGGAAACGCAAGGATGGCAGGTAATCAAATGCAGTGGACACGCCTGGGGCCTGTTGCGCTGCCCGTATCACGACCAGGAATGTCGCTGCGGTCAATTTTGCCAAATGTCTGTCTGGAGCACGCCAAAGGACCCCGGACGTCACGCCCGGCAACTAAGACGGAAAATTGATGGATGTATACACCAGTCGGGTGAATTAGATGAATGAATACGAATATACACTGACATTTACACTGCCAGACACGCAGGACGATCCCACGCAGTATCTTGATGCGCTGTTCGAGGCTGGCTGCGATGACGCCGTTGTGGGCGCAGGAACGCCCGGGATGATTTCGCTGGAGTTCAATCGCAATGCGGATTCAGCAATGAACGCCGCCGAATCTGCGATCCGCGACGTGATGAAAGCCATCCCAGGCGCCAGCTTGATCGAGGTAAAACCTGATCTTGTCGGGCTCACCGAGGTCGCCGAGATCCTCGACTGTTCCCGCCAGAACATTCGCAAATATGTAGTCGGTTATCCGAACTTCCCTCGCCCGGCGGTTACCGGGAAATTTCAGCTATGGCATTTGTGGGAGATCGCTAAATTCGACAAGTTTTCGATTCCCGAAACGATCATTGAAATTTCTAAAGTAGCCTGGAAACTGAATCTGGATCTGCAGAACAGAAAATATAAAGCTGAGCTTAAGGATCGCGATCACAAGACGCCTGTCGCAGTTTGAATGGCCAATTGTACCTTGTTCGTGCGTATCAAACTGCCAGTTGCGGCGTTTACCGACAGGCGTTCCCCTTGGCCGTGAGTCGACCAAGGGGAGTCTTCATACAGATACCCGCAGTGCTCAATCCTCGTCGGGCAACAGGATGGTGATCACCGGTTCACCGGCATCACCCGGCCCGACGATCAGTTTCAACGTGACGAGCTCTGCCTTTGTTGAGCGCCCGTCACGCGGCACCCGGTAGAGCTGGAACAACAGCCGGTCACCGGACTCCTTGCTGGTCCGAATGGCGTGAGTTTCGGCGGCTTGGAGTAGCAGGAGTGGCAAATAAAAAAGGCGCAAAAAGCGCCTTAATATGCTGTTTTTTCGAGGGAATCAATTGGAGGCTGAGGTCGGAATCGAACCGGCGTCCACGGCTTTGCAGGCCGCTGCATAACCACTCTGCCACTCAGCCGTTGATGTTGTACAACCTCAGTGCCTGACGTTGTATCCGTCACACACAGATTTTCGGTCGCGATGCATGCCTCCCGTGCCCGATAGCGGCGTTGCGGCTTCTCGCAATAGAATGGCTATTACTCGTCGCCGCGCCTTGCTCTCGGGCACGAGAGACGCACCCCGCTTTCCCGAAAACCCGAATGCGACGAAGATAAAAACCCCGGCTGGCTTTCCGGGGTTTCTTGCCTGCTTCTTTTGGAGCGGGAAACGAGATTCGAACTCGCGACCCCAACCTTGGCAAGGTTGTGCTCTACCAGCTGAGCTATTCCCGCAGTGATAGCCGAACATTGTATCGTTGGTTCAGGGCCTGTCAAGCATCATCCTGATGGCCCGGGTCCTGGCTCCCCATGAGGATGGGCCAGGCGGCCCGCAGGTAGACGATCATGGACCACAGGGTCAGCGTGGCGGCGATATAGATCAGCACCAGCCCGATATCATGGGTGGGAAATGCGCCGAGAGGAAGACCGTAGAGCAGCAGCAGAATGGCGATCATCTGCGCCGCCGTCTTTATCTTGCCGATCATCGATACCGCCACCCTGGTCCTTTCCCCGATCTCGGACATCCATTCACGCAGGGCGGAGATGGCGATTTCACGTCCCACGATGATGGCTGCGGGTATCGTGAACAGCACGGTCGGATTGTCCTGCACCAGCACGACCAGGGCGACGGCGATCATGAGCTTGTCGGCCACCGGGTCGAGAAAGGCGCCGAAAACGGACGACTGCTTCAGACGACGGGCAAGATAGCCATCGAGCCAGTCGGTCACTGCGGCCAGACCGAAGACGGCGGTGCTGAGCAGGTGTGACCAGGCATAGGGCGCGTAGAAGACCAGCACCAGCACCGGAATGAGGATGATGCGCAGCAGGGTGAGGATGTTGGGAATGTTCCATTTCATCATTGATCTATCCTATGTCGGCTCACCGTGAAAGGCGTCATAAATCTGCTGTGCGAGTGTACGGTTGATGCCCTTCACTGTCTGCAGATCATCCACACCCGCCCTGGCAACCTCTCTGAGCCCTCCGAGTTGCTTCAGCAGCAGCTGGCGTCGTTTCGGACCGATTCCGGCGATCTGCTCCAGCGGCGAAGTCTTGCGTGACCGGGCGCGGCGCTGGCGGTGGCCGGTGATCGCGAAGCGGTGCGCCTCGTCCCGGATCTGCTGGATCAGGTGCAGAGCCGGGGAATCCGGCGCCAGGCTGACCGGCCGGGTCCGGCCGGGCACGTAGAGTGTCTCCAGTCCGGGTTTTCTCTCCGGCCCCTTGGCGATGCCGATGATCAGGACATCGGCGACCTGCAACTCTTCCAGAACCCGATGGGCGGCTCCGATCTGGCCCTTGCCGCCATCGATGAACAACAGGTCGGGCAGCTTGCCCTCGCCCTTCACCAGCCGCGTATAGCGCCTGGAAAGCGCCTGCTCCATGGCGGCGTAATCATCGCCCGGCTGGATGTCCTGGATGTTGAAACGGCGATAATCGGATTTTATCGGGCCTTCCATCCCGAACACAACGCACGAGGCGACCGTCGATTCCCCCTGGGTATGACTGATATCGAAGCATTCCATGCGCTCGGGCAATTCATCCAGCGCAAGCGCCTGTTTCAGTTCATGCAGCCGCCCAAGATAGCCCTTGCGCGTATTGAGGAACGCGGCGAGCGCCTCCTCGGCGTTATTCAGTGCAAGCTTGAGCCAGCGGGCGCGTTCGTTGCGTACGCCGGTGGTGAGTTTAACCCGATGTCCAGACTGCTCGCTCAGCACCGCCTGGATCAGATCCTTATCCTCCGGCTGGTGGCTCAGCAGCAGTTCCGCCGGAATGCTGTGGCCCAGGTAATACTGGGTAATAAATGCCGACAGGATCTCTTCATTGCCTGAATCACCTGGCACCCTGGGATAGAAAACGGTATTGCCGAGGTTGCGGCCCTTGCGGATGAAGAACACCTGCACGCAGGCATTACCGCCATTCGTGGCGCTCGCCAGGATATCCAGGTCGCCCCGCTCGTTGCTGACATATTGTCTTTCCTGGACCCGGCGCAGCGTCGCAATCTGATCGCGGAAGCCGGCGGCCTTCTCGTATTCCAGCGCGGCGGAGGCTTTCTCCATGCGGGCCACCAGCCCGTCGATCACGGCGCGGTCGCCGCCTTCCAGAAACAGCACCGTGTTGTTCACATCCTCGGCGTACTCTTCCGGGCTGATATAACCGACGCAGGGGGCGGTGCAGCGCTTGATCTGGTACTGCAGGCAGGGTCGGGAACGGTTGCTGAAGAAGCTGTCCTCGCACTGGCGCACCCTGAAGAGTTTCTGCAGCAGTTGGAGACTCTCCCTGACGGCACCGGCGCCGGGATAAGGACCGAAATAGCTCCCCTTGCCGCGTTTCGCCCCGCGGTGGAAGGACAGACGCGGATATTGCTGGTCGGTTGACAGGTAAATATACGGGTAGCTCTTGTCGTCTCGCAGGAGCACGTTGTACCGCGGACGGAGGGTCTTGATGAGGTTGTTTTCAAGCAGCAGCGCCTCGCCCTCGGTATGGGTGACCGTGACTTCGATGGCGGCGATCTGCGCCACCAGCGCGCGGGTCTTGCTGCCGAGTCCGGTGCGCCGGAAATAACTGGCCACGCGCTTCCTGAGGTTGCGTGCCTTGCCGACGTAGAGCACCACGCCCTCGCCATCCAGCATGCGGTAGACGCCGGGCCTCTGGGTCAGGTTCTTCAGATAGTCCTCGGCGTCGAACATGGCGCGACTTCCGGGTGTCCCGTTATCGAGACGCCTCGGACGGCGGGGTCGGGCGGGGTGCAACCAGTTCGCGGACATGGCGGAAGATGTCGGCGAACATTTCACCGGTCAGACGCCGCGTCTGGGTGTTATAACGGCTGCAATGGTAGGAATCGACCAGCAGTTTCCCGTCGGCGAGTCGATGGTTGTGGCCGTGTCCGAACGGATACGATGCCAGTCGCAGCCCCAGGGCCCGCAGTACCGCGTCGTGCGCGATTTTGCCGAGACCGATTATGACCGATCCGTCGTGCAGCCGTGCCAGTTCGTTCCTGAGGTAGCTATTGCATTGACGGATTTCATCGGGACGCGGTTTGTTTTGCGGCGGCAGGCATTTCACGGCATTGGTTATGCGGCAATTGTAGAGTTCCAGGCCATCATCGCGCGCCGTGGATTCCGCCCGGTTGCTGTATCCGAATTCGAAAAGCGTCCGGTAGAGCAGGATGCCGGCATAATCGCCGGTAAACGGGCGTCCGGTGGCATTGGCGCCGTGCATGCCCGGCGCGAGGCCGACGATCAGCAGCCGTGCCCCGGGATCACCGAAGGGGGCGACCGGGGCGCAATGATAGCCGGGATGTTTCTTGCCGGTCTGATCGAGGAAAATGGCTAGGCGGGGGCACTCTTTGCAGTCGGGTTTAAAGACCGATGTATTTGTCGCTGACATTCAGGGATTCTGTGATTCCGCTGCGCAGGTTGACGCGGACAATCTCGTGGCGGTTGGTATTGGCAATGTATAGGGTATTCCCGCTGAATGCCAGTCCGCCCGGTTCGCTCAGGGGATGCTTGACCTGATAACTCGAAACCAGTTTATTTTCAATTCTTATCTTCCTGATCTTGTTGTTATATGTGTCGGCGACCCATAGCGATTTCTGGGTCTGGTCTGCCTTGATGTCGAGCGGGTACTGGAAGCTCGCGGCCGGACCGATGCCATCCGTGTCCCCGAAATCGAACAGCCCACTGCCGACCAGTGTCGTCACGTGCCGGGTATTGAGATCAATAGCACGGATAGCCGAGGACCCGGCATCCGCCACATAGAGCGTGTGCCCGATAATGCTCACGGCGGAGGGCTGTGCAAAGCAGGCATTCCACGAAGCGCCATCGGCGAGCCCCTCCTCGCCGCAGCCCGCGAAGATTTCCAGCGTATTCGTGACGAGAGAAAGCGTCCAGATCTGATGCAGACCCGTCATGGCGATGTACAGCACGTTGGTCTTGTACGCCAGACCGCCGGGAGTATTGAGGTCCACCTCGAGCGGATTACCGAAATACTCACCGACAGGCTCCCGTCCCATTGTCCCGGTTCCGGCCACCGTCACCACGTCATCGTTACGAATATTGATACGCCGGATTGCGTGATTGCCGGTATCGGCGACGTAGAGAAATTCGTCGGCGATCACCATCCCCTGGGGTGCGTCGAACGCGGAGGAGAAACCGTTGCCATCGAGGAATCCCGGGTTGCCGTCACCGTACTGATGCAGGATGAGTCCCTGCGACGACGTCGCCAGCACGCGATGGTGCCCGCTGTCGGCGATATAAACCCGGTTTTCGGTGGCGAGTATCTTGTCCGGGAAAAACAGCGGGCACACCGGGTCGGACGCCGGTTTCAGGACGTAAGGCGTTTCATCGCCCGAGGCGGGCTGACCCGCCCTGGCGAGCAATGCCGTAATTATCCGCTCCAGCTTGTGGCGGTTCCCTTCTCCGGAAACAGAGCCCACGATGCTGCCCTGCGCGTCGATAACGCCGAGCGTCGGGCCCGAGTGGATTCCGAAACGTTGCCACAGGCGGTAATCCGGATCATGGAGCACCGGATGGCGTATATGATTGCGGCTGATGGCATGGCGGACGTGCTCGGCGCTTCTCTCGGCGGGGAACCGTGGGCCATGGATGCCGATGACCACCAGTTTATTCGGATATTTGTCGGCGAGGTAGTTAAGGTCCTCGACGACATGCAGGCAGTGCAGCGAACAATAGGTATTAAAGTTGAGCAGGATAACCCTGCCTTTCTGCTCGCTCAGCCGGACCGGACTGTCGACGTTGAACCATTGCAACTGGTCTGGAACTTCCGGAAGATGACGCTGTTTCTCGACCATGGAAAGAACGACCCTGGAATGCTACCTGATCAACCGTGCTCCTGATAATAAAGCATGGCATTCGTCAGCCTGCCACCACGGGTGGTGAATTCCATGATCCAGATCCCACTCTTCCGGATAAATGGCCGGAAATCGGCGACGACAGGCCGGGTGACATACCCGTGTGCCGGGATGTTCTCCTTCGTGCAAGGCGGTTCAGGAAATAGCAGTCTCCTTGATGATGCCATGGCGAATGGCATACCGGGTCAGCTCCACGTCGTTGCTGACACCCAGCTTTTCATGCAGCCGGTAGCGAAGGGTGCTGGTGGTCTTGGGGCTGAGGCAGAGCCTCTCGGCGATCTCCTTGTTCCTGATGCCCTGAATGATCAACATCATGACTTCCGCTTCCCGGTCCGACAGTCGTTCCAGCGGCGTGCGGTTGCGGTTTCTGAGGGATGTGAAGGCCACCCGCTCGGCAACATCCCGGGTAAGGTACTGCTGCCCGCGATGGACCGTATTGATGGCGTTGATGATCTCAACGACACTACTTCCCTTGGTGAGGTAACCGGACGCGCCGGCTTCAAGCAGACAGGTCGGGAACGGGGTCTCTTCATGTACTGTCAAGGCGATGACGCGTATGGCGGGAAACGAGGTGGTGATTCGGCGGGTCGCCTCCAGGCCGCTGATGCCCGGCATGCTGATGTCCATCAGCACGATATCCGGTTTCATGCTGCGGGCAAGCTCAATAGCCTGTTCGCCGGTGCTCGCTTCGGCGATGACATCAAGACCGTTTATTTCATCGAGTACGCCCTTGATGCCGGTACGGACCACATCATGGTCATCCACAATTATGACTCTGATCATCTTCGATCGCTCCCTTGGTGAGGCTCAATCCATTGAATTCGATGAATTTTGAATTTCGGTCGAAGGCTAGCACCAACCAGGATGACGGACAATCGGAATTGTCCTACAAAGTGTGTAGGGCGCATTCCAGACGTAACGCAGTGGATCAAATGGCGGAGAGGGTGTCCGCCGTAATAGCGTTCGACGCATTCCATACCTTCCACTTTATTCAACAAGTTATATTCCTAGAAGTCTGCCGGACTTTCCGTTTCTAACCCGTTAGAATACCTGTACCCCGAAAGGCCGCCCAAAGTGAAGCAAGACGACGGTTGAATTTATCCCGATCGACCGGGACACCCCGTATATTTTTCCATCGAGCGTGCAGGATTATCTGCCGGAGGACCATCTGGCGCGGCTTTGTGGTGGACATCGTGGAGCAGCTGGATGCGAGTCAGCTAAGTGCTTGGGTTATTTCGGCTCCTCACCAATGTCGGGAATCGTAGGTAGCTCTGCAATTCACAACGACCGGCGAAAGGAATGGTCAATTCGACGACGAATTGCCGGTGTTGATGGGCCTCAACTGGCGACGAATGAGCAGGTACCACACTTCGGCCCCTCCCCCAACGATGCCTACAGCCAGCACCGTCACGGCGAATACGGCCAGCGAAAGTGATAGCGCATCGGCGCCGCTTACTCCAAACGATGCCAGCAGGTAAATCACGGCGCTTTCCCGGAGGCCAAGGCCGCCAACAGTTGCCGGAAGCAGCGCAACCACCATTGCTGTAGTGCGGACCCAGGCGATAACAACCACATCAATGTCGATGCCCACTGAACGTGCCAACAATACCCAGACAGCAATGCTAACCAAGTGGCCGCAAAGCGAAAGAAACAGGGCGGTGACTGCTATTCGGTACTGCGGGCCTGTCTCCATGCCTTCGCGGTTACTGACAAACTTACCAAACCAGCGCGCGAAGCGAATACGTTGCACCGGTGCCAATACGACTCTAAAAGAGGGCACCAAAAGGAAAACGGCCAACAGAGTCATACCAAGCGCCACAGAAAACAGACCGGCCGATACAGCCACTGACGCCGGACCCCTCAGTAACAGGTCCGCTATCACGCCAATGACAGCAAGACTTGCAGTCGCCAGGACACGGTCGCAGCCGAGAACGAACAACGCCGCGCCGGTATTTGACTTGCCACGCGCCAGCCGGAGCAGCCTTACTGCCCAGCCGGTTGCACTACCTCCGGGTAGAAACAAGCCGTAGAACACGGCCGAGATGCTTATGAAAAAGGCCTCGCCCCCAGTCAGCGCCAGTCTCTGCGAGTTAGCCAGAAGCCGCAGCCGGACAGAACTCAACCATTGCTCAAACAGTGCACCCGCAAGTCCCGCAAGCGCGGCTGACAGCGGTATTGCGGCAAATCGCTTGAAGACTTCCTCAGGGCTAATCCATGTCACAAGCGTAGTTACGATGGCGCATGCCAGCACCACGCGCAGCGTAGCCCTAAGATTCATGAAAAATCGTTTTTGTGCTGGTTCCGCAGGACCGGGCCAGGCAGTCATCGGATGCATTCGGTACTTACTGGTGAGGCTCATTTTCAGTGAACAGTGCGACTCCCTTCATATAAACGGGAGGGGTGATACCCGCAAGCGAAAGGAGTGAAGGCGCGATGTCGGTCAACAGGGCTTCCGTCCGGCGGGATCGAATGTTCAGATCGTCGATAACAAGCCATTTACGCTCGGATGGATAGTGAGGCGGGTATCCGTTATTCCCTCTGTGATCCGGGTTCGCGACCCGTTGCCGCTGGTACCGGTCCATCAGACCAAGAATGCTGCTGGCGATGTGCTGATAAAACTCTGAGGTAAGAATATCCATTCGGCATCGACAAACCCATACAGTTCTCCGAAGACGTCACTCTCAACACATATCTGATAATCGTGCATGCCCCTGCCTTGTAGTACTTGACGGTGTGTCTGGGATATCGAGCCATCCATCGCCATGACTTATACACAATAAACAGATACGAAGATATTGTGGAAAATACTTACGCGTGTAGTAGTAGCTTGATTTTCCTGTAGTCTTTCCTATGCCGACACATAAACGAAGGCGCCGCAGCAATTACCACTGGGGTGAATCCTATCTTGAGATGCCTGGCGGGTCTGTAGGAAGGTTCCGCTACAGGGTGTGAGCAAGCAGGCGCATCATGGAAGACGGTCGAAATAGGCGATTCCGACCCGGTTATGAGAATTGAAAAGAAAGGAATTGAAAAAATTGGATGTCCCCTTATTACCGGCAGTGGGTTGAGGTGTTACAGCTGAAGTCGCACGCTATGTCTCGCGTTTGCCATGCGTGTTGTCTGTGCGTTGGTCATGCCAGTTTCAGCCGCGCCGCCCATCGGTCCATCGCTGCTCGACCGCTTCATCCAGACGCAGAAGCTGGTGAGGCAGTGTATTAATCTGGGACGGAACAACTCGACCTTGTCTCCTCTGGGGGCAAGGCAGATTCATCCCCTTTCAGGGGTTATTACAAGGCCACCCCCTCAGGGGGGATCCTTATATTGAGGGGATCCTTATATTTATTAGTTGTTTCTCTTTATCGTTAATCCCTACTTCTGGCCCCGTTATGCATTTGAGTTCCATCTTATTACCTCCTTGGTGGCATAACTTGTGAGTCTACCTTGACGTGCTACAAATAGGCTAAACGCTGCGGGATCACCGGTTGTTCGCTTTTCGCAGCAGCACTGCTAACTACCTGTAAGTATTGGCGGAAAGGGAGGGATGATTCGCGCTGCGCGCTCACCCCTTCGGGGCCGCCGTCGCTACGCGCCGCTCGGCTCGAACCCGGTGATGTGAAAACCGTGGGTTCGAATCCACTATTGTGATAATCCATGAAAAAAGGGGCGCAAGGCCCCCTTTTTCATGAATGGCGGAGAGGGTGGGATTCGAACCCACGGACCCTTACGGGTCAACGGTTTTCAAGACCGCCGCTTTCGACCACTCAGCCACCTCTCCAATGCGGATATGCCGTAAAGCCCGGCAAGCATACCGGAACGCGGGATTTGTTTTCCAGCCTAAAAGTATGAATAGCCACAGATTCCACAGGTTGCCGTTTGACCCGGGTGTGGTTATTCTTGGAACCAGTCAAACGCGTTGCTGTCTATAGCAAGTGTTTGGAATGATCATTAACTCATTAGGAGGCTTTCTGCATGAGCATGCTTGATAAGACAGTTGTGGTATCGCAGCCGTCGGTTCTGTCCACCAACAAGGTCATCCGCAATACCTACACGCTGTTGTCAATGACACTGCTGTTCAGTGCACTGACGGCCGGCATCGCCGTCATGACCAACATGCCCTTTATGAATCCGATCATCACCCTGGTCGGTTATTTCGGCTTGCTGTTCCTGACGACCCGGTTCCGCAACAGTGCTCTCGGCCTGCTGTTTGTGTTCGCCCTGACCGGGTTCATGGGCCTGACACTGGGTCCCATCATCAGTGCCTATCTGCATCTGCCGAACGGCGGGCAGCTCGTCATGACCGCCATGGGCGGCACCGGGGTGATTTTCCTCGGCCTGTCCGGTTATGCGCTGACCACGCGCAAGGACTTCAGCTTCATCGGCGGGTTTCTGATGGTCGGCATTCTGGTGGCTTTCCTGGCCAGCATCGCCAGCCTGTTTCTTGCCATGCCCGGCCTGTCGCTGGCCGTCTCTGCGATGTTCATTCTGCTGATGTCCGGCTTGATCCTCTACCAGACCAGCGAAATCATCCATGGCGGGGAAACCAACTACATCATGGCGACGGTAACGCTGTATATCGCCATCTACAACCTGTTCCTCAGCCTGCTGCAGTTGCTGGGCGTGATGGGCGACGAATAACACCTGCCAGACACCTCAACCGCAAGCCCCGCTCCGCGGGGCTTCATTTTATCCGGAACCCTGCCATGACCGAGCGCTTCGAAGCCCGCAACGAACTCGAACAGAAACTGATGGCGGCCCAGGAGGGCAGCCTTCCCGAAAGCGAGTTCATGCACTACCTGCTGGAGGCGCAGGTGTTCATGCCGGTCAGGGACTCCATCAATATCGCTGGCTTTACCGGCAGCGACAAGGCCATACCCCTCACTCTGCATACGGAAGACGTGCTGGAAGCGCTGGTCCTGTTCACCAGTCCGGACCGGGCCAAGAACTTCGTGCAGGATTATCCCGGTTACGAGGGCGGTCTGCTGGTTGAGTTCAAGTGGGTGCTGGAGCGAACCGGCAGCGGCGTCGGCATCTCGCTCAACCCGAACTGGCCGGTCGGCATGGATCTGGAAGCGGAGATGGTGCAGCAGCTGAGAAGCAATTGATCCCGCGGTCCAGGCGGCCTTGTCATCACGCTTACCGGTCACCCGCACGCTCTGGCGGGACCCGCTCTTCTGGCTGGCGGTCCTGGCGGGACCACTCTGCTGGCTGCTGCTCTATCTGCTGTTGCGGCCCGCAACCCCGCAGTGGACCTGGCCTCTCGCGTCCCCGGCTGACTACCTGTTGCCGGTGCTGCTCTACCCGGTGCTGGAGGAGATCGTCTTTCGAGGACTGCTCCAGGAACTTGCGCAGGAGTTCATCAGCCGGCGAACGCTTGGACCGGTCAGCCTTGCCAATCTGCTGACCAGCCTGGTGTTCACCGGCTTCCATTTCCTGAACCATGCCCCGCTGTGGGCCGCGCTGGTGTTCTTTCCCTCGCTCGTATTCGGATTCTTCAAGGACCGCCACCAAACGCTGACCGCGCCCATCCTGCTGCACGGTTTCTACAACGCCGGTTTTCTGCTGCTTTTCACGGCCCCTGCCTGAACGCCGATTCCAGCGCGGCGCGGAAACACGCATAGCGCTCCCTGAGCCGCGGATCATCCTGCGGGAGAAAGCGTCGCTCCACGCCGGGTGGCTCCCAGCTTTGCGGACACCCGGCGGCCAGCCAGGCAATGCCGCGGGCGGTGGACTCGATGGCGCCGGATCGCTCGACGGCGAGACCGGACAGATTGGCCAGTTTCCGGCACAGCCCATCCAGCGGCGCCAGACCGCCGCCGATCCGAATACCCTGCACCCCGGGATTCAGTTCGCGGAGCAGTTCGACGTTGGCCTGGATCAGGAACACGATACTTTCGATGGCAGCGACCAGGGCCTGCGCCGGTTCGATGTGCGCGCCGTTGCCATCCGGCAGGAACACGGGGTCGGGCCCCGGCCGCCACCAGGGCGAACCCAGTCCGCCGATGCTGTTCAGGAAAACGGGCGGCGCCTCAACCTCATCGAGCCAGCCGGACGCCTGCGCCGACCAGTCCGCGATGCGGTACTGGTTCGCAACCCAGTCGAGTGCCGACGCGGCGCCATTGACGGTGCCTTCCAGGTAATAATCGGCCGTGCGTCCGTCGCTTCGCGAGAGACCGCTCAGCAGTTCGGGATGTGACCGGCGGCTGTCCCCGGTCGGCAGCAGCACGAAGGCGCCGGTTCCGGCGTTGACCACCAGGGTATCGTGGGCCGGCATGCCCTGGGCATAGAGCGCGGCGGTCTGGTCGCCGTTGACGGCGGTCAGCGGAATACGCCCGATGCGGGTTAAGCCATAGTCGGCGACGATCGGCCGGCACGCGGGCAGGACATCCCGCGGGATGTCAAAAAGATCGAGCAGCCACGTGTCCCAGTCACGGCTTTCCAGATTCCACAACAGGGTGCGCGAGGCATTGGCATGGTCGGCCACTTCGCCGCTCGCCTCGCTCAAATGATGCAGCAGAAAACTGGCCAGCGGCCCGATGACCAGTGCGCCCTGCGCGCGCGCGGCGATCACGTCCGCCTCGTGCCGCAGCAGCCAGCGCAGCTTGCCGGCGCCGTAGTGCGGCGACAGCCGCAGGCCGGTGCGTTCACGGATCACAGCCTCGTGCCGGTCCAGCGTCGCGAGGTCCGCCGCGGTGCGCGTGTCCTGCCAGCTGAGGACGGGCGACAGTGCCCGACCGGTTTCGCGCTCCCAGGCCAGCACGCTGGAACGCTGGGTGGCCAGTCCTGCCGAGCCGATGCGCGCGGCGTCGATGCCCGGCTGCAGCAGGATTTCATCCACCACGGCCTGCAGGGAATCGAGCAGCTCGAGCGGCGACTGCTCGACTTCCGCACGACTGCGTGCCTGCAGGGACACGGGCCTGCGGGCGTGCGCCACCATCTGCCCATGGTCATCGAAGACCAGGACGCGGGTGGCATGCGTACCCTGGTCGATGGCAAGCGTCAGCGTCTCCGTCATGGCTATACCGGTTTCAATTCCAGATGCGCGCTGTTCGCGACCGGTTTGTGTGACGGGAGCGTGCGATGCAGCAGCCGCATGACCCGTTGCGCCGTGGCGCGGTAGCCGGTGAGCTTGCCACCGTAGATCGCTACGACACGCGGACGGCGCGGATCGTCCGACTCGAGGCGGGTTTCCCGGGAACGGGCGAACACCGCGCTCCCCGCCGCGGGCAACACCCGGAGACCGGCAAATCGATCCACGACCTGTTGCGGTCGATGCGGGAAATAGCGTCGCAGGGTTTCCAGCAGGTAGGCTTCCTCGCCGGCCAGCGGCGCGACATCCGCAGGATGGCCGGTATAGACCGTTTCGGTGGTGCCGAGCAGTGTCCGGCCCTTCCACGGCAGCAGGAAGACGGCGCGCCGGTCAGCGGGCGCTTCCAGGTAGTAACCACCCTTCTCAAGGTGCCCTTCCAGAACGAGATGGGTTCCCTGGACGAGCTCCACGGCAGTCGTGGGTGGCCGCGGGTGGATGCACCCGGCCACCGCGTTGATCCATGGGCCGGCGGCATTGACCAGCACGCTTGCCGAGCAGCGGCAATCCACGCCGTCGAGCGAATAGTGCACAGTGCAACCGTCGGCGGCGATCTCCGCCGCGGTGAATTCGGCCGGACACTGCAGGCCGGCGCCCAGATCTGCGGCGGATTGCATCACGGCCCGGGTCAGCGCCGCATCATCCGTCTGCGCATCGTAATACTGATAGACCGCCTGGAGACGACTCGTCTCCAGGCCATCCAGGTCCTGCCATTCACCGGGACGCAGCGTGCGGAAGCGGTTCGCCGGGCGCAGGCCGCCGAGCAGCGCATACAGGCTCAGACCTGTACGGATGGTCATCGGGCGGCGTGATGTCTCTGGATAGATCGGGATGTGGAACGCCTGCAGATGCACCAGTTCAGGAGCAAGCTTCAGCAGCAGTGTCCGTTCCCGCAGACTTTCCCTGACCAGGGAAAAATGCAGCCCCTCCAGGTAGCGCAGACCGCCGTGTATCAGCTTGCTGGAACCACTCGACGTCGCGGAGGCCAGCCCGGTTTGTTCGAGCACCTGCACCGAATAACCGTCGCAGGCGACGGCCTGGGCGACGCCGACCCCGTGGATACCGCCGCCGATGACGACGACGTCGAAGTGGTCAGTCACCCTCCGCTCCGCCGAGTCTCGCATCACGAAGCAGTGCGAGGATGCTATCGGTTTCCAGCAAGTCGATGCCGCGGTTGCGCAGCGCCAGCGCTTCCTCCATCGTATTGACTGTGTACACGACCCATTTCCAGGGTCCCGGCCATAACGGTTCCGGTTCGACGGGCAGGCGCTTGCGACTGCAGATCAGGTACTCCGGCCGCAGCTTTGCGGCGCACGCGCGGGCATCGTTCGACCAGCTCGGCAGAACCCAGCCGATGGGCAGGCTGCTGACGGCACGGGTATGAATCAGAGGATCCGGCTGAAAGGAAATAATGATGCACTGCGCGAGCACGTCACGCAGTTCCGCCAGGATGACGTCCATGACGCGGGCGGTGCCGAAAGCCAGGATGCTGGCCTGTTTCACTTCGACAAATGCGCGGGCCAGCGGCCATCGTTTCAGTAGCGTCGCCAGTTCGCCAAGGCGGGCAAGTCTCGCCCCGGCAAAGCGCGCGCCGAAACGTTTCGGATAACCGGCCGGGAGTCGACTGAGGGTGGCGTAACCGGTCTGCATGACCACATAGTCGTGGCCGGTCAGCCTCATGACATTGGGGTCGTGGCACAGCACCGGGACGCCGTCGGCGCTAAGCTGCACGTCGGTTTCGATGAACGCAGCGCCCGCATTCAGCACCGCCTCGAAACCGGCCAGGGAGTTCTCAGGATAGCTTGACGGTTCCCCCCGGTGACCGATCAGAATTGATTGCATGCGCCTCTCCACCGGTCCGTGATCATCCGCACCACCCTTTGCTTCGTTCATTGCGGCCCGATACTGCAGCAGTATTCATCCATAAACACCGTTTTCACCGCAGAGACGCAGAGTGCGCGAAGAAACCAATTTACGAAAGCCAATTGAATCGCTTTGCGTTCCCTGCATCTCTGCGGTGAGATTAAGTATTTATGATGAACGCCAATCAGAACGAAACCAGCTGCTCGCACGTGGGCTCGGCGCAACAGTACCAGTTCTCGGACAGTCGTGGAATCGGCTTGCCGGCACACGCCTCATCGAGCGGCGGAGCGGGAATGCCCGCCTGCCGGTGAGCCCGTTCCCAGACACCGGCGAAAATTTCCCGTCGCGGCAGATCATCCCGCTCCGCCTGCGCGACCCAGGTCTGGATCTCCTGCTGCAAGTGATCGACACGAGGGTCGGGATTGTTCCAGGGATGGCCGAGCAGACGCTGGTCGAATGCCCCGATGATGCCTGCCAGGCTTTCCAGATGCAGCAGGCAGGAACCGGAGGGAATCAGCAGGCGGATCGACAGCTGCACCGGAGCGACACTTTCGACCAGTCGCAGCTCGACGATCTGGCGGAGCAGTTCCAGATAATTCGTCAGCGTGGTCCAGGGTGTAAATGCGACGAAAGTGGGCGAAAGATCGATGCCGATTGCGCGCAGAAAAGCCAGCGCGGCAATGAAATCGGCGCGCGTATGTCCCTTGTCGAGTTCGTGCAGAATGTCATCGTCAACGGACTCCACCGCGGAAATGATGAACAGGCAGCCGGTATCCTTCAGCGTGCGCAATTCCCCCGGGTACTTCACGATATGTTCGATCTTGATGGTGGCGTCGTAGCTCACCCCGGGGAATTCCTCATGCAGCGCCCGCACAATTCTGAGTGCATGGCCCGGGCCGTTGAAGAAATCCGGGTCACCGAAAGAAATATGCCGGGCGCCTTTCCCGATCTGGGAACGGATGTCATCCAGCACGATGCCGGCCGGTATGACCCGGAACGTCCCCTGATAGACCGGAACGACCGGACAGTGGCGGCAGAAATATTTGCAGCCGCGGGTGGTTTCGACAAAGCCGACTGTTTCACGGCTGCCGTCGGGATGAATCAGGCCGGCGTAGCGTGACAGGTCCGGCAGCGTGCCGCGTTGCGGTGCAATGAAGTCAATCCTGGCAAGGCTGATTTCAGGCTCGGTTTGTTCACCGGCGCTGCCTGTCTGCAAACGCCTGAACAGGGAGATCAGTCCGGGTTCGTATTCGCCTCCCAATACAGTTTCCACACCCTGCGACCGGAACAGGTCCGCGTTCATGGGCGCGTACAGACCATAGACACACAGGCTGGCGCGCGGGGCGAGCAGGCGGATTTTCGGCAGCGCCTCGATGGCAATGCGGGTAGCGGTGTGCATGGCGATATAGATCGCCACCAGAGCGGTGTCCGCCTCCAGGCAATCATCGAGTCGCTGTATTGAAAGGTCGCAGCAAACCACGCTACAGCCCTCGCGCTCCAGCCAGGCGGCCGCTTGCGCCAGGCCGAAGGGCTGACGACCCAGTTCATAGGGACTGATCAGAGTGATTTTCATGAAATAATATAACTGTTAATCATATAGATACGCTATTTTTATGTAGCTATTTATAAGCTTGATCCGCCCAAAAGGTGTTAAACACGCCGCAAAGACGCGAAGTACGCAAAGAATCCCGTCAGTAAAAAATCACAAACGGCTTTGCGTTCTTTGCGTCTTTGCGGTGATCATGCTGTTGAGGGTGAACACTCCTTAATGCTTCCCCGGGTCACCTGATCGCCAGGCGCACTACCCGTCGACCGAAACACGTCAATCCATCCAGCTGGTATAGTAGTCGCATCCCGCCGGGATAAACACGGATCGATCGTGCGCCTTTCATTCCCCCATACAAAACGAGTATGAAAATCCTCCCCCCGGTACGTTACATCAACACCCCCGCCGCGTTGATGGAATTGTGCGTACAGTTGCGCGGCAACCCCTGGCTTGCCCTCGATACCGAGTTCCTGCGCGAGAAGACCTACTATCCCAAACTGTGCCTGCTGCAGATAGCGACGCCCGAACTGGTCGCGTGTATCGATCCGCTCGCGCTGGAGGATCTGTCGCCCCTGCTCGACGTGATCTACGAGGATGGCATTACCAAGGTGCTGCACGCGGCACGCCAGGACATGGAAATATTCTTCCACCTGCGCAACACCCTGCCCTCGCCCGTTTTCGACACCCAGATCGCCGCCCTGCTGCTGGGGTTTCCGGACCAGATCGGCTATGGCAACCTGGTAAAGGGGACGCTCGGCATCGAACTGGAGAAATTGCATACCCGTACCGACTGGTCGCGGCGCCCGCTCTCGGACGAACAGATTCACTATGCGGCCGAGGATGTGTTTTATCTTGCGCAGGTTTACCCCTGCCTGGTCGAGAAGCTCTCCGGACTGGGCCGTCTCGACTGGTTGTCGGAGGATTTCGTACGGTTGACGCAAGTGGAGCTGTACAACAACGATCCCGCACAGGCCTGGCTCAAGGTGCGCGGCAGCAACCGCCTGAAGGGCGCCGGTCTGTCCGTGCTGCAGGCGCTGGCCGAATGGCGTGAAACCGTCGCCCGGGACCAGAATCGCCCGCGCGGCTGGCTGCTGCGCGATGATGAGCTGGTCGAGATCGCCCGCCACCAGCCCGGAACACCGGCCGCGCTTGGCGCCATCCGGGGCCTGCATGAGCGCTTCATCGACAAACACGGCGCCCGGCTGCTCGAACTGGTCGCCGAAGCCAGGGAGCGCGCGCCGAAACCGCTGTCCTCAACCGGGCTTCCGGTCCGCCTCTCGCCGCTGCAGGATGCGCTGGTCGACGCGATGATGGCCGTGGTGCGCGTGAGCGGTGCGGAGAACGCCCTCAACCCCGCCGTACTCGCCTCGAGAAAACAGCTGGAACAACTCGCAACTGGCGCGCCGGACAGCGAGGTGCTGCATGGCTGGCGCGGGCAACTGGTTGGCCAGCGGTTGCAGGCCCTGCTCGCCGGTGACCTCGGCCTGTACGCGCGCAACGGCGCAATTGAACTCAGAACCTGAGACGCCCTCAGGTGCGGATACCGTGGCCCTTTCTCAGCAGGCGGATGCTGAGGGCGTAGAGCAGCACGATGAAGCCGATGCTGATCCCGTAGGAAGCCGCCAGCGGAATATCCGACACCCCGAGAAAGCCGAAGCGGAACGCGTTGATCATGTACAGGATCGGGTTGGCCAGCGAGACGTGCTGCCAGAAGGAAGGCAGCATATTGATCGAGTAGAAGATGCCGCCGAGGTAAGTCAGGGGCGTCAGCACGAACGTCGGGACGATCGAGATGTCATCGAAGCTCTTGGCATAGATGCCGTTGATAAAGCCGGCCAGCGAAAACAGGATGGCCGTCAGCAGAATCATGCTCAGCATAACCCAGAGGTTATGGATGCTGAGAGGGGTAAACAGCAGGGACACCAGCGTGACGGCCATCCCGACCGTCAGTCCGCGCGCCACACCACCGGAGATGAAACCGGTCAGAATGACATAATTCGGCAGCGGCGCGACCAGCATTTCCTCGATGTGTTGCTGGAACTTCGAACCGTAGAACGATGACACCACATTGGCATAGGCATTGGTGATCACCGCCATCATGATCAGCCCGGGCACGATGAACTCCATGTAGCGGAAGCCTTCCATATCGCCGATCTGGGAACCGATGAGATTGCCGAAGATAATGAAATACAGCGCCGTGGTGATCATCGGGGGCAACACCGTCTGTATCCAGATGCGCGCAAAGCGCAGGATCTCCTTGACCAGAATGGTGCGAAACGCGGTGTATTTCTGCCGGAATGTCATGTCTGAGGCGCTCCGTTGTTTCCATTACCCTCGACCAGGCGGACGAACAGCTGTTCCAGGCGGTTGGTCTTGTTGCGCATGCTGAGCACCCGGATATCGAGCCGGGACAGATCCTCGAACAGGCGGTTGATGGATTCATCCCTCGAGATATCCACCTCGAGGGTGGATTCATCGATCAGTCGGAGCGCGTGCTGCGGCAGCGGCGGCGCCTCCGTCAGCGGGGTGGCGACGTCGAGGACGAAGGTTTCCATGTGCAGCGTGTTGAGCAGCTTGCGGGTGGTGGTGTTCTCGATAAGTTCACCCTCGTCGATGATCGCGATATTCCGGCACAGGCGTTCCGCTTCTTCCAGGTAATGCGTGGTGAGGATGATTGTGGTCCCCGCCGCGTTAATCCCGCGCATGAACTGCCACATGGAGCGGCGGATTTCGATGTCGACGCCGGCGGTCGGTTCGTCCAGGATCAGCAGGCGCGGTTCGTGCACCAGGGCGCGGGCGATCATCAGCCGCCGTTTCATGCCGCCGGAGAGATTGCGGGCCATGTCGCGGCGCTTCTCCCAGAGACCAAGCTGGCGGAGATATTTCTCGGCCCGCCGGATAGCCTCGCGCCGCTCGATACCATAATAGCCGGCCTGGTTGGCGACGATCTCGACGACCGGTTCGAACTGGTTGAAGTTGAATTCCTGCGGAACCAGGCCGATGCAGGATTTCGCAGCGGCCGTGTCCGTATCGAGATCGTGACCGAAGACGCGGACTTCCCCGCCGGTCTTGTTCACCAGGGAGGTGATAATCCCGATCGTCGTCGATTTGCCGGCCCCGTTGGGGCCGAGCAGCGCGAAGAAGTCGCCCTCGCCCACATCCAGGGTAATTCCCTTCAGGGCGACGTAACCGTTCTTGTAGGTTTTTTTCAGGTTGCGCAGCGACAGGGCATATGGCATAGGCTCAAACCATCTTCATGAGCAGAATGACAAACGCCACCACGAGCAGCAGGGGAACCAGCAGCCCGGCCCAGTCCCGTTCTTTCGCCTGCCGGCTTTTTTCCAGCATCGCCTTGACTCCGGGCCCGGCCCAGAACAGCACCAGAAGCGCAAGCCCTCCCAGCAACACCATTTCCCAGGTTGACATCGTCTGCATGGTAATTAAAAGTCATTGAGTAAGTGCGTGAAATATCCCGCATGAAACAGGCGGCTGCGCCGGCCATTTTTTACGTTATGATAAGTCATCCGTCAAAGTCATGAAGAAGGCACATGCATGTCGCTGCAAAAGTTTGCGTATCACACAGGCC
>JBAVKA010000312.1:0-4728 GCA_049688075.1 Gammaproteobacteria bacterium
ACGACGATTCCCTACTACATGGAAATACTGAAAGTGCCCGAGTTCCGCGAAGGTTCCTTTGACACCGGTTTTGTGGACGATCACCCGGAACTCATTCACTACAAGACAAGCCGTCCGACACGCGAACTCTCGGCCGTCATCGCCGCAGCGCTGTCGGCGCATTTTGGCCTCTGACAGCAAGAACCGGAAACCATGCCCAAGCTACATATAACCGATCTCATTCTGCGCGATGCCCACCAGTCGCTGATCGCCACCCGTATGCGCACCGAAGACATGCTGCCGATCTGCAAGCAGCTCGATGACATCGGCTACTGGTCGCTGGAAGTCTGGGGCGGCGCCACGTTCGACGCCTGCCTGCGCTACCTGAAGGAAGACCCCTGGGAACGGCTGCGGAAACTGCGTGAAGCATTGCCCAACACCCGGCTGCAGATGCTGCTGCGCGGACAAAACCTGCTCGGATACCGCCATTATTCGGACGACGTGGTGCGTGAATTCGTCCTGCGCAGCGCCGAGAACGGCATTGATGTATTCCGCATCTTTGACGCCCTGAACGACATACGCAACGTGGAGGTCGCCATCGAGGCCACCCGGGAGGCCGGTAAGCACGCCCAGGGCACGATCTGCTACACCACCAGTCCCGTGCACGACATCCAGACCTTCGTCACCATGGCCAGGAACCTGCAATCCCTGGGATGTGACAGCCTGGCGATCAAGGACATGGCGGGACTACTGACGCCGTTGGTAACGGGTGAGCTGGTGCGTGAAATCGTCGCGGCCACGGACCTCCCGGTGCACCTGCACAGTCATGCCACCACCGGCACGACCGAGATGTGCATGCTGAAAGCCATCGAGAACGGCTGCTGCCATATCGACACCGCCATCTCCGCGTTTGCCGGTGGCGCCAGTCACCCGGCGACCGAAAGCATGGTGGCGGCATTCCGCGGCACCGAATACGATACCGGCCTCGACCTCGAGGCGCTGCAGAAGATCGGCTTCTACTTCCGCGACGTGCGCAAGAAATACCACCAGTTCGAAAGCGAGTTCACCGGACTGGACACCCGGGTGCAGATCTACCAGGTACCCGGCGGTATGATATCCAATCTGTACACGCAGCTGCGTGAACAGGGTGCCCTGGACCGGATGAACGAGGTCTTCCAGGAGATTCCGCGCGTGCGGGAGGATCTGGGGTTCCCTCCGCTGGTAACGCCCACCTCACAGATCGTCGGTACGCAGGCCGTGCTGAATGTCCTCACCGGATCCCGCTACAAGACCATCACCAACGAGGTAAAACTCTACCTCCAGGGCCGCTACGGCAAGGCTCCGGCCAGCATCAATTCCTTCGTGCAGCAACTCGCCATCGGCAACGAGAACGTGATCGACGTGCGGCCCGCCGACCTGCTGGATGACGAGATGGAGAACCTGCGTGAAGCCATCGGCGAACTGGCCGCAAGCGAAGAGGACGTCCTGACCTACGCCATGTTCCCGGAGATCGGCCGGGATTTTCTCGAGCAACGCAGCAAGAATGCCCTGGTGGCAGAACCGCTGGAACAGATATACAACAGGCGTGCCAACGAACAGACCCGGCCGACGGAATTCAACGTCAGCCTCCACGGCGAAACCTATCACATCCGGGTGACCGGCACTGGACATCGCACTCAGGACAACCGTCCCTTCTACATGACGGTCGACGGTGTTCCCGAAGAAGTTCTGGTCGAGATCCTGGACGAGATCCAGGCGGAAAGCGCGCCCGCGTCCGGCTCGGGCAAAGCTGCCATCAAGGGAAGCAAGCGGCCACGCGCCACGCTGCCCGGGCATGTCACGACGTCCATGCCGGGTACGATCGTGGACATTCTGGTGAATATCGGCGACGCGGTCACGGCGGGAACGCCCGTGCTGATCACCGAGGCCATGAAGATGGAAACCGAGCTGCAGGCTCCTGTCGCCGGTACCATCAAGTCCATTCATGTCATGAAGGGCGAGTCGGTCAACCCCGATGAGACTCTGGTGGAAATCGAATAGTCTGCCGGTGTCATACTGAAGATTCACCGCAGAGACACAGTGAAACCATATTTAAATCCTGACCGCTACTTTTGTTGAATGATTTCTATTTTATTGAGCTGTATTTCTTGAATTTGGATTCCCTGTGTTCTCTGCGTCTCTGCGGTGAATAATACGGAATGCCCTCTGTCTGATAACATGAACACCCCTGCATGCTCCCTACCGATCGTGCTGGCATCGACCTCGCCGTTTCGCCGCGAACTGTTGTCACGTCTGGCGCTGCCTTTCGAATGTATTGCACCCGACATCGATGAAAGCCGGCACCCTCATGAGCCGCCGCTGGAGTTGGTGCGCCGCCTGTCGGAGGCCAAGGCACGCGCCGGTGCTCCCGCCTGCCAGGCGCTGGTCATCGGCTCCGACCAGGTCGCGACCGTCGGCGATGACGTGCTGGGGAAACCGGGAACTCATGAACGGGCGGCCGCGCAGTTGCGCCACCTGTCCGGACGCTCCGTCACCTTTCTGACCGGGCTCTGCCTGCTGAACACCGCCACGGACGAGGCGCAGGTGGAGGTGATCCCCTTCCGCGTACACTTCCGCACCCTCGGCGAGGAACAGATCGAGCGCTATTTGCGCCATGACCTGCCTTACAACTGTGCCGGCAGTTTCAAATCAGAGGGCCTGGGTATTACCCTGTTCGAACGCATGGAGGGGGATGATCCGACGACTTTGGTCGGACTGCCGCTGATCCGCCTCACGGACATGCTGACGAGGGCCGGCGTTCGTCTGCCCTGAACTGAATCGGCGCCATGCTCAGCGGAGCAGGGCAGCGGAGTTCTTCACAGGTTTTGTCATCCGGCAGCGCTGGCCGTGTCAATCACCCGGGCGGGGCGCGTACCTCATGAACCTCAGTGCAGGCTGACCGCACCGCGGGTTATCAGTCCGGTCATGGCACTGGCCATGGCGACGCCAATGCGCTTCGAAAGCCGTTCCAGCAGATCGGGTTCCCGGGTGAAATCGACGACGTCCTCCTCGCCGATCACTTCTCTCGCGACATAGCCGGCACTGCCGATCGCATCGATCAGCCCCAGACCCAGACTCTCTTCACCGGTCCAGAACAAGCCGCTGAACAGCTGGGGATCATCGGAGAGCCGATCCCCGCGGCCCTCCTTGACCGAGTCAATGAACTGCTCGTGGATATCGTCCAGAAGCTTCTGGACATGATCCACGTCGGATGGCCTGGCGGGTAAAAACGGGTCCAGAAATCCCTTGTGCTCGCCGGCCGTGTAGAGGCGTCGCTGGACGCCGAGCTTTTCCAGGCTGCCGACGAAACCAAAACTGTCCATCCGTACCCCGATGGAGCCCACGATACTCGACTTGTCCGCATAGATCTTGTCGGCAGCGGAGGCCACGTAATATCCACCCGATGCACACATATCGCTCACCACCGCATAGAGTGGGGTTTCGGGATATTTCTTCCTGAGGCGCCTGATCTCGTTGTAGATATAGGCGGACTGCACGGGGCTGCCTCCGGGGGAGTTGATGCGCAGGATGATCCCCGCGGTATTCTTGTCTTCGAAGGCATCCTTGAGGCCGTCGATCACGTTATCGGCACTCGCCTCGGTATCATCCGAGATGACACCCTTCAGTTCAACAAGCGCGGTATGCCTGCCGCCCGTCGTGCTGATGGCTTTCCAGTCCGTGGGCCAGTAAGCCAGGAGTATCGCGCCGAGGTACAGGGCAAGCAGGAACCTGAAGAAGATATTCCAGCGACGGGCGCGGCGCTGTTCATTCAGCGAGGCAAAAGCAAGACGATTGACCAGGTCACGCTGCCAGTCACCTTTGGTGCTCATTGCCTCGTCAAGCGGCTCGAAATGAACCGGGCCCCTTTTCGGGGATGCACCGGATGAATCCTTGTCTGACATCTGTTCCACCTGAATAAAGGGACGGATAGCTATCGGTTAAATGGAGGTATGCCTGTATTTGTCATCCAGGCCGGCATGTCCGAGATGTGCCGCAGGCACACCAGCGGGGCATGGCGGCTCAGGCGCTGTTCACTGTGCACACCGGTCGTGACGGCGATTTTCGCGGCGCCGGCATTGCTCGCCATTTCCATATCATACTCGGTATCACCCACCATGATAGTCTGAGCGGGCGTGACGCCAAGCTGGTCCATGAGATCGAGGAGCATCTGCGGGTGCGGTTTGGAAGGCGCCTCGTCGGCACAGCGGGTGGCGTCGAAATGGCTGGCCAGTCCGGTCTCCCCCAGCACCCGGTCGAGTCCCCGCCGCGACTTGCCCGTCGCCACACCCAGCAGGAGTTGCTGCCGCCGAAACGCCTCCAGCATGTCACCCACACCCGCAAACAGACTGGAACCGCCGGAATTGAACCAGTGGCCCCGGTACCGGGCAATGAATGCCTGACAGAAATCCTCGTCCCGTCCGGGAACGAGCGCGTCGATGGCTTCACGAAGTCCCAGTCCGATCACATTCCGGAGCGTCTCGTCATCCAGCGGTTCAAGCGACAGGTCGTGGATGACCGCGCGCAGGCAGGAGACGATCTGCGCCTCGGAATCCATCAATGTCCCGTCCCAGTCGAATACGATGAGCCTGATCTCTCGCGGCAGGGACCCGGCTGACAGGATTTCGGCCGTATCAGTCATGGGAAGGCGCTGTGTCATGGTCGAGTTTATCGAGCACTGCTCGCAGGTCCTGACACAGCGGGGCCGTGACG
>JBAVKA010000313.1:0-18794 GCA_049688075.1 Gammaproteobacteria bacterium
TCGCCGTGACCGGATTCGTGGTGTTCGTCGAACGCGGGCAGCGACGCATCACGGTGAACTACGCCAAGCGCCAGCAGGGCCGAAAGGTCTATGCCGCGCAGAGCACGCATCTGCCCCTGAAGCTGAACATGGCGGGTGTCATACCGCCGATTTTCGCCTCCAGCATCATCCTGTTTCCGGCTACAATGGCCAGCTGGATGGGCAGCCACGAAGGGATGGGCTGGTTGAAGGATATCTCGACGACCCTGTCGCCGGGGCAGCCGCTGTATGTAATTTTCTACTCGCTGGCGATCGTGTTTTTCTGCTTTTTCTACACGGCGCTGGTCTTCAATGCCCGGGAGACCGCGGATAATCTGAAGAAGTCCGGCGCCTTCATCCCGGGCATCCGACCGGGTGAACAGACCGCGAAATACATCGATGGTGTCATGACCCGGCTGACGACTGCCGGCGCCGCCTACATCACCCTGGTCTGTCTGATGCCCGAGTTCCTGATTCTGTACTGGAACGTGCCGTTTTATTTCGGCGGGACATCCCTGCTGATTATTGTTGTCGTGGTCATGGATTTTATGGCCCAGGTCCAGGCGCATCTGGTGTCTCACCAGTACGGCGGCCTGATGAAGAAGGCCAATCTGAAAGGCCAGGGCGGTGCGGGTCTGCTGCGCTGAAGGCGCCGGCCCTGTTAACGAGTTTTTCAAGAAGGTGAATTGACATGAAAGTACGCGCTTCAGTCAAGCGTATCTGTCGTAACTGCAAGGTCATACGGCGCAAGGGTGTGGTACGGGTCATCTGCAAGGATGGCCGCCACAAGCAGCGCCAGGGCTGAGTGGTTCGCTGATCCATGCAACACATTGAATATTCTGGATATAACACCTTGAGATTCAGGGCGCGCCTGGACCCGGGCGCATTTGTGCAAGTCGCTGTTTGTCATTGATCTTATGTTGCCCAGAAGCTATCATTACGCCCTTTTCGCGACGCTCAGGCCGGGCGGCGCTCTGGAGACTGTTTAACTATGGCCCGTATAGCCGGAATCAACATTCCACCACACAAGCATGCCGAGGTCGCCCTGACGGCTATCTACGGCATCGGCCGGAGTACGTCGCGCAAGATCTGCGCGGCGAGCGGAATCCAGCCGAACATGAAGATCAAGGATCTCAGTGAAGCCGAGATCGAACAGGTGCGCAACGCGATCACCCGATACACCATTGAGGGCGACCTGCGCCGTACCGTTTCCATGAACATCAAACGGCTCATGGATCTCGGCACCTATCGCGGCATCCGGCACCGCCGCGGCCTGCCGTTGCGCGGCCAGCGAACCCGCACCAACGCACGCACCCGCAAGGGTCCGCGGCGCGCCATTCGCAAGTAAATACGACAGACACCCCGGACATAACGTAAACCAGGTAACCGAAGCATGGCTAAGGCGGCAGCACCACGTACACGCAAGAAGGTGAAGAAGGACGTCTCTGACGGGATTGCCCATATTCACGCTTCCTTCAACAACACGATCATCACCATCACCGATCGCCAGGGCAATGCGCTGGCGTGGACGACCTCGGGCGGTTCGGGTTTCCGCGGTTCGCGCAAGAGCACGCCGTTTGCTGCGCAGGTCGCCGCTGAACGCGCCGGTGAGATGGTCAAGGAGTACGGCATGAAGAACCTCGAGATCGAGGTCAAGGGTCCCGGTCCCGGACGCGAGTCCGCCGTGCGTGCACTGAACAATATCGGTTTCCAGATCACCAATATCACCGACGTGACCCCGATCCCCCACAACGGCTGTCGTCCGCCGAAGAAGCGTCGCGTCTAGCGCAGGAAAAGAACATGGCAAAGTACACAGGATCCAAATGTCGCCAGTGTCGCCGGGAAGGCGGCAAACTGTTTCTCAAGGGTGAGAAGTGCTTCACCGCCAAGTGCGCGGTGGAAAACCGCCCGTTCCCGCCCGGCCAGCATGGCCAGCGCCGCCAGCGGCTCTCCGACTATGCCACCCAGCTGCGTGAAAAGCAGAAGCTGCGCCGTATCTACGGGATACTCGAGCGCCAGTTTCGCACCTACTATCAGGAAGCCTCGCGCATCAAGGGTTCGACCGGCGAGGTTCTGCTGCAGCTGCTCGAGGGGCGTCTCGACAACGTCGTCTACCGCATGGGATTTTCATCCTCACGCAGCGAGGCGCGCCAGCTGGTTCGCCACAACGGCGTCAGCGTGAATGGCAGCCGCGTGAACATTCCGTCCTACCAGGTGCAGCCGAACGACGTTATCAGTATCAACGACAAGTCGCGCGCCCAGCTGCGCATCCAGGCGGCCGTCGATCTCGCGCAGCAGCGCGGCATCTCCGACTGGATAGATGTCGATGTCAAGAAAATGCAGGGCGTATACAAGTCACGCCCGGAGCGGAGCGAACTGCCGGCCGATATCAACGAACACCTCGTTGTCGAACTGTACTCGAAGTAAATCACTGAGAGGTCATCCATGCTTGGAAAAGTCAACGAATTCCTGAAGCCGCGCATCGTGGACGTTCAGGTCGTCAGCGACAAACACGCCCGTGTCACCCTGGAACCGCTGGAACGCGGCTTCGGTCATACCCTGGGCAATGCACTGCGGCGCATCCTGCTCTCGTCGATGCCCGGAACCGCGATCACCGAGGCGGAGATCGAGGGCGTGCTGCACGAATACTCGACCATCGAAGGCGTGCAGGAGGATGTCATCGACATCCTGCTCAACCTGAAGAAAGTCGCCCTGCGCATGCACAACCGCGCCGAGGCCACCGTGACCCTGAACAAGAAGGGGCCGGGTCCGGTCGTCGCGGGCGACATTGCCGTGGACCACGATATCGAGATCGTCAACCCGGATTACCTCATCGCCAACCTTACCAAGGAAGGCGAGTTGTCCATGCGGCTGAAGATCGCCAAGGGGCGCGGCTATCAGCCGGCTACGGTACGCTTCGATGAAGAATCCGAAAGCGTCACCATCGGCCGCCTGCAGCTTGATGCTTCCTACAGCCCGGTCAACCGCGTTTCCTACACGGTTGACCGCGCCCGCGTCGAGCAGCGCACTGACCTCGACAAGCTGATCATCGACATCGAGACCAACGGCACCGTCGATCCCGAGGAGGCGATCCGGCATGCCGCCACCATTCTGCAGGACCAGCTCTCCGCGTTCGTGGACCTGCAGGCCCGTTCCGAGGACAAGCCGCGTACGGCGGAAAGCGATATCGACCCGATTCTGCTGCGCCCGGTGGACGATCTGGAACTGACGGTCCGCTCGGCCAACTGCCTGAAGGCCGAGAGCATCTTCTACATCGGCGACCTGATCCAGCGCACCGAGGTGGAGTTGCTGAAAACGCCGAATCTGGGAAAGAAGTCGCTCACCGAGATCAAGGATGTACTTGCCACCAAGGGTCTTTCACTGGGTATGCGTCTCGAGAACTGGCCGCCATCCGGATTGAAGGAAAAGACCGCGGTCAGCGCCTAACCAACCCGACAGGTAGACAACACCATGCGTCATCGCAACTCCGGGCGGCAACTGAGCCGCAACAGCAGCCACCGCAGCGCCATGCTGAAGAACATGGCAGTGTCACTGCTGCAGCATGAAATCATCAAGACCACGCTGCCCAAGGCCAAGGAGCTGCGGCGCGTCGCCGAACCGCTGATCACCATGGCGAAGAGCGATTCCGTACACCGTCGCCGCATCGCCTTCAGTCGCCTGCGCGACCGCGACACCGTGACCAAACTGTTCAATGAGCTCGGCCCGCGTTACCGCGACCGCCCCGGCGGCTATCTGCGCATCCTGAAATCGGGCTATCGTCCCGGCGACAATGCACCGATGGCCTATGTCGAGCTGGTCGACCGGCCCGAGCCGGAAACCGCTATCCAGGATTGAGGGACATCATCGTCCGGCTTCGTGCGGGAGTGACAGCAAAAAACCGGGCAGCGCCCGGTTTTTTGCTGATGAGCCATGGAAAGCGCGCCTGAATATCCCGGTTAACGGATGAAGCCGGGGGCGGGATCAGCAGCATGCCCGGTTGTTAGAGCGGTAGCGACTGAATTCATGTCCAGCTACTGCCGCCTGGGGCGTGATATTCAACCCGATGAGCCGGGTGTCCATCCCGACGGACGCTGAGTGGCGTCCCGAATGACCGGCGCCTTGAGGAAGCTGAAACCCTTTCCGAGCGCCTTGATGATCGGAGGATCGCGGTTGTAGATATCCTGTTTGAACAGCACGGTGCCGTCGTCGTCGACGTCCACCGTCCAGTACAGCAGGATCACGACGACCGGGGTGCGCAGGCGGATGGTGCGGGTCTTCATGCTGTCAACCGCGGCGATAACGCGTGCCCGGTCCCACTCGGGATCCCCGTCGAGCAGCAGTTCCGCAAACCCGTAGGGATCCTCGATGCGGATGCAGCCGGAGCTGAAGGTCCGTTCCGTGCGTCTGAACAGCTCCTTACCCGGTGTGTCATGCAGGTAGACCGCATGCGTGTTGGGGAACATGAACTTGATCCGGCCCAGTGCATTCTCCGGCCCCGGTTCCTGACGGATCATATAGGGAAAGTTCGAACCCCGGTAGCGGGACCAGTCGATGCCGGCCGGGTCGACGGGATTGCCCTGGCGGTCGATCACCCGCATGTTCTTCTCCTGCAGGTAATGCGGATCGCGCCTGATGGCGGGAAGAACATCCTCCCCGAGAATGGTGGGCGGCACGGTCCAGGTGGGATTGGCCTCCAGATAGGTGATGCGTGATTTGAAGATCGGCGTCATGCGCATGGGCCGGCCCACCACCGCGCGGGTTTCCCAGATCGCCCGGCCGTCACGATAGAAACGGACCTTGAAGCCGGCGATGTCGACCAGCACATACTCGGACGGCAGGTCATGCAGCACCCGGCGGGCGCGCTCCAGGTTGGCACGAATCTGATCGATGCGCTGTTCGACGGGCACGTTCATGGCGGCGAGTGTTGCCCTGCCTGCCACACCGTCCACAGTCAGTCCGTGACGTCCCTGGAAGCGTCGCACGGCGGCCTCCAGCGGCGAGTCGAAATCAGGGGAATCCGTCTTCTCTCCGGACAGATCGCCGCTGGCCGCGAGCCGGTGTCGCAACACCACGGCACGCGGGTCCGTCATGCCCGGCTTCAGCGACGGAGGCGCCGGAACGCTCTGCCAGCCGCCCTGCGTTGCGATGCGACGGTATTCCTGCAAGGCGGATATGAGTCGTGTGTAGGACGGGAGTGTCGGACGCACGGAACCGAGCATGGCGTTAATACGTCCATTGTGGATGGCATCGTCCAGCCGCGACACCGCTTCGGGTTGTTCGAACTGCTGCCGCAGGTTCCAGTCAGGGTCCAGCGCCTCCGGGTCGAGCTTGCCGAAGGCGAGGTGGTAGCCCAGTCGCACCAGGCCGTCGGTCAGCAAGAGGTCGAAATCGGCGGCGAGTCCCGGCGGCGCGGCGTCTTCTCCCGCCGCCATCCGCTGTTGCAGTGTCTCAAGTGCCGTCAGGTGATAATCAGCCGGCAACAGACCTTCACGGTCGATGGTCCGGATCGCGGTGAGCAGTTGATCGATGGCGTGTGGATTTGACCACAACGGGGCGTCATTATTCGCCCTGTAGAGGGCGGGCAGCACGATCCGGGACGCGAGCGGTTCGCCCTCGATGGTGACCTGGTCACCATTCCCGAGAGCCTGAACGGCGGCGGCGATCGTCTGTTGCAGCGGGAAATCCTGGCCGGAGGAGGCAGTGAGCGGGAACAGCCACAGCAGCAGAACGGCGGCCATCCTGGCGGGTGATTTGGCATTTGCAGTGGACATGGAACGGCCGGATTTGAAGTTGGTTTGCGGGGAAAGATGGTGTTGACTCCAATGGCGCTGGGTTAAGCCTTGACTGGTCAATAGACATTAAAACACATGGAACACGCTATTATGTCAGTATACAGGGCGTTTTTTTCGTGTGTTTCGAAGTGCAGGAATGTACGCGTGTCGCGTGAGACACGATTGCAGGGAGAAGGGGAGACCGGGAAACGGTCAGGAGACTGGCCTGGGCCAGAAGGTGAGACCGGGTACCGGTCGAGAAACCGGCCTGGGCCGTGCATGACTACAGGGATGCAGGAGGTAGACTACCAAGAGCAGGCGCCTTAGGCGACGCATGGAGCAGTTATCGAGGAGGTAGGGCACCAAAAGCAGGCACTTAAGGCGATGCAGGAGCAATTGCCGGGGAAACCGGAAGAGACCCGTGGCCGGTTATCCGTTTGACAGGACGATATCCCATAAGAAGGCGCCATTCGATCAGTGATTCCATTTTAGTTGAAAAGGGAATTTCATGTCCTGAAACATCCCGGCAGTCGGATGGTCTCACTTCATGCAGTTAACGGTCCAGGCGCCATGCCCGGAGGGGACGGTAACAAGGGTGATGAAATCACGAACAGTCATGGCGGTGCTGCTGCTGGCGCTGGCCTTCAGCGCCGGTGCGCAGGAGACGACCCGGTTTTTCAGCGGTCCCGGACAGGTGACCCTGCTCGAACTCTATACCTCTCAGGGCTGCAGCAGCTGTCCGCCGGCCGAACGCTGGCTGAATCGCTATGTGGACAGCGAGGCGTTATGGACGCACATCGTTCCAGTCGCCTTCCACGTCGATTACTGGGATGCGCTGGGCTGGAAAGACCGCTACGCCGCGGTGGAGCATGGCGAGCGTCAGCGCGCCTATGCCCGCTCCGGCGGGGCCGGCAGCGTCTATACCCCGGGCATGTTCATCAACGGGCGGGAATGGCGCGGCTGGACGTTCGCGCTGCCCCCGCGGGCGAGTGACCGTACGCCTGGGAAACTGGACGTCACACTCTCGCACGATACCCTCCAGGCGAGCTTCCCGGCGAACGGCCGATCGCTGGAACTGCATGTCGTCCTGCTCGGTTTCGGCATCGAGACGCAAGTCCTGCGCGGTGAAAACCGGAACCGCGTCCTCCCGCAGTCGTTCGTGGCGCTCTCCCATACCGTACACCCTTCGGCTGAGGGTCTCTGGCAGGTGCCGTTGCCTCGAGCGCGGGACGTGGATGGCAGGCGTCAGGCAATCGCGGTCTGGGTCAGCGAGGCGGGGCAGCCCGCTCCGCTGCAGGCAACTGGCGGCTGGTTGCCGGTGTCACTGTTACAATGAGCAGCTGGATGATGCCAGCTTGCCGGTTTTCAGGCGGACATGATTTTTCTATTCACTGACTTCGGACTGGAAGGGCCGTACACGGGGCAGGTGCAGGCCGTGCTGCAACAACAGGCTCCGGGTGTTCCGGTGATCAGCCTGTTCGCCGATCTGACCCCATTCGATATTCAGTCGGCAGCCTATCTGCTGCCGGCGTATGCGGCCGGGTTGCCACCGGGCAGTGTTTTTCTGTGCGTGGTGGATCCGGGTGTGGGTGGTGTCCGGCCAGGTGGTCTGGCCAGGGCCGACGGGCGCTGCTATGTGGGGCCGGATGAAGGTCTGTTCGCGATCCTGACGCGACGGGCGCGTCACGTGGAATGCTGGGAATTGCCACATCCGGCGACCGCTTCTCCCAGTTTCCACGCACGGGATGTGTTCGCTCCGCTGGCGGCGCGCCTGGCGCGTGACGGTACGTTCGGCGCCGGTCCCGTGGCGTGCGCGGCAGGCGCCCGGCCGGAGTGGCCGGATGAACTGCACCAGGTGGTTTATATCGACCGCTACGGGAATGCCATCACGGGAACGCGCGCCGTGGCGGCGACCGGCGCGGCCACGCTGAACATCAATGGCCACACCTTATCCAGGGCCCGGACTTTCACGGACATGCCATCCGGAACGGCCTTCTGGTACGCGAATTCCAGCGGACTGGTGGAGATCGCCGTCAACCGGGGCCGGGCGGACCGTCAGCTAGGCATCGCGGTGGGGACGCCGTTTTCATTTTCCTGAATTACTGTACTGCCCGGGATGTCGCTCATCCCGGTGGTGGCCGGGTTTCAGGGGTGATGAGGCAAACAATCAAACTGCTTTGCGTTTTTGCGGTGGATATGGCGTTTATCGACGAACCAAATAGCCAGGTGGCTGTTTATCGCGCGACACGATGCTTTCAGCCGGACCGGGTTTGCGCGACGTTTCGGCGTACGGACGGTTCCAGCACCTGTTTCAGGAACTGCCCCGTGTAGGAGGCGGCGCAGTCGGCGATCGCCGGTGGTGTGCC
This sequence comes from Gammaproteobacteria bacterium, assembly GCA_049688075.1. Lineage (GTDB taxonomy): Bacteria > Pseudomonadota > Gammaproteobacteria > UBA9214 > UBA9214 > CAVQCA01. The sequence goes on from JBAVKA010000313.1 coordinate 8,156, forward strand.
GCTTGCCACCACCTCGCCGCCACCGGTGCCGCCTTCGGGCCCGAGGTCGATGATCCAGTCGGCGGTCTTGATGACATCCAGGTTGTGTTCGATGACGATGATGGTGTTGCCATGGTCGCGCAGACGGTGCAGCACTTCCAGCAACTGGGCGATGTCATGGAAGTGCAGACCAGTGGTGGGCTCGTCGAGGATGTAGAGCGTCTTGCCGGTGTCGCGCTTGGAGAGTTCGCGCGCCAGTTTGACGCGCTGCGCCTCGCCTCCGGAGAGCGTGGTGGCGCTCTGGCCCAGGGTGATGTAGGACAGTCCGACATCCATCAGCGTCTGCAGTTTGCGCGCAACGACCGGGATGGCGCTGAAGAAGGGCAGGGCGGCTTCCACGGTCATCTCCAGAACCTCGTGAATGTTCCTGCCCTTGTAACGCACCTCCAGGGTTTCCCGGTTGTAGCGCCGTCCCTTGCACACATCGCAGGGTACGTAGATATCCGGCAGGAAGTGCATTTCCACCTTGAGTACGCCATCGCCCTGGCAGGCCTCGCAACGCCCCCCCTTGACGTTAAAGCTGAAGCGTCCGGGTGGGTAGCCGCGCGCGCGCGCCTCCTGGGTGGCGGCGAACAGTTCACGCAGCGGTGTGAACAGGCCGGTGTAGGTGGCCGGATTGGAGCGCGGCGTGCGGCCGATCGGACTCTGGTCGATGTCCACGATCTTGTCGAAGTGCTCCAGTCCCCGGATATCACGGCAGGGCGCGCCGCTATCCGCGGCCTTGTTGAGCACCTGGGCGGCACGCCGGTAGAGCGTGTCGTTTATCAGCGTGGATTTACCGGACCCGGAGACACCGGTGACGCAGGTCATCAGACCCACGGGGATTTCCACCGTGACCGATTTCAGGTTGTTGCCGCTGGCCGCCTCGATGACCAGCAGACGCTCCGGATCGACGGGTCCGCGAAACTCCGGCAGTGGGATGGATCGCCGGCCGGACAGATACTGACCGGTCAGTGAATTTTTATCAGCGATGATCTCAGCCGGTGTTCCCTGTGAGACGATCCGGCCGCCATGCACGCCGGCCCCGGGCCCGATGTCGACCACATAGTCGCCGCTGCGGATGGCTTCCTCGTCGTGCTCGATGACGATCACGGTGTTGCCGAGGTCGCGCAGGTGGGTGAGGGTGTTCAACAGGCGCTGGTTGTCACGCTGATGCAGTCCGATGGACGGCTCGTCAAGCACGTACATGACACCGACCAGTCCGGCGCCGATCTGGCTCGCCAGGCGGATGCGCTGCGCCTCGCCGCCGGAGAGGGTTCCGGCGCTGCGGTCGAGCGACAGATATTCCAGCCCCACGTTGACCAGAAATTCCAGGCGCTGGTTGATCTCCTTCAGGATCTTGTCGGCGATTTCCCCGCGCCACCCCGGGAGGCGCAACTCGCTGAAAAATGCACGTCCGACGCCCACCGGCAGGGCGGCGACCTCCGGCAGCGAGCGGTCGGCCACCGTGACATGGCGCGCCGCCGGGTTGAGTCGCGTGCCCTCGCAGGAGGGGCAGGGACGGGTGCCCAGGTAGCGTGCCAGTTCCTCCCGGACCACGTTAGACTCGGTTTCCCGGTAGCGCCGCTGCATGTTCGGGATGATGCCTTCAAACGCATGGCGGCGCTTGACCGTGCCATGCCGCTCGTTGAGGTACTGGAAGCTGATGACCTCGTCACCGCTGCCGTTGAGGATGATGTCCTGAATTTCCTGCGGCAGTTCCTCGAAGGGGGTTTCGATGTCGAAGTGGTAATGCCGTGCCAGTGCGCTGATGATCTGGAAGTAGTAGGCGTTGCGCCGGTCCCAGCCGCGAACCGCGCCGCCGGCGAGACTCAGTTCGGGATGGGCGACCACCCGTTCCCGGTCGAAGAACTGGCGCACCCCCAGTCCGTCGCATTCCGGGCAGGCGCCGACCGGGTTGTTGAAGGAAAACAGCCGCGGCTCCAGTTCGCTCAATGAATAGCCGCATTCCGGGCAGGCGAATTTGGCGGAGAATACCAGCTCGGCCTGATCGGGGTTGTCCATGTCCGCGATCCGCGCGAGTCCGTCCGAGAGCCGCAGGGCCGTTTCGAAGGATTCGGCCAGGCGTTGCTGGATGTCGGGGCGCACGCGGAAACGGTCGACCACCGCCTCGATAACATGCTTGCGCTGCGGATCGAGCGCCTGCGGCTGGTCCAGTTCCGCCACGACGCCGTCGATGCGGGCGCGAACAAAACCCTGCGCGCGCAGTTCCTCCGTTAGCTGGTGGTGTTCACCCTTGCGCGCCTGTACCACCGGCGCCAGCAGCATCAGGCGGCTGCCCTGCGGCAATGCCAGCACCTGATCGACCATCTCGCTGACGGTGCGCGCCTCGAGTACCGTGCCGTGCGCCGGACAATGCGGGATGCCGACCCGCGCGAACAGCAGTCGCAGGTAGTCATGGATCTCGGTGATGGTGCCGACGGTGGAGCGCGGGTTGTGGGAGGTGGATTTCTGCTCGATGGAAATCGCCGGAGACAGCCCCTCGATGTGATCCACATCCGGCTTTTCCATGATGGAGAGGAACTGACGTGCATAGGCCGACAGTGATTCCACGTAGCGGCGCTGGCCCTCGGCATAGATGGTGTCGAAGGCGAGCGAGGACTTGCCGGAACCGGACAGCCCGGTGATGACGATCAGCCTGTCACGGGGCAGGTCCAAATCGATATTCTGCAGGTTATGGGTGCGTGCACCCCTGATCTTTATGGTGTCCATCTTCCTTCCGGCGAGCCTGACGCTTCAAGCGCCAACCTGCTAATATACGGCGCTTGGCAAGTCAGAGGCAAAGAGGTTTTTCCTACGGTGAATGCAGAAGTGACATCCAGGCTCGGAATGAGCCGTTTCGAGCTGCGGGCGATCTTTTCGCTCTCCAGCATCTTTGCCCTGCGCATGCTGGGCATGTTCATGATCCTGCCCGTATTCGCGCTCTATGCCGCGGGGAACCTCCAGGGAAGCACACCCGCGCTGGTCGGCCTCGCCATCGGCGCCTACGGCATCACCCAGGCGCTGCTGCAGATTCCCGCCGGCCTGCTGTCGGACCGCATCGGTCGCAAGCCGGTCATGATCGGCGGATTGTTGCTGTTTGCCCTGGGCAGCGTCATCGCCGCCGAGGCACAAACCATCTATCTGGTGATCCTGGGACGGGCACTGCAGGGCAGCGGCGCCATTGCCGCCGCCATCATGGCCCTCACCGCGGATCTCACCCGGGAAGAGCACCGTATCAAGGCCATGGCCATGATCGGCATGAGCATTGGCCTGTCGTTTGCCGTCGCGATGGTCGCGGGGCCGGTTATCAATAAATGGGTCGGCGTGCCGGGGATCTTCTGGATTACGGCCGTGCTCGCTGTGGTCGGCATCGGGGTGGTGGTTTTCGTGGTTCCCACGCCGGCCGTGACCCGCATGCACCGCGAGGCCGAAGCCGTGCCGTCGCAGTTCGGACGGGTGCTGCGAGATGGCAACCTGCTGCGTCTCGATTTCGGTATCCTGGCGCTGCACATGATCCTCACCGCTACGTTTGTGGTGATGCCCCTGATGCTGCGCGACGAGGTGAACCTGGAGGAGAGTCGGCACTGGGAAATCTATCTGCCGGTGATGGTCTGTTCCGTGCTGGCGATGGTTCCATTCATCATTCAGGCGGAACGCAAGGGGCGGGTGAAGCCTGTCATGCTGGGCGCGATAGCGCTCCTGTGTCTGGCCGAGATGGGTCTTTACGGCTTGCCGGTGTCGCTGGTCGATATCGCCCTGCTGCTGTTCCTGTTCTTTACAGCGTTCAATCTGCTGGAGGCGATGTTGCCTTCGTTGATATCGCGCGCGGCGCCGCTCGACTGCCGCGGCACGGCGATGGGCGTCTATTCCAGTTCTCAGTTTCTCGGCGCGTTTCTGGGCGGATCGCTGGGCGGACTGGTCCACGGTCGTTTCGGCCTGCACGGGGTGTTTCTGTTCACCGCACTGGGCGCGCTGCTGTGGCTGCTGGTCGCCGCCTCGATGAAGCCGCCGCGCCTGCTCGCCAGTTATATACACAAAGTGTCGATCAATGATCCGGTGGATGCCGAGCGGCTGACGCGGGAACTGGTCGGCATTGCCGGTGTGGCGGAGGCGGTGGTGATCGCGGATGAAGGGGTTGCCTATCTGCGGGTGGACAAGCGGGTATTCGATGAGACGGCATTGCCGTAAAACGGGACATGGATCGACCCATCGCATAGAATACCTCTCCGGAAGTTGCCTGCCGGCACGAGGGGCGAACCCACAGGGACAGTGAATCTACAACACCAACAGGAGGCCATCATGGCGCGAGGAATCAACAAGGTAATACTGGTAGGCAATCTGGGCCGGGACCCGGAAGTCCGCTACATGCCGAGCGGCAATGCCGTTGCCAATGTGACGCTGGCAACGACGGAATCCTGGAAAGACAAGCAAACCGGTGAGAAACAGGAACGCACCGAATGGCACAACGTGGTGTTTTACAGCCGCCTTGCGGAGATTGCGGGGGAATATCTGAAGAAAGGCTCCCAGGTCTATGTCGAGGGCAGCCTGCGCACCCGCAAATGGCAGGACAAGAGCGGAAATGACCGTTACACCACCGAAATCATCGCCGGCGAAATGCAGATGCTGGGTGGGCGGGGCGGCAGTACCGGCTATGCCGCCGGCGATTCGAAACCCCCCATGGCAGAGCAGTCGGCCTCATCCGCCGGGTCCGCAGCACCGGATTTTGACGATGACATCCCCTTCTAGCAGGTAGCGGTACCCATAAAAAAGACCAAGGCTTGCTCTGCAGGCCTTTTTTTTTGCCTACAGGGAGAAGGTGTGACCGGGTACCAGTCGAGAGGCTGGACTGGGCCATGCGCGGTAGCGACAACAGGCAGCGCTAAGCCGCCAAGTGTTTTTTCAAGGTCCCACCTCTTGCCCCTGTTACGGCTGAAAATTACCCTATATATGGGAATCGATGTAGAGAAAACGCAATATATTGCGTTTTCTCTACCACCTTTTCTTATCTATCGACTACAATCCCTGCACGTATTTGGTGCGGAAAAGACCAAAACCTTACTAATCCTGTTAATTCACTCAAGGTAAATCCGGCAAGCTTTTGATTTCCAATTTATATATGTATGACGCCCCGATGCCCGACCGATGATCTGGCCTAAGTTACTGCTAAAAAAGGAGAATTCTTTGGTTTTTTGCTTGACAGCTTCGGCTCTCCGTATCTATAGTGTCGCAAAGTGGGGCGTAGTGGTAATAAATGGGGAATTTAGGGAGAGAAGGGGGCTAATTTGTTTCGGGGTGGCAGCACCATCAATCTCGATGCCAAGGGACGGTTGGCTTTTCCCACCCGTTACCGCACGGTACTCGACGAGCGCTGCCAGGGGCGGGTCGTATTGACCGTCCATGATGATCGCTGCCTGTTGCTCTACCCGTTTCCCGACTGGGACGAGATCGAACGCAAGCTTGTCCGCCTGCCCAACCAGGACAAGCGCACGCGCACGCTGCAGCGCATGCTGCTGGGCCATGCCACCGAGCTCGAGGTTGACAACAGCGGGCGTATCCTGATTCCTCCGCGTCTGCGTGAATTCGCCGGTCTCGACAAGCGCGTGGTGCTGGCGGGACTGGGCAACAAATTTGAAATCTGGAATGAGGAAGCCTGGGAACGCAATTGTGTTGATTGGGTTTCGGCGGAGGCTGGCGGCGCTGAGCTGCCCGACTCCCTGGAAACGTTGACGCTCTGACCAATGGGAATGGACCACATTCACCAGCCAGTACTGCTCAGAGAGGTACTGGACGGGCTCCGTATACGATCGGATGGTATTTACGTGGACGGCACCTTCGGACGTGGCGGGCACGCGGGCGCCATGCTCGCGGAGCTGGGACCAAAGGGGCGACTGCTCGCGATGGACAGGGATCCCGAGGCCGTGCAGTCGGCGGAAAGGCAATTCGGCGGTGATCCGCGTTTCGAGATAGAACAGGGTACGTTCACGATGCTGAGCCATCTGGTTACGCAACGACAGCTGAAAGGACTGGTCAACGGCATGCTGCTGGATCTGGGGGTCTCTTCCCCGCAACTGGATGATCCGCTGCGCGGCTTCAGTTTCTCGGACGACGGTCCGCTCGATATGCGCATGGATCCGGGCGCGGGCATCAGCGCCGCGCAGTGGCTGGCGCAGGCCGGTGAACGGGACATCAGCGAGGTACTGTTCGACTTCGGTGAGGAACGCTACGCACGGCGGATCGCCCGCGCCATCGTCCGGGCGCGTGACGAGGCGCCGCTGTGTACCACCCGCCAGCTTGCCGAGCTGATCGCAGCTTCGGTCCCGGTGCGCGAACCGCACAAGCATCCTGCCACGCGAAGTTTTCAGGCGATCCGCATCTTTATCAACAGTGAACTCGAGGAGTTGCAGTCGGTGCTTGAACAGGTGCCCGATATTCTCGCCCGGCAGGGTCGTCTGGCGGTTATCAGTTTTCACTCGCTCGAGGACCGGATCGTGAAGCGTTTCATCCGTCACGAGCACCGGGGTGAACAGCCACCGCCGGGGATGCCGGTAACCGGCACGGAACACATCGCGCGCCTGCGGCCTGTCGGCAAGGCCATCCGGCCGGGGCGTGAGGAGATTGCATCCAACCCGCGTGCCCGCAGTGCGGTGTTGCGAATCGCGGAGCGTCTGCAGTGAGCGCGAAGCCCACCACCGCATTACTGCTCCTGCTGGGTGTCATCGTGACCTGCATCGGGGTTGTTTATGCCCGGCATGAGGGCCGCAAGCAGTTCGTGGAACTGCAGGCGCTCGGCTACGAGAGAGACCGGATGGATGTTGAGTGGGGGCAGTTGCAGCTGGAGCAGAGCACCCTGACCACGCAAGGTCAGGTCGAGAATGCCGCCCGCAGCCGGCTGGACATGATCAGTCCGGCGCCTGACCAGATGGTGATCCTGAAACCATGAACAGGAACAGGACATTTTCCGTCCCGCCGGGCCGGCGCGTGATCCTGGTCGCCGGCATGGTGCTGGCGCTGGTGACGCTGATCTGGCGGGCGGTCAGCCTGCAGGTGCTGGACAAGGATTTTCTGCAAGTCCAGGGCGACGCGCGCCACCTGCGTGTCGAGGAACTGCCCGCGCACCGCGGCATGATCCTCGACCGGAAAGGGGAACCGCTGGCAGTCAGCACGCAGGTCGAGTCGGTCTGGGTCAATCCACAGGAACTGGTCGGCGTGCAGGAAGGCATCACCGCACTGGCGCGCCTGCTGTCGCTCGACCGCGATCATGTGCAGCAGCTGGTGGCGAAGCACGCCGGGCGGGAATTCGTCTACGTGCAACGCCATATCAGCCCGTTGCTTGCCGAGCAGGTACGGGCCATGGACATCCCGGGCGTCTATCTGCAGAAGGAGTACAAACGCTTTTACCCGGCTGGCGAAGTGACCGCGCAGGTTGTCGGGTTTACCAATATCGATGATGCCGGGCAGGAAGGGCTGGAGCTGGCCTATGGCGACTGGCTGCGCGGCGAGCCCGGCGCGAAGCGCGTGATCAAGGACGGCCAGCGCCATACGGTCGAGGATGTCGAGAGCATCCGGCGTTCACGTCCCGGCAAGGACCTGGTGGTCAGCATCGACCGGCGTATCCAGTACCTGGCGTACCGCGAATTGATGGCGGCCGTAAAGGAACACGGCGCGCGTGCCGCCTCCGCCGTCGTGCTGGATGTCAGAACCGGTCAGATTCTGGCGATGGTCAACCAGCCGTCCTACAACCCGAACAATCGTCAGAAACTGCAGCGGCGGACCCTGCGCAACCGCGCGGTTACCGATGTGTTCGAACCGGGATCCACCATGAAGCCGTTTATCGTGGCCTGCGCGCTCGAGGACGGACGTTATACACCGGAAACCGAGGTGGAGACCTCACCCGGCTGGTTTCGTGTGGGCCGCAACACGGTCAAGGATGTGCACAATTACGGCCTGCTGGATGTGGCCGGCGTGATTCGCAAATCGAGCAACGTCGGCATCACCAAGATCGCGCTGTCGCTGCCGACAGAGCGTATCTGGTCGATGTTATCGAGTGTCGGTTTCGGCGAGCCGACGGAAAGCGGCTTTCCGGGCGAGGCATCCGGCCTGTTGTCCAGTTACCGCAACTGGAAAGAGATCGAAACGGCGACCATAGCCTTCGGCTACGGCATATCGGCGACGCCGCTGCAGCTGGCACAGGCGTATGCCACGCTGGCCGCAGGCGGGATCAGGCGTCCCGTCACCTTCCTCTACCAGGATGCAGCGCCGCAGGGTCGGCGGGTTATACCGCAGCGCATCACGCAGCAGATCATCGCCATGCTGGAGCAGGCCGCCGGACCTCATGGCACCGCCCCGGCGGCACAGGTGGCGGGTTACCGTGTCGCCGGCAAGACCGGCACGGTACACAAGTCGGTGGCCGGCGGTTATTCCCACGACAAGTACCTGTCCGTGTTCGCGGGCCTGGCGCCGGCCAGCGATCCGCGCCTGGTGATGGTGGTGATGGTGGATGAACCCAAGGGAAAATACTACGGCGGCCAGGTGGCCGCGCCGGTGTTCTCCCGGGTGATGTCCGGCGCGCTGCGCCTGCTGGCGGTTCCACCGGACAAGCTGCCGTTGCTTGAGTCACATCATGACTTGCCAGGAGACTCCGCATGATGCCGCAAAGAGCCGAAACTACCGGGCATACTCTCGGCGGTCTGCTGCACGGACTGGGGAGCGCCGAAATCAGGCAGTCTTTGACCATCGCGGGACTGGCGCTGGACAGCCGCAAGGTGCAGCCGGGTGACCTGTTCCTGGCGGTGGCCGGCAGCCGCACCCATGGCCTGGAGCATGCGCGGCAGGCGCTCGCGCTCGGTGCAGCCGCCGTGGCGTGGGAACCAGCCGCGGGGATGGGCGGACTGGCGGAACTGGCGGCGCTGCTGCCGGTGCCGGTGGTGGTGGTGCCCGCCCTGAGCCAGAAGGCGGGGTTGATTGCCGACCGCTTTTATGGTCATCCCTCGCGCGGCCTGTTCATGATCGGCGTCACCGGCACCGACGGCAAGACCTCCTGCAGCCACTACATCGCGCAGGCTCTCGACAGCACTGATCGCCGCTGCGGCGTGATCGGCACGCTGGGTTATGGCCTGTACAACGAGTTGAATCCAGGGACGCACACCACACCGGATGGACTCTCGCTGCAACGGGCACTGTATACCCTGCAGCAGCAGGGTGCGCGCTGCGTGGTCTCCGAGGTGTCCTCTCACGCTATGGACCAGGGACGCGTAAACGGCGTGCATTTCGACGTTGCTGTACTGACCAACCTGTCACGCGATCATCTGGATTACCACGGCGACATCGAGTCCTACGCGCATGCCAAGCGCAAGCTGTTCCACGGCGAGGGCTTGCGTTATGCCGTGATCAACGCCGATGACGCGTTTGGCCGCCGCCTGCTCGATGACATCCCGCCCGGCGTAGCCCCGGTGGCCTACACGCTAGAGGGGGAGCCTCGCAGGACGCGTTTCCCCTCGCAATGGGTCGTGGGGCGCAATCTGCGCCTCGACCTCGAAGGGATGCAGTTCGAGGTGAGCACGCCGTGGGGTGGCGGTGTATTGAATTGCCGACTGCTCGGCCGTTTCAATGCCAGCAACCTGCTGGCGTCGCTCGCCGGCCTGTGCGTTTCCGGCCTGCCCTTCGAGGAAGCGCTGATCCGTCTGGAGCGTACGCGTACCGTGGCGGGCCGCATGGAACGTTTCGATCTGGGCGCCGGGCGGCCACTGGCCGTGGTTGACTACGCCCATACCGCGGGCGCGCTTGATGAGGTGCTGGCTTCGCTGCGCCTGCACTGCAAGGGACGCTTGTGGTGCGTGTTCGGCGCCGGTGGTGACCGTGACCGCGGCAAGCGCCCGCTGATGGCCGCCGCGGCGGAACGCCACGCCGACCGGATCGTGCTGACCGACGACAATCCCCGCAGCGAGGACCCGCAACGCATCATGCGTGACATCTGCGCCGGCTTCGAGCATCCCGATTGCGTGCCTATCGAGCACAACCGGGCCAGCGCCATTGCCATGGCGTTACAGGAGGCCGGGCCGGACGACATCGTGCTGATCGCCGGCAAGGGACATGAAACGGTGCAGCTCATCGGCGACAAGGCGCTGCCATTCAGTGACCGCGAACGGGTCATGGCCTTGCAGCGGGAATGGGCCGAATGATGACGATGCAGCTCTCGAAAGCCGCCGAGGTGCTGGCCGGTCGTTGTGTTTCCGCCGATGTGCTGTTCCACGGCGTGAGCACCGACACCCGGCAGCTGCAGCAGGGTAGTCTGTACGTCGCCCTGCAGGGACCGAACCACGACGGTCATGATTATCTGGATGCCGCGCGCGAGCGTGGCGCGGCGGCTGCGGCCGTCAGCCACATTACCAATACCTCGCTGCCCCTGCTGGAGGTCGACGACACGCGTCTGGCGCTCGGCCGGCTGGCTGCCTACTGGCGTGCGCAGTTCACGCTGCCGGTGGTGGCCGTGACGGGCAGCAACGGCAAGACCACGGTGCGCAGCATGATGCACGCCATTCTCTCCCGCGCCGGCCGGACTCTGGCCACGCAGGGTAACCTCAACAACGACATCGGCCTGCCGCTGACGCTGTTCCGGCTG
>JBAVKA010000314.1:0-1508 GCA_049688075.1 Gammaproteobacteria bacterium
GTTAGATTGAGACCTTCGGTTCCCCGGATTGCGAAATATATTTTCCCAGTATTTGATTCTTGTCCAGTATTGGTTTCCTGGAATATGGTTGCAGAAAAACCGGACTCCGGGTCGTTGAATTGCTCTACTACGGTGTAGGTATCCGCGAATGCTCTCGCCTGTGCATCAGACATGCCCACATCTTCATCCGTGAGCAGACCTAGATAATCTTCGTTACTTTGACCACTCATTCCTTTCACAAATCCAACTGCGTAAGCCGCCTGTGCCAGCTGTGCTTGCTGAAAGCTACTATTCACAGTATTCATTCTGGTCTCCTTGCTTATTGGGTTGCCTTCCTCGGCACGAAGATTGATAATATCTTTGCTTTGGTATTTGGCTGTCCCGATAGGTCACATGAAACGCCCGAATTCGCACTAAATGTTCTATTCAGCCATCCACCTTTCCAGGTGAAAAACCTGTTTTCTCCAAGAACTTGATTCGTCTTCTTATTAAAATACCAATAACGAAATAGTCGAATACCAAACAATGATGAATATATCTCTTTTTTACTATCAAGACCGTACTCAGGAAGCACGCTGAAATCGAGGGTGCCATTAACTTTATCTAACGATGGTATATCTTTAAATCTGGCAAATTTAATAAATCTCGGGTCTCCATTCTCATCCCAATATTTTTCTGGCAACTCAATTGTGTGATACACCTTGAATCCGCCCTGTGTTTTACACAGATAGCTCAGGTATATCCGTCCTGCGATTTCATCCGCCAGCGGTAGCGTGAAGGTTATCGCGAACGCCGCCAACCCGATTAAGAGCCGGTACACACCCCGAGTCGATAGCCTCGAAACGACCACTGCCACCAGAAGGCAAACCGGAATCCACAAAATGAGCGGAAAAAAAGCTCCCGACAATGCAATAAATCCGAGCAGCTCATCCATTTCTCACCACCTTATCAAAATCTATCGAGGTTGCTTTAGTCGACTTTACGGGTAATTCATGTTGCTGTTGACAAATTATGGAAACTTCACGCAAAAGCGAATATAGAAACAATTATTTGTTTAACGCTCCCGTGCTGTTTCCTTGAACCCTCGCAAAATCGGACTCAGAAAATATTCAATCACTTTTCGTTGCCCAGTCCTCACTTCCACAGCCACGTTCATGCCCGGCGACAGTCGGATCTGCTTATCACCCACATCGATGCTCGTTTGTTCCATATCAACGCGTGCTGAATAAACATACCCAACCTTATCCAGCGGCATGGCGTCATGGGAAACGTGCAGCAGCTTTCCATCGATCACACCGTATTTCGTGAAGGGGAATGCCTCCACCTTGATTTCTGCCGCCTGTCCCTCCTTCACGAAGCCGATATCCTTGTTCTCGATCCAGGCCTCGATCTCCAGTTGGCCTTCCTTCGGTGCGATGACCATGAGCTGCTGTGCCGGCGTGACGACCCCGCCGATCGTGTGCACGGAAAGCTGCTGCACGACGCCGTCGATGGGCGCGGTCAATGTC
>JBAVKA010000315.1:0-1985 GCA_049688075.1 Gammaproteobacteria bacterium
ATGCCGGCCTCGGTAATGGGAATCATCAACACACCGGCGCCGCCTTCCTGTGGCGCCACAGGTAACGGCTTGCCCACGGCATGCGAGATCACCAGATCCTCCAGCGCCTGTCCGGCGCCAAAACGCAGGAGGCGGGCGCAATCCCCCCCGATCGTGCGCGAGGCAACCTCAAGGATGACGCCATCCCCCCCGTTGATACGTACCTCCGCGTGTACCGGACCTTCACGTAATCCGAGCGCCAGACAGGCCTCTTCGACGCGCCTGATGATCCGCGCCTTGATGTTCTCGTCATGACGCGAGGGTATGATGTAATACGTCTCTTCGAAAAATGGTCCATCCAGCGGATCCGGTTTGTCGAATATAGCCAGCACGTTCAACCGCCCGTCTCTCAACAGGCCTTCAAGGGCAACTTCGGGGCCGGACACGAAGGCTTCAATCAGCAGGTGGGTTGAAGCAAAGCCGTCGCGAGTCGTCTCGCCGCCAAGGATCCGCTCGATGCGCGCGCAGGCCGTATGCAGCGCTTCTGCGTCATCCACGCGGATGACGCCGCGACTGGCCGAAAGCGACAGCGGCTTGATCACACACGGGTATTCCAGTCGGCCAAGCTGGGAGTCGATCGATTGTTGCAAATCGATGATCCGGAACCCGGGTACCGGCACATCCGCGGTGGCGAGCGCCTTTCGAGACAGGTCCTTGCGCCGGGTAAGCCGCGCAGCTTGCGGCGAATTGTGCGGAAGATTCAACGCCCGGGCGGTTCGACTGGCGATTTCCACACTGGCATCGTCAGTCGCCACCACGCCGGTAAAGGGATACTCGAGGTTGGCGGCCAGCAGCCGCTCGATCGCCGCCGGGTCCTCGAGATCAATATGCAACCCGTCAGTGATCTCGTTGACCAGGGAAAACCTGCCCTCAGAGGCAACCAGGACATGAATGCCCTGGCGCCGTGCCGCTTCGAGATAAGGAACAGTCCGGTAACTGTTTGGTGGAGCAATCAAAAGGAGGCGCGCCGCCTCCTTCGGTCGGGATTGCGTCAGGCACAACCTCCGCCCGCGGCACCGCAGGCGCCACAGGTACCCGAACCCCCCGTCAGGGCAAAGGCATTGTTGAAGACAAAACTGGCACCCGTTGGACGTTCGACATAATCGATCTCCACGCCGCGCAGGTAATTGATCGCCACGGCATCGACAAAGACGCTGAACCCGTTCTCCTTGCGTACATAATCATATTCAGTCCGCGAGTCGGTGAAGGTCATGCCATATCCCATGCCCCCGCAACCGCCGCCGGAAACAAAAACCCGGATGGCCTGCAGATCGGCATCATCGACCTGGCTGAACAACTCGGCCATTTTCTCCTGCGCCGCCAAAGTAAGACTCAGGTCAGTGGCTGCCAGCGTCATCTCTGGCTGTGTAACTGCTTGCTGTGTGGCTGTTTGTGTCATATCAAACCTCGTGATCGGTACATGCCCGAATTATTTCAATGAACCTTGATCAAATATAAACCGTGTTTGTTCCCTGTGCCAGCTAACAAGCATAGCGACTGTCGGATGTTCTGCCAGGCGTATATCGCAAGCTTGTCTGAATTTACAATAATAACAGAAATATAGGATCATTTCGGCGGGCTATAAACGTCGGTATCTGTATTATTTAACATAATTACCAATGCGGATTTTTTCATTCAACCAGTGCACAGTCCCGACAATGACCACCACCATGCAGAACTAATCCCTGAAACGTTCGCTTCATTTCCTGCTCCCCCGCAACCACATAGTGCCGGAGTTTATTACACGCACCGCTAAAGCAGGCAGTAACAACCACATGCCTGATGTTAAATCGAAAACCCGGAAAAATGATTAATTGCCGGGCCGTACTAGCCCCCCCAGCCCGCCCTGCACAAGAACGCTGTTGTAGAGCGCCCTGATCGCGCGCGGGTCCTCAATGGACCAGACCTGATCGAGCAGGTCCCGTGCTTCAGAACGGTTGAAACTC